>CAZVEV010000005.1:0-50604 GCA_964625865.1 uncultured Planctomycetaceae bacterium | reverse complement strand
CCGCCGATCGCCCGCGGATCACTGCCGTCGGTCGTGTAGTAGATCGTCGTCCCGTCGTCCGGCATTGTCAGTTCCGCCCCCGAAGCCACCGCCCCACCATGCTGATACCCCCCGTCCACATGAAACACCGGCGCGTCGACGGCCGGGTAGAGGCCCGCGTTGACGAAGTCCTCGAGCACGTTGGCCGAGCGGTACGGGAAGTAGTCGGCCAGGAGACCGTCGGCCTCGCTGCGCCATTCGGCGTCGCGTGTATAGGGCGTAGATCGGTGCTGGTCGCCCCACCGCGCCGACTCGCCGACGATGGCGTCCTCGATCTCGTCAAGAATGGACACGTACAGGGCAGCCGGGACGTTCCGCTCCGGGTGGGCCGGATCCCACGCGGGATTGCTCGAATCGACGTAGTACGCCCCACTGTTGAAGAAGTACCGGTGTGCCCGGTCGCCGAAGCGGAGTTTGAACTCCTGGCTGGCCTTGATCAGCGAATACGGCTGGGCCACGCCGGAGGACTGGCCCGTCCGGTCGGTGGTGACGTTCGATCGCATATCGAGCGACCACTCGGCGTCCCACATGAAGAACTTGAAGCCCGTGCTCTCGGGTCCGCGCCGCCTGCCCACGTAGTAGTTCTTGTGGGGCCAGTCGGAGTTGCCCCCGTAGAAGTTCGAGATCAGGTAGTCGATCATGTTGTCGACATCGAGGTAGTCCTCCCAGGTCGGATTGTCGGTCCCGTCGGGATTCAGCCCCTGGACCTTCATGTAGGCGGCCGTCCGGTCGGTCTCGTTGGCCGCGGAGTTCACGTCACCGGCCAGTGAGACCATCGTATTCCACGCGGTCTTGTTGCCGTCGACGGCCTCGCCTGAGTTGATGGCGTCCCACTGCTCCTTCTCGCCACCGAAGTAGCTGGAGGCGAACGCCGCGTCCGGGCGTTCGACGGGGTTGTACATGCCCCAGTAGATCCCGTTGATGTACAGGTGTACGCGCTCGCCATGCGAGTCGACCTGTCCCATCGAGAGGCTCGCGCGCCGGAGGAACTCGTCGCGTGCGTATTGGGGCTGGCCCCCCGCCGACCCCCACTGCCACCCGTCGTTCGCGTCGGCCCGGAAGGTGATCGTATCGAAGCGATCCACCGCGTCGTCACCGAACAGCGGATACTCCAGCTTCGTCGGGCCGTAGATGTCCTTGAACAGAAGGCGCAGCGAGTGCTTCTTGGTCAGGCTGTGATTGCGGAACGCGCCGCCCTGGATGCGGATGCCGCAGTTGACCTGGAACCCTTCCGCACCGTCGGGGAAGATCAGTTCGGCGGAGGCGGCCCTCTCCCAGTTGACGCCGGAACTCCTCGAGTTCGTGTAGATCCCGTTTGAGCCGAACATGTCGTCGACGTTCATGACGATCGACAGCGTGGGGACGGCCTTCAGGTCGTCCTTGATGGAGGCGGCATAGACGCCGGCGAAGTCGTCATCGCCGTTAGGGGCGCCGGTGACCGGATCGAACGTGCCGATCACGTCCGGGTCGATGCCGTAGTCCGGACTCGTGCCGCCCCAGGCCGCCGGGAAGCCGGCATCGAGCGTGGCCTGGTAGTCCTGGCCGACGACGTCGTCGACGAAGATGTACGACTGGGTGTCGACGTTGGTCGGGATGTAGCCGGGTTTGAAGGCCTTGGCGCGGAGGACGGTCTGCCCGGCGATGTGGACTGGCCCAGTGTACGGGATGCCGTCGGCCTCGGTGGGTTCGGTACCGTCAAGTGTGTAGTAGATGTCCGCCCCGGCCGTCGCGCTGGTGATCTCGACGTCGAACGGATCGGTGTAGAACCCGCGGTCAACGCTGAAGGCCGTGTCGGCCACCAGGCCCAAGGCGCCGGGAACGTTGGCGGCCCGGGGCGTGGGCGTGGTCATGTACTGCGGGAGATCGAGGTTGTTGGAGGCGATCAGTTCGGGCAGGACGAGCAGGTCGTCATCGGCAGCCGTGACGTTCAGGGCGTGGATGGCCAGTACGTTCCCGGTCGCCTCCAGCGACGACAGGTGGTCGCTGATATCGAAGTCCTGGAAGACGACGGCGGCGGCGTTGTCGCGTGTGGCGGTGGCGGCGGCGTCCCAGGTGAGCGTTTCCGGGGCGTTGGCCTGGGCGACCTTGACGCCGTTGAGATATGCGATGAAGCCGTCATCGTACTTCATCCGAAGAACCAGCTTGTCGAAAAACGAGGTGTCGGTCGCGTCGAAGGCCAGGCGTGTCCAGAGCGAGGCGTTGGTCCCCTGCATCACGTCGCCCACGTCCGTGCCGATGATGCTGTCGAAGTCCGGCTGAACGTTGCTGAAGCCCACACCGGTGACGGCGGGCACGGTCGTTCCGAACGGGACGGTCAGGTCCGGGTTCTGCGAACCGAATGAGGCATCGGCCCGACGGAGGAAGTCGCCCGCCGCGTCGGCATCGCGGTCGCCGGTGCGACGAAGGTAGGCCGTCGGCCCGACCGGGGCGACCATCTCCAGGCGAATGCCCGCCAGCCCGTAGCCTTTGGATCCATTGGCCGTGCCGGTCCCCACGCCAGGCGTGGAGCCGGTGTACTGCCTCGATACGACCGTGAACTGCCCGTCCGGGCCGGGATCGATGTCTGTCCAGGCCGCGACGAAGCCCTGGTTGGCGGCACTGTTGTGTCCGACCCAGATGGCGACTTCGGTCGGACTGATGACGACCACGCCATCGCCGGTGCTGTACTCCGGCGTCGAGGCTGCGGCGCCTTCGAGAGCGACCCGGGTCCACCGATTAGTGTAGCTCGAATTGCCCCGGATGGCCGTCCCGGTGAAGTTGTAGGTTACCGCATTACCGGCATCGAGGCCGGTGAAGGTGTGCGTGTAGTGGTCGTTGGTGGCGGCGTTGATCTCCAGGCTGGCGCCGGCAGCAGCACTGAAGTCGACATAGCCGTTGAACGCGTTGTACGCGTCGGTTCCCGTCGCCGGGTTGGCGCCGTTGGTGGCGAAGCTCGCGCCGCTCTGGGTCGTGGTCAGCGTCACGGGCGTCTGGGCGCTGGTGGCGACGTTCTTGAGCAGCCCCGACGCCGTGCCGTTAGCGGCGTAGCTGGTGGTATTGGCGTGCGTGCCCGAGCCGCGAACGTGGTCGTTGAAGGCCACCCATCCGTCAAGCCCGCCGTCTTCGGCGCCGACGGGCGCTGCATCGCCGACCCACTGGTCGCCAACGGTGATCTCCGTGAATCCGCCGTAGTCGACCGACAGCGAGGCGACCTCGGCAGCGGAGTAGCCCCAGACGGCGAAGTCCCTGACGGTCCCGGCATCGTCGATGATCATGACCCAGCCGTCGCCGGTGAGGGTCCAGGGAACGTCGGCCGAGAAGGTATGGTCCGCGGCGGCGTCGCCGGCGTCGTCTGTGGCGTAGATTACGGCAGCGGACCCAACGGAGGCCGGCAGCGACCAGGCCTCGGCGAAGACGCCGCTGACCCCGGCGGCCGGATCGTTGGCCAGCACGACCCAGCCGGCGGTGGCAATCGAGACGTCTGAGACGTTCTGGATCTCGATGCTTCGGGGATCACCGGTGGCCAGTTCGGTAATCAGCACACCGGCCTGGTCATAGGTTACAGTGTCCACCCACGCTGAATCATCGAAGGCGGCCTCGGTCCACGCGGTGACGTCCTCGCCGCTGGTCGGCACGTGGTAGGCTATCTGGTCCCCGCCGGCGACGAGTTGGTCCCAGATGATCTCGCCGCTCGGCATGCCGAAGGAGATATCCGCCAACTGCTCGGGATACTCCGGAGCGTATTCGTGTACGACAACCGGCCCGGCCCCCTCGTCGTGCGTCAGCGCCAGGTACTCGCCGCCGCCCTTGAGGGCGAAGCTCGTGTGCAGGTGTCCCTGGCCGTCGACGTAATCGTCAACGGTCTGGTCGGAGGCGAAGACGACCATGTACTGACCCGCGTCGATCAACACGTTGGGGAAGGGCCACTTGTCCAGGTTGTTCGACTTGTCGGTGAGGTACCACCCGTCGAGGCTGACGGCCTGGTCAGTGGGATTGTGGATCTCGATCCAGTCGGGGTAGTTGCCCACCTGATCGCCGTCGTCGAGCGTGTCGTCGTTGACGGCCATGAACTCGCTGATCAGCAGCCCCGCCGAGAGCAGCAGTCGCGGCTCGAGCGGCTCGATGAACGCGGGCGAACAGGATGTATGGCCGGCTGCGTACTGCATGGACCTCCACCAGACGTTGATGATACCACAACCCGGCCGTCTGCGGAAAGATATCTCGTGGAACTCTGGCCGAAACTGTGCGAGGCGAGCCGGCAACCAGGAAGGACCGGACTCCGGCCCGCCGTATCCGATTGCTGCTTTGCCACCGCCTCGGTAGAATGCCCCGCATGGGTCAGGGACGAAATACTGAAGCAGAGGATCAACCATGATGCGTCTTCCCAGAGCGATACTGCTGTCGACAGGCCTCCTTGTGATCCTGTCGGGATGTGTTGCTGAAACGGCTCCGACGACCAGGACTCCCGGCGACAATGTGCCGGCCCTTGCAGCGGGCGGAGCGGCGGGCCGCAGCCTATGGGGTGCCGAGGTCTCCCTGTCGCTTGGTCGCGGGGCAAGGGCGCTGGTGGCGAGGCAGCATGCGGACGACGGGTCCTGGGGCGGAGACGACGTGAAGGAGCCCGGGCCGCACAAGTCCGACTATCCGGTGGCCATCTCGAGCCTGGCGTACCTGGCGCTGACGGCCGCGGCGCCGGACGACAGCAAGGCTGCAAGCGCCCGAGCCCGGGCCCTGCGGTTCGTGCTGGACACGATCGAAGACAGCGGGACGATGAAGAACACCCGCGACAACACGCCCAAGGTGCACGAGCGGAACGTGTGGAGCCAGGCGTTCAGCCTGTTCGTGCTGGGGCGCACGCTTTGCTCGGGCGATGTCCCGGCGGAATTGCGGAAGGAGGTCCGGGCCGAGATGGGGGCCATGGTTGCGGCGTTGGGCAAGACGCAGCAGACCGACGGCGGGTGGACGTACGACAAGGGGCCGAGCGAGAGCTTCACCACCGCGACGGTGCTGATGGGCCTGGTGTCGGCCCGCGAGGCATCGATTCCCGTGCCCGCCGGCATGATCGCGGCCCCGATGGCCTACCTCAAACGACAGAGCAACCCGGGGCACTACGTGTCCTACCAGGGGGTCCCGAAGACGCTGGACACGCGCGGGCGCGTGCGGGACTCCATCGGGCGGTCGGTGCAACTGGAACTCGCGCTGCTCCAGGGCGGCGCCGGTTTGAACGACCGCCTCCGGAAGGCCGTCGAGACGTTCTTCGCGTACCGCGAGCGAATGGACAAGGTGCGCGACCTCGAGAAGGGCTGCCACCAGAGGCCCTACATGATCGGGACGTTCTACTGCTTCTACGGGTACTTCTACCTCGCCCAGGCCGTGGAGTATCTCGGCGGTGAGACGCAGGCCAAGTACCGCCCCGCGTTGGTCAGTCACTTCCTGGCCCTGCAGAAGCCGGACGGCCACTGGATCGACTCGAAGGACCACTGCGGCGAATCGTACGGCACGGCGATGGGCCTGCTGGTCCTGACGGCCCCCACGTGGGCCAATACGGCTCGCTAGGCGCCTTCACTCCACGCCGAGGCAGGTAACTGTGCCACCAGTGTACTCCCGCGACGGCTTGTGTTGGGCTTGGATCGGAGATAGGGTTTCGACATGTGGCGTGGCTGAGGCGTTCTGACGGGCAAGGAGCAGACATGAGACAATCGAGGCGACAGTTCCTGGCGCGAGTGGGCGCTGCGTCAGTCGGGGCGACGATGGTATCGGCAGTTGGGGCGCCCCAGGCCGGCGCCGCCAAGCCGAATGTCCTGTTCATCTTCACGGACGACCAGCGGGCCGATACGATTGCGGCGCTGGGCAACAAGGCGATCGTAACGCCCGGGCTGGACCGCCTGGCGCGGCGGTCGTTCATCTTTTCCAACGCGTACTGCCTGGGCGGAAACTGCGGGGCGGTGTGCATTCCGGCGCGGAACATGGCGATGAGCGGACGGGGGTTCTTCCGCTTCCGATACGACGCGAGACGCAAGCGCCTCGTCACGAGGAACACGTGGCACGCCGATCCCGCCAAGGCCACGTTCCCCAAGTCCATGCGGGCCGCCGGGTATGAAACGTACTACAGCGAGAAGAGCGGGACGGCCAACCTGCCGCAGATCCAGACGCAGTTCGATCATCGCCAGAACGTCCACATGGTCCGGGCCCTGGCTACGGGCCGGCCCGCCCGGAAGCTCGTCGACGACGCGGTGGCGTTCCTCAAGGGCACGCGCGACAAGACACGTCCGTTCTTCATGTATCTCGGCCTGCCCTGCCCGCACGACCCGCGTTGGGCAGCGAGGCGGTTTCGCGCCCTGTACGACTCGGCGAGGATTCCCCTGCCCGTTAACTACAAGCCCATCCACCCGTGGAACATCGGCTCGATGACGATTCGCGACGAGTGTCTGGAGGCCTGGCCCCGCACGAAAGACGCCATCCGCCGCCACCTGCACGACTACTACGCGCTGATCTCGAGCATGGACCACGACATCGGACGCCTGCTGACGGCCCTGGACGATCTGTCCCTTACCGATAACACCATCGTCATCTTCTCATCCGACCAGGGCATCGCGATTGGCTCGCACGGGCTGATGGGCAAGCAGAACATCTACGAAGACACGATGAAGGTCCCGCTGCTTGTCGCGGGGCCCGGCATTGCCAAGGGCACGAGCAAGGCCTTGGCATACATCCACGATATCTTCCCGACCGTCTGCGAACTGGTCGGCGCACCGGCGCCGAAAGCCATCGACGGACTGAGCCTGGCCCCCATTATCCGCGGGAAGAAGACCAAGGTCCGGGACACGGTGTTCCTGGCCTACATGAACACGCAGCGTTCCGTGCGCGACGGGCGATGGAAGCTGCTCCGCTTCCCCCGGATCAATCGCACGCTGCTGTTCGACCTGGACAGCGATCCGCACGAAACGCGGGACCTGTCCGGTCAGCCCGACCAGGCGCCGCGGGTGGCCCGTATGATGGCGATGCTGGCCGCCGAACAGAAACGCTACGGCGACACGATTCCCCTGACCTCGCCGGACCCTCAGTCCGCTCAGTTCGTCCGCCCCAAGCCCCGGCCCAAGACCTACCGAGGAGGCCCGGCCCCCGAGGAGGCGAAGAAATAGAGTCGGCCAGGCATCCCGCTGCGATAATACAGTGACCGCACCGTGTATCGAGTACCCCGTGAAGGAGCATGACTGATGAAGGCAATCGTAGACGTCGACGAGTGCACCGGCTGCGGCCTGTGTGTCGCGACCTGCCCCGACGTATTCGACATGAACGATGACGACACGCTGGCGATCGTCATTGCGGACCCCGTTCCCGCCGACGCCGAAGACACCTGCAGAGAAGCCACCGAAGGCTGTCCCGTCGACGCGATCAGTCTCGAAGAGTAACCGCCCCGCCGGGCGGCGGGGATGGCGCGCCGGGCGGCAATACGTGGTTGCCGCTTCGCGTCAAACTACGGCACCCGCGTCTCGAGGAGTAACCGCGGGTGCCGACCGGCCCGATCAGCGGGCGGCGATGTCGAGGCACTTGATCTGGTGCTGGTCGCGGATGATCAGCTTGCCGCCGGCCAGCGACGGCGGGGACCAGATCTCCTTGCCACCCAGCATCTTGACCTTCGAGATGATCTTCAGGCCGGCCGGCGAGGGCTCGATCAGGTGCAGCACGCCGGTCACGCCGTCGATGCTGATGATCAGCCCGTCGGCGAGAATCAGCCCGCCCCGCTGGAAGTTGTTCTTGCGGCCGGTCTTCCACTTGACCTTGCCCTCCAGCGACAAACACAGCATGCCGTCCCTGCGCTTGTTGCCGTTGGAGTGCATATAGAGGTGCCCTTCGTGCAGGAGGGGCTGGTGGATCTGCGAGCCGCAGGCCTGGGTCTTGTAGACCTCCGAGACCTTGAACCGCGTGCCGGACCCCGTGACCTTGATCATCGCCGACCCGGCGCCGTACTCGCCGGTGATGAACAGGCGCCCGTCGCCGATGGCGGTGACCGAGGGGATGGGGATGCGACAGTTCCAGCCCTCGTATGTCCACAGGACCTTGCCGTTCGATGCATCCACACCCGCAACGGCCGAGCCCCACTCGCCGACGACCATCGCGATCTGCTCGGTCCCGCCGATGGTGACCGGCACGGGCGAGGCGTAACTGACGCCCTTGCCCACCGCGGGGGCCTTCCACCGGACGGCGCCGGTCTTGCGATTCAGCGCCACGATGCTCGCCTGCGTGCCCTGCGGCGCGACGATGACCATGTCCTTGTACAGCAGCGGCGACTGCGAGATCACCCACTTGGGCTTGCTCGCGCCGTACGTGCGAAGCAGGTTCTTCGTCCAGACCGGCTTGTGCGTGGTGCGGCTGATACAGTACATGTCGCCCAGCGGGCCGACCGTGTAGACGTTGTCGTCATCGACGGCGGGGGTGGAGCGGCTGCCGTCGTGGCTGAACGGGCCCCGCGCGTCGTAGGCGTAGGACCACAGTTCCTTTCCGTTGGCCAGGGACAGGCATCGCAGCACGTCCTGGCGCCCGGCCGAGTCGCGGTCGAGGATGAACACTTCCCGGCCTACAATGGCTGCCCCGCCGAAGCCCAGGCCCGTCTTGGTCGTCCAGAGAACCTTCGGACCGCCCGGGGGCCACTTGCGGGCCAGGCCCGTCTCCCTGGAAATCGCGTTGCGGTCGGGCCCGAGGAACTGCGGCCAGTCGCCGGCGGGGGCTGCCGAGGCTACCAGGGCGATGAGGGTCGCTACGATAAGTGGTCGTGTATGCATGGGGTATCTCCGGTACGTCCGTCGCGACTGGGCAGCCGATCCGACGGCTGGGCCTCAACGTTTAACACTTCTAATCGTCCGGATCGCCGCGTCAAGCGCATTATTTTCGCGTTGCACCATTTTCAGGGCCCCGGGGGACAGTTACTCGTCGGGGAGTTGGTTCACCCCGGTTCACACTTTCGGGTGTGCACACCGCCGGTCTCGCCGCGACACAGGGAGCCCAAAACACCGCACCCACATTATTGCCAGATGGTTATAAACCCTCGCCATCCTGTCCTCCCTGCCGATTCCCAGGTGCGAACCGGCGAGTGTGAACCGGCTGTCCCCCAAGGCCCTTCTCTGTGTCTCTGTGACAGATGGCTGCGAGATTGCGTCTCCGGATCTCGGCTGCCACTATTTGCCGACCGCACCCGCGTGAAAACAAAATAAAAAAGGCGCTTGACAGGGCCGCCCGAGGCATTATACTAATAAGCTGAGTCAGGAGTGGCTCCAGCGGCGACGTGAGCCTGCGTCAGCGGTTCATGCTGAGTTCAGCGGACCGCACGCTCCGTCCACGCTGAGGATTACAGACGCACCTGCAGGAGACAAGACGTTCGGCCGGCAGCCTTTCTCGGCGCCGCGAGCATCGCAATGCGCGACGGCGGCCCCGGACAGCAGCCGGACGACGAGAAGCGAGATCTATGACCAGGTTGGATCAACGAGGACCTGTACCCAGGACGACCCTTTACCCTTTGAGGAGCTCTCACATGTTTAAGTCACTCTCTCTGACCGCGATGGTACTGGCCGTATCTGTCTTCTTCCTGAGCACCTGCCCCGCCGCCGGAGCCGTGATCTTCGACGATGGCGACGCTACCGACAGCGATTGGGAGCGGGCAGCCAACTGGGGCGGCGACGTCCTGCCTGCCGGAACAGACGACGCCAACATCGGCAACGGTCTGACCGCCGACGTCACCGGTCTGAGCACGGGCGCCGTTGCCAACCAGACGTTCGTCGGCGACGCGACCGGCGTGGGCGTACTCAACGTGTCAGGCGGTACGCTGGACATCGACGCGCTGCTTATCGGCAGCGGCGGGAACAAGGGAACCGTTTCTCTGACCGGCGGCACGGTGACGATCAGCGAGTCCGGCAACGAGACACAGGCTGTCCAGATCGGCCATCAAGCGGCAGGAGCGGAGACAAGCGTGCTGACGATCGACGGTGCGACGGTAGTCACCACCGGCGGGCGCTTCGAGGTAGGCACGGCCAACAACGCCAACGCCACGTTCTACATGAAGAGCGGCTCGGTGACGATGGACAACCAGAGCCTCATCCTGGGCCAGGGCAACGAGAACGACGTGGTGACGATCGAGTTCAGCGGGGGGACGTTCAGCAACACCGGCGGGGCCGACTACAACATCAATGACGGCGATGCGACGCACAACCACACCGGTGGGACGCTGACGATCGGCGACGACCTGCAAGGCAACAAGGGCGGGACCGACGGGGACTTCTTCAACCTGGACGTCAGCGCCGGCGCCATCAACATCGGCGATATCTACAACGGGCGTAACGGCAACGATACGTTTACCGTCCGCGGCACGGGCACGCTGACGTTCGGGGGCAACTTCAACATGACCAACACCGGCGCGCGCGAGTTCGTTCTGAACGTCAACAGCGGCGGAACGATCAACATCGGTGGCGACCTGAACGACCGCAACGGGACCAGCACGATCAACCTCAATGGCGGGACGGTCACCACCGGCGGCTCGGCCGGGCTCGACGCGCTGTTCGAGGCCGACAACCTCAACGTCGGCGCCACGGCCAATCACGCCCAAACCGGCGCCGGGGCGATCGGCGCCACGGCGTCGACGAACAACCTGCAGTTCGCCGCCGACGCCGCGGTGACCCAAGCCGAGTTGGAGATCGACGGCGGGACCTTGTCGGTGGCCAACAACATGACCGTGGGGGACGGCACCGGCAGCAAGCTGACGCTGACCAGCGGCGGACTGACCCTGAACAATCAGAACGGCACGTTCGACGAAATCGGTGCCTATAACCAGGACGGCGGGACACTGACGCTGGCCGTCAGCAGTCCGAACACCGCCTCGATCACGGCCACCGACGTGGCGATAACCACCGGAACGCTTACCGTCGACGACAGGTTCCCGACCGAGACCGGTTCGGACGCCGGCCTGACCACCACCTGGAGCGCCGGGTCCGGCGAATGGTCCACCAGCGCCCAGGCTGACTGGACCGATGGACGTCCCGACGGGCAGGTCTGGTTCATCGGCGACACCGTCACCGTGATCACCGGCACGAGCACGCTGACCGACGGCGGTTTGGCCCTGGACGTCGCCTCGGACGTGGACTGGGACCTCAACTCCGACGTCGGCGACAACAACCTCGTGCAGATTGCCCGGGCAACGGCCGGCGCGGCGGCCAACACGCGGAGAATCAACGCCGTGATCGACGGCGGAAACGCCGTAACGTTCACCGGGGCGACGCTCGACATCGCCCAGAATGGCGCTGCGGGAATCGACGCGGCCGCCCTGACGATCGACGGGGCCGGGACGAGCCTGGAAGTGGGCACGGTGGGCACGCCGCAGGACCTGCGCCTGGCGAATGACAACGCGGTGGGCGACGTCGACGTGACGGACAACGCCTCACTGACGGTCCGCGGGGATCTGATCATCGGCGGGGAGACGATTGACAACAACAGCACGCTGAACATCGGCGGGACAGTCGTGGTCGATGGTGTGCTCAACTTCGGTGCAGCGGCCAGCGACGACGGCGGGATCGTCAACCTCAACAGCGGCAGCCTGACAATCAACAACGGCGCGGCGGCGACGTACGGCATCGAGGAACTGACCGGCGTGGATAACGCCCAACTTCACATCAACGGCGGGACGCTGACGGTCACCGGCGACATCCTCGTGCAGCGGTTCTCGCTTGGTGAGGCCACCTCGTCCAGCGGTGCGACCCACACCATCGGCGCCGGGCGGAGCGTCAAGAGCACAGGCACCACGAGTGTCGGCAGCAGCGGGACCACCGCGTTGCTGACGGTCAACGGCTCACTAGAGGCCAACGGCGATTCGTTCGTCGCCGAGAAGGCCAACTCGAGCGGGACAATGACCGTCAATCCCGGCGCCACCGTACTGTTCACCAGCAAACTCGAGGTGGGTGACGCCGCAGGCAGCAACGGAACGCTCAACATCGACTGCAACTCGTTCACCGTCAACGGCGACACCAGGATCGGCGACACCGGCCAGGGAACGGTTACGATTACCGGCGACGGGACGTACGGTTTTGCCAGGGTCTACCTGGGCGACGACAACAACGCCACCGCCATCGGCGAGTTGACCATCGAACTGGACAACCCCGCCGACGCGGTGACCACGACCAAGCTGGTGGTGGGCAACAACGGCAAGGGCACGCTGAACCTGATCGAAGGAACGCTGACGTCGACCACTGACCTGCGGATGGCAGACGCGGGCAACGCCACCACGGCCAACGGGCGTACCGCGACGGTCGTCATCGGGCGCCCCGCACAGGACACCAACCCCACGCTGAACATCCAGAACAACCTGGAAAACGGCGATAACGGCGACGGGATCCTGACGATGTGGAGCGGCACGATCAACATGACGGGCAACAACAACTGGATCATCGGGCAGACCAGCACGGGCACGGCCGTCTTCAACATGTACGGCGGGCTGGTGGACTTCGTCAGCGATCCGGATATCGGCACTAACGGCATCCTGAAGGCCAACAGCGGCGACGGCGTGGTGAACATGGACGGCGGGACGCTGAAGTTCCGCGATATCCAGGGCGCCAACAACGCCGCCGGCTCGACGGAGTACAACTTCGACGGCGGGATGGTGATCATCAACGACCACATGGACTTCCGCAACAACGGCACGGACACCGTCAACCTCGACGGCGCCACGCTGGACCTGACCGGCGGAGATATCCACTATGGCGACCGCAGCGGCACCAACCAGTTCAACTTCACCGACGGGACGCTGAAGAACGTGGGCACGTTCTACGGCGACCTGACCCAGGCGGGTGGCACGATGCAGGACGTCACCAATATCAACGGTAATATGACCCTGCAAGGCGGCACGATGCAGAACGTTGCCAATGTCTACGGCAACCTGGATCAGCAGGACGGGACAGTGAAGATCGGCAACTCGCCGGGGACGATGCTTGTCGACGGCCTGACGTACGACCTCGGGGCGGCGGGTATCCTCGAGATCGAGATCGCAGGGACCAACGGCGCGGGCGACCCGGATGGCCATGACAAGCTGAGTATGACAGGCGGTTCGACGGCGACGATCAACGGAACGATCGACGTCAACCTGATCGATGGGTTCTCGCTCTCCGATGGCGACTCGTTCCAGATCGTCCTGGCCGATACGATCGCTACCGACTACGTCGGCAACGTGAAGGACCTGTTCGACATAACCGACGCCGGTCCGGGCGCGGGCCTGGAATGGAAATTCGACAAGTTCCTGGGCACGGGCGCCGAGCGCGGCACGATCTACGTCGTCCCCGAACCGGGCACGCTGGGGCTGCTGGTCCTGGGCGGTGTGGCGGTGGTCTGCCGGCGCCGCCGCGCATAGGCGCGACGTCACGAGCATAACAGACGCACGTCGGGGCGATCCGCTGATCGGGTCGCCCCGCGTCATATCAGTCGCAGACCGTAGGGCGTGCAACTCGTTTGCACGCGGAACCGACGACGCGTTCGTTCCGCGTGCAACCAGTTGCACGCCCTACCCCTGGGCGGGTGCCGTGGGCTGCGGAGCAACCACGTTGCAGCGCGCGTAGGCGTGGTTGCTCCGCTTCGCTCCGCAACCCACGGCACCCGCTCCATCGGCCTCTCGACGGCACGGGCGTGTGCGAGGTAGAATCCGTTGCATGAGCAGACACCTCAATCGTAGAGATTGCGTCAAGACGATTGCTGCGGGCGCCGCGGCGATGTGTCTTTCGCCTGCGGTGGGCTCGGCGGAGATCGGACATCCCGCCAAGCGGCCGAACATTCTCTACATCTTCACCGACGACCAGAGCATTCGAAGCGTCAGTTGCTATCCGGAGGCCCACCCGTGGGTCAAGACGCCGAACATCGACCGGCTGGCCGCCGAGGGCGTGCGGTTCGCCACCTGCTATACCGGTGCCTGGTGCATGCCGTCGCGCGCGACGGCGTTGACCGGCAAACTCCAGCACGGCATCGAGACGATGCGGATGGTCGGCAGGTACCCGGGCAGCACGTACGACCCGGAGGCCTGCCCATTCTGGCCCCGGGTGTTCCGCAAGAACGGGTACGTCACGGGGATGATCGGCAAGTGGCACACCGGGGCCGACACCGGCCACGGGCGAGACTGGGACTACTCGGCCGTCTGGGACCACACCCAGCCGAAGGTCTACGGCGGGTACTACCGCAACCAGAAGATCAGCTTCAACGGCGCCAAGCCGAAGGCGGTCGGCGGATACTCGACGGACAACTACACGCGCTACGCGGTGGACTTCATCTCCGAGCGGGCGAAGGAGCCCGCCAAGCCGTGGTATCTGTGGCTGTGCTACGACGCCGTCCACGGCCCCTACGCGGCGGCCAGGCGGCACGGCGGGGATTACAGGGACACCTCGCCGGTCCCGGTGCCGAAAGACATCTTCCCGCCGCGCCCGACGAAGCCGGCGTACATGAAGAACTACGGCGTGTGGAAGAAGGGCAAGGACGGCAAGCCGGTGGGCCTGGACGCAGCCGTCCGGAAGTACAATCGAGCCGTCCGCGCGCTGGACGAGGGGGTCGGCAAGGTCGTCGAGGCGCTGCGGAAGACCGGACAACTTGACAACACGCTGATCGTCTTCACGTCCGACCAGGGCTTCGCGTGGGGCCAGCACGGGTTCAAGTGGAAGTACGCCCCCTACGACGCGAACCTGCGCGCCCCGCTGATCGTCCGCCTGCCGGGCACCGTCGCCAAAGGCAAAGTCTGCACGCACCCCGTGGGCGGACACGACCTGATCCCGACGTTCTTCGCGCTGGCCGGAATCGACCTGCCGTGGGCCATGCACGGCCGCGACATCACCCCCCTGCTGACTGATCCGAAGGCCGACTGGGACCATCCGGTCATGCTGGAGAACACGAAGTACTACTACGGCGCCGACACGGTGCAGGACAAGAGGCCCGGCTGGAACGGCGTGCCGTGGTGGATCTTCCTGCGGAGGGGCAAGTACAAGTACATCCGCACGCTGGTCGCCAACGAGATCGAAGAGCTGTACGACCTGGAGGCCGACCCGGCCGAACTCGTGAATCTGGCGCTTGATCCCGCGTACGGCAAGGTCGTCTTGTCGTATCGTAAGCAACTGCTGGACGAACTGAAAAGAACGGGCGCAGCGATGGCCGACAGCCTGCCGGCCGTCAAGGCGCCTCCCGATGCCGATTCGTAGATAGATGGAGCACAGCATGATCATCCGCCATAACGTCCTGAAGATCCTCGCCGTGGGGGCTATCATTTCTCTCGGGCTGCAGGCAGCCTGCGCCGGCCCTCCCGCGGCCCCGAAGCGAAGGCCCAACGTCGTCCTGATCGTCTGCGACGACCTGAACGACTACGTGGCGCACATGGGCGGGCACCCGCAGGCCAGGACGCCGGCCATGGACAAACTCGCCCTCTCCGGCGTGGCGTTCAGGCGGGCCTACAGCAACAACCCCGTCTGCGCCCCGTCGCGGTCCAGCTTCCTGACCGGCATCTACCCGCACACCTCGAAGAACCTGTTCTGGGACAAGTGGTGGACCAACCCCGTGCTGAAGAACTCCAAGACGCTCATGGAGCATTTCCGCAACAACGGGTATCACGTGGCCGGGTCGGGCAAGCTGATGCACCATCACCGGCGTCAGGTGTGGAGCGAGTTCAAGCACAAGGCCGACTACGGCCCGTTCGTGTACGACGGCAAGGAGCGGGTGGCCCATCCGTCCGTGCCACAGCCCTTCCAGAGCATCGGCCACGTCGACGGGTCCTTCGCCCCGCTGTCGGACCCGCCGTACGGGCCGAACGCCAAGGGCGCCAAGGGGTGGATCTACGGCACGTGGGGCAAGACGCAGAAGTTCAGGTACGTCAGCGCCGACGATCGCGACCCCACGCCCGACGAGCGCAACGCGGCCTGGGCGGCGAGCAGGATCAAGGCGCTGGCCAAGCAGCCCGACGGCAAGCCGTTCTTCCTCGGCGTCGGCTTCATCAGGCCGCACACGCCGCTACACGTGCCCAAGCGCTTCTTCGACATGTTCCCCCTGGCGTCGGTCAAGGTCCCCGTCATCAAGCCGGGCGACGCCAAGGACTGTCACTACCTCGACGTCTTCGATGCCGACATGAAGGGCCCGAAGTACTTCCGCCTGCTCAAGCAGTCGTATCCGAACGTCGACGACGGCCTGAAGGCATTTACCCAGGCGTATCTCGCGTCCGTCGCCGCCGTCGACGAGTGTATCGGACAGGTCGTCGACGCCGTCGACGCCAGCGGCCAGGCCGACAACACCATCATCGTCGTCACCAGCGACCACGGCTGGAACATGGGCGAGAAGGACTACCTGTTCAAGAACGCCCTGTGGGAGGAGTCCGCCCGCGTGCCGCTGATCGTCCGCGCCCCGGGCGTCGCGAAGGCCGGCAGCGTGGCCGAGCACCCCGTCTCGCTGATCGACATCTATCCGACGCTGGTGGACCTGTGCGGCCTGAAGGGCGACACGCGGAAGAACGCCGGCGGCGCCCGGCTGGACGGGCACTCGATGCGCCCGTTCCTCGCCGAGCCGAAGACCGGCACGTGGAAGGGACCCGACGCGGCGCTGACAATGGTCTTCGCGGGCAAGGGCACGGCGAAGCAGCCCGAAAAGCAGCACTGGTCGGTCCGGACCAAGAAGTGGCGCTACATCCTGTACAACAACGGCAGCGAGGAACTGTACGACCACGACGCCGACCCCTACGAGTGGACCAACCTCTCAGCCGACGCCCGCCACGCCAAGACCAAAGCGACCCTCAAGGCCAAACTCCTCCGCATGACGGGACGGTAGCGGCGCGGTGCCACTCTCAGCCGACCGCACCTAAATCACACTTAATTTCATTTTGTAGTTGAAGTCTTACGGGTTATCGCCTATAGTACTACATCTTGCCACCCGCGTCTGTCAGCGGAAGGGCAGCATTCGACGTGTGCCCGTCGAATCATAGATGAGGGCAGGAGCATAGAGTGCTCCGTCACTTCTGCCTTAGGGCCAGGCCAGGATCGGCCATGTGAACTGATTCGCCAGTGTGCGGTACGGCTACGTCTATGTGAATGCCGGTGGCCATGTGGCTGCCGGAAGTGTACGTCGTTTACCGAACACTGAATGAGTTGGACGATTACCCGTCGTCCATCGAACGGGATTCGTGCGCGAAGAGTGTGCAAGTGGCCGTGATCGGCCTTGCTGTACGGGACCGCAAGTGTGCGAAAGGCGAAGAGCCAGATGAAGACCTAAATAGGGTCTCGTTGACGATGACAGCCGCGAGACCTGATTCGGCGTGAGTCCGCCGAGTCAATTGTGTTGTGAGGGTCGGGACGATCCATTGGGTCGCTCCTGCCTCGAGTGAAAGCCGTTGACGGTTTGGCGATGTCCGCCTACCTGCGGGAGGTGTGCGCCTGCCGTCGCTGACCGACGGCCGGGACGGTCCCGGCCGAAACATCGTGCGGGATTGCTGGACTAGAGAAAGGAGCGATGTGCAAGGACGAACCTGACGAGATCTGTTGCACTTGGCCCGACGCGGGCCGCTACCGGCGCCGACGAGCCCTGGCCAGGCAGTGCGCCCGATCGAACTGTAGGAACTTCAGGCACTGTCGGTCTCCGAACGGAAGACCGGCAAAGCAGACCTCGGCTGAGTCTGTCGGGGCCGGAAGAAACAAGAAAGACATGAAGGGACAGAAGATGATGACAAAAGGAAAGACACAAGTAGTGCTAGGACTGCTCGCCGTTGCAGTCGTGTGCGGTTTTGCGGGATCTTCGGCAAATGCGGCGGTCGTCAATGTAGTGGCAAGCAACGTGATGAGCCAAACAGTCCATGTGCTGGGGTGGACCTTCGGTACTAACCAGTACCAGTGGGATATCTTCGGCGACAACTCGATTGATGACGGGCTGGTTCCCACCGACCCCTGCTTCAACTTCTACGATATGGCCGGAGCAGCCGGATGGAACGCAGCCGCCAGAATTACACACGGTGGCGGCGGTGAACCACAATACGATATGTATCCCACGTATGTGCAGGGAAACTCCGGAACTGTTGGTGTGGACTTCAACCCAACTAATTGGATGGCGCAGCTCTGGTGGGGTGATCCTACCCTTAATGGCCTCGTGCAGGGCGACGACAACTACCTGCCGTTCAAGATCCTCAACGGGACGCACGGCTTTACCAACAATGTGTATGGCGCGTTACATCTTGACGTGAACTTCCCCAACTCATTTGGCGGTACGGGCGGCAGCAACGGTACGATCGAGATTCTCGGCTGGTCGTACGACCCCGCCGGATTGCCTATGGCGGTGACCCCTGAACCGGCGACGATGAGTCTGCTGGCGTTAGGTGGACTGGCGATGATCAGGCGGCGGCGAAGGGCGTAATCGTGTCGCACCCCAAACGACACGGACGGTAAGAGTCATCGCAGAGTCCATTGTACGGGCGTGTCCTTCGGGGCACGCCCGTCTTCTGCGCCGAGGCCAGCGAGTTGTACGCCCTGCACGCTTACGTGTCGTGCTGGGCGAGGAAGGCTTTCGCCGCCGCAGTCGTTTTGGCGTCTTTCGTGACGCGGAGGGCTTCCCTGACGGCCTCGACGGCGGCCTGACGCTGGGCCTTGTCTTTCATGTCCATCGCCTGGGCGATAGCAACGACGGCCTTGGCGGCATGCTCGTGAACGTTGCCGAACGCCCTGTCGCGCTTCCGCATCCACGACAGCGCCATGCGCAGGGCCGCCGGCGAGGGCGACCAGGGCAGTTCGTCGAGGGCGGTTCGCGACGCACGGTCCCGCGCGCCCAGGACCACGATGCGATCCAGGAGGGCGAGCCTCTGATCGGCCCCCACGCGGCCTGTGATCACACGTCGCAGGCAAGCCGAGAGGAGGTCCGACTTGGCCCGTCCGCGCGGGGCGTGCTCCGCTTGGGCCAGCACGACCGCCGTCGCCTCGGCGCCGGGTGAGGTCGCCAAGGCCTCCAGGGCTGTCTTTCGCACCTCGTCGTTCGGGTCACCTGTCGCCTTGACCACGGCGGCCAGCGCGTCGGCGTCGCCGATTGCCCCGAGTACGCGGATCAACGAGCACCGCGCCTCCTCGGCGGCGCCCGGAAGCGCCGCCAGGATGTCCTTCGTTCCCTGCCCGTAGTCCTTCAGGCGCCGACGCACGGAGACCAGGGCCTTCTCTACGGCCTGACGCTCGCGAGGAGTCTCCGCCCCGGCCAGCACCGACAGCAAGGCACCAATCGCCCCCCTGCCGCCCAACAGGCCGACGGCGTCGACCGCGGCCAGCCGCACGAGAGGGTCCTCGTGCTTCAGGTGCCTGGTCACCGTGGGAAGGACCTTCTCGCCTCTGCGCCGGGCCAGGATCGCCAATGCTCCCGCAAGTTTGCGGCCCTGCGCGAGGCCCAGTTGCTTGACGCACGAATCCGTCACGTCCCGCCCCGGCAGGTCGGCTGCCAGCTTCACAGCCGTCGCGCGAAGCCTGGCGTCCGGGTGGCCCGCCGCCATGAGCAGATCGTCGAGGGCCTCAGCACCGAGCATCGCCGTCAGTTGCTTCAGCGCCGCGGCGTGGAGGAACGTGTCGTCCGGGTCCTCGGCCATCAGTTTGCGGCACACGTCGACGCCGTGCGTCTTCGACTTGAGCGAGACGAGTCGGCGGGCGAGGCGCGTCTCGGCGAATGCGGCCAGGCTTGTCAGCGACGCCGGACTCGTATCGCTCTCGATTGCCCTGATGGTCTCCTCGACGAGCTTGCGATGCTCGGACGTCTTGAGGGTCCACCGCAGCTCGCGCAGGCGGGGCAGTTCGGACCTCGCCGCGGCGCCGTAGGCCTGCAGAACGGCAAAGCGATTGGGGAACCGTGTCTTCTGCCCCCACTCGCGAGGATCCAGCATGTCGAGGCAGAGGGGCACGCCCTCGGCGAGGCGATAGCGAGCCATCAACTCCAGCCCGTAATGTCGGGGCAGGTCGGCGAACATCGCGTATCCGGGCGCCGGGACAGTCGACGCGTCGTAGATCTCCTGCGCCATTGCGCCGACGTCTTCCGGCGTGAAGTATCGGTACGCGTACGCCGCACTGCCTCGCACGCGGGCCGACGGGTGGGTCAGCAGCGTCGCCATCGCCGGGTAGAGCAACTGGCGGTCGAGCCCGGACAGCGGGTTTTCGTCCCGAGGCCAGTTCGCGAACATGCCCGTGAAGTACAGCGGCGCGGTCCGTGCGCCATCGTGGCCGAGGCTGTAGGCGACGGCCTGCTGGGTGGGCAGCATGGGCTCGTGCTCTTTGGCCGTCAGGACCGCGCGGAGCATGTCGGGGACGGCCTTGCGAGCCGGGGCGCCGATGCGCATCAGGGCGTAGCTCGCCGTGACGCGGACGATCGTCGCCTTGTCGGACAGCGCCCGGGTCAGGTCCCCCACCGCGGGCGCCGCGCGCTCGCCCTGGAAGCCCAGCGCCGTACACGCGCCGGCGCGGGCGAAGCGCCCGCCTTCGGCGAGCATCTTCCGCAGGCGCGGGACAACGTTGTCGGGTTTCTTGCCGAGCCCTTCAGCCACCCACTCGCGGGCGGCGGGAGACCAGCAGTCCAGTTCGGCGATCAACGTCTCGGCGCTGATAGTGTCGTAGTCCGCCCATCGCCATCGCCCGGCGGCGATCGTTCGCTTCACCTCGTCATCGTCCAGCCACGTCTTGGGATCCGAGCCCTTGCCCGTGAGGTAGGTCTTCCGCAACGGCAGCGCATTGGCCAGCGCGTGGGCGACCGTCGCGTCCAGGGCGCCCCCGCCGTAGGTTCCGCCCAGCCGCTGGTACACGAAGCTGCCGTCGGCCTTCCGCGTCAGCGCGGCGTACCAGCGCAGTTCCTTTGCGAACGCGGAGGCGGCCTTCGGACCGGCACAGTTCGCCCCGAGCATGCCCCAGAACTGGTGGAACGAGTTGCCCGAGTGCCCGAACTCGCGTTCTTCGTACGACGAGGTGACCGTCCGGCTGAAGAACCGCGCCGCGTCATGCTTGCCCATCAGGCTGAATATGATCGCCGCCGTCGCGTTCTTCCCGTTCGAGGAATCGCCGTTTCGCCCGTTGCTGTAATGCTCCAGGCTCGGACGGTGGTACCCGTACCCGATCGTGCCCTTGTCGACGAACTGGCTGAAGAACTCGCTGGACCGCTTGATCGCCAGGTCGATCTCCGGATGACTAACGCCGCACTTGGTCGCCAGAACCAGCGTCAGGAAGCACGGCAGGCCGGCCGCGTTCAACTCGCCATATCCGCCGAGGCGCCCGTGCAACTTGCCGTTGTTCAGGCTCGGCTTGGCGAAGTAATGCCCCCACGTGCCCGTGCAGCTTTGCCCCATGGCGATCTTCACCGCGTGTTCCCGAATCGCCGGCAGGACGTAGGTGTCGCCGGTGGCCAGGTAGTATTCGGTCAGCACCAGACCGTGATATCCCGCGGACCACGAATGCACGCCGCACACCGCCTCGGGCCCGGCCCACTTCTGCTTGTGCAGATGCTCGCGGACGAGGCGAACATACTCGGGCTTTCCCGAGGCCAGAAACGCCAGGGCCTCCAGCGAGAACCGGCTCCACTTGTCCCGGGCGGCGAGAACGCGCAGGGCGTCGCCCAGGATTCGCTTCGACTTGGCGCAGTCGTACGGCGCCGTGTCGCTGAACGAGCCCATCACGCGCAGTTGTAGCGAGACGACCTGGCGCTTGCCCGCTCGCCACCGGAGCAGCTTGAGTACGCCCTTGCCCGCCTCGGTCTCGGCCTCCGTGATGGCCCGTCCAATCGCCTTGCGCGGGTCCTCGCTGAACGGCGCCTCGCCGATACCGAGAATCACGTCGCCCGCGGCGAGCACGCCGTCAGCCGGCGAGCCGGGGTCAATCTCGATCACAAGGACCTGGCGAGCATGTCGCGTCATGAAGTCCTTCACGAACATCCGCCCGCGGGCACCGGTGGGTCCGAGGTGGTAGAAACCCTCGGTCTCGAGCTTGTCCCCCTTGGTCAGGTCGGGCACCCGGACTTCGGGCCGCGTCTGCACCGCCGCCCCGCAGCCGGTACTCAACGATACCGCCGCCAGAGCGTAGATCAGAATGCAGAACTGTCCGAGACGTTTCGCGTGTATCGTTAGCACGGGGCGACTCCTTGACGGTCTTGTCATTCGGGGCTTTCTTTCACATCACGCATTTGAGCGGCCGGCGCAAAGGCCTCGGTCGGACACTATGTCATGTTCCCCCTCGCCCCGCCAGAGCAAACCGCGCCACTGTCGAGACGGATCGGGGAAAAATCATGTTGTCGCGGCACCTGGACGGCGCAATAATGTTATATAGTCTGGACTCTGTTGGAATAACCGCGCGCACAGCGCCCGGAGAAACAGAATGATTACACGGACACACATCTCAGCAGCCGCCGTCCTCTTGATCGCCGCGTCCCTCTGCAGCGCCGCCGGGGCCATTGGCAACGCGGCGGGCTTTGACCTGACAGCGAAGGACCTGTGCAACTACGACGCGATGGCCGCCGAACTTAAACTGTCCCAAGACCAGGTCATCAGGATCAACACGCTCCTGAGTGACCTGGACAAGGCGCTGGCCAAGTGGGACAGCGCGAATGCACCGGAACTGGCATCGCTTCGGGCCACGCAGGTCGAAGCCCGCAAGGCCGGCGAGATCGCCAGGCTCTGCGAGGCGATGAACCGGATAATGGCGCTGGCCAACCGGCGGCGCATCCATGCGGGGCCTTACCTTGAGTTGATCCGCAACGCACTGACCGACGAGCAACGGGCCACGTGGGAGGGCTACCGCCTCGGCAAGAAGCTCACGGATCGATTCAGGTCGCTGGGCCTCAGCGCCGACCAGAGAATGCAGATCCGCACCCTCTGCAACGGGCGCGGCGCGGAGATGGTCGCGATGCGCTCGCAGGAGAACCGGCGCGGCGTTGCCCGGATCGAGGGCGAGGTCAACTCGCAGATCATCGAGTCGGTCCTCGCCGAGCATCAGCGCAACAGGGTGATCGCCCGCAAGCCCGTGCGGACGTTCACGCCCACGCCCGCCGGGGTCGACCTGCCCAAGCCCGAGAGAAAGCCCGATCGCGCCCCGCAGGCCGAGAAGAACAAACCCAAGTCCTCCAACCGGTCCGATGACTATCAGAAGAAGGAACTCGAGGCGCGAAAGAGGCGCGAAGCCGAAGCCCGCCGCCGGCGTGAGGCCGACGAGCGCAGACGGCGCGAGAGGAATCGCAACTACAACAACCACATCAGCCGACGGAACTACGAGCGCCTCAAGGCCGCGTACGCCAAGCGGCAGGCCGAGGCCAGAAAGAAAGCCGAAGCCCTGGCCAGGGCGAAAGCGAAGGCCGCCGCCGAGGCCAAGAAGAGGGCGTCACAGCCCAAGAAGATCCAGGGCCCCAGCCTGACCAGGGGCGGGTCGTCCGGCAAGCGTTCGACGAGCAGCAAGCCGAAGATCCAGGGGCCGAGCCTCACGCGAGGCAGATCGTCCAAGTCCTCGAGCAGGCGCTGACAACGACGAAGCGCGTCGTCGTCATCCGGCGACGGTATTGAACTTCCAACCGGACCGGGCGCCATACCCGAGAGGACGTAAACGAAGAATGCGAAGCCGCAAGCGGCGCTTCGCGGAAAGTGTCCCGCGACGTGGCGCTTGCGGCTTCGCAGGTTCGGGACGCCACGGTCCTGATCGCCAAACCACACCGGAGAACACACGATGACGAGACGAACGACGATGACCTGGATAGTGACGGCGCTGGTCCTGGCCGCGACGGCGGCGGTGCATGGCGAGGAGGTCAAGCTCTGGCCTGACGGCGCGCCGGGAGCGAAGGACACGGGCAAGGGCAACACGCCCACGATGAAGGCCTTCCCCCTGCCCAAGGGCGTCAAGGGCCCCGCCCCCGCCGTGCTGATCGTCCCCGGGCAGGACTACAGGCAGATCACCGGGTACGGCGCGCTCTGGAAGTTCTTCGCCGCGCGCCCGGTGCGGGTCTTCGTGCTGCGATACCGCCGGCCCGGACGCGGATACCGCCACCCCGTCCCGCTCCAGGACGCCCGGCGCGCCGTGGCCACGCTGCGGGCCAACGCCGCCAGGTGGAGCATCGATCCCAAGCGCGTGCTCGTCGTCGGCGTATCTTCCGGCGGACACATAGCGGCGATGCTCGCAACGCACGGTGCGCCCGGCAAGCCCGACGCTGCGGACCGCGTGGACCGGTTCAGTTCCCGCCCGGACTACACGGCTCTGTTCTGCCCCGTCATCAGCATGAAGCGCCATGCACACCGCCCGTCGGTCTCGCGCCTGCTCGGGCGCAAGCCGGACCCCAAGCTGGTTGACGAACTGTCCGCCGAACTGCACGTGACGGCCAAGACGCCCCCAACGTTCCTCGCCCACGCGAAGGACGACAAGATGGTCGCACACGAGAACAGCGTCATGTTCCACGAGGCGCTGAAGACCGCCGGCGTCGCGGCGACGCTTCGCCTCTATCCCAAGGGCGGACACGAGATCATCAGCAAGCCCAGACCGTGGAAGGCCCACCTGGCCGAGTGGCTTGGTGTCAGCGGCGTCTTGCCCGCAGGCTCCCCCACCGTCACGACCCCCGCCGTCGGGTACGAGCCCACGTCGAATTACACCGTCAAGACCCTCGAAGGCTGGTCCGTCTACGTCAACAACGCCTTGCTGGGCAAGGGCAAGTACGCCGAGACCGGCGCGGCGGCAATCAAGAACCTCACCGCCGCCATGGTCCGCGTCTCGGGCTGGATTCCGCCGGAGCAGTTGGCGAAGCTGCGGAAGGTCAAGATCTGGCTGGAGGTCGACTCGACCAACGGCCCGCATAGGCGGACGTCGGCCTACCAGTACCACCCCGGCCGCGGCTGGCTTGTCGCCATGGACTTCAACCCCGAGAAGGTCAAGTGCGTCGAGTTCGGAAACGCCGCCTCGCTGGCCCGAAGGGCGCCGGACCCGACGGCAACCGTCCTGCTGCACGAACTGGCCCACGCCTTCCACGACCAGATCCTGGATTTCAATCATCCCGAGGTGATGGCCGCCTACAAGCGCTGCGTCAACGGCACGACCTACCCGAAACGCGACTGGGTAAAGAGCAACCACAAGGAGTTCTTCGCGGGCGTGACGACCCGCTACTTCGGCGCCAAAACCGAGCGCGACGCCCTGCCCCAGCGTGACCCGGTCCTCGCCAAGTTCCTCCTGAAAACCTGGGGCAAGCCCCTGGCCACGATGGACACCCCGCCAGTTGAATGACCCGGAACGTAACCGCATCGTCTACCCCGAAGGGTCCGCCTGACTCGCGATCCATTCGCGCACCGAAAACGTCGATCTGACGATCGACCGCTAAACACTGTGCGCGTGTCGGTTGCTTCTGACGCCACGGTGCGGCGGAGATCGCGCATCGCCGCGCGGATGACCGCGCAACGACGGGACCGAAACCGGGGTACCTTTCGAGTACATCGCAGACGACGCACCGTTCGCACGCATCGTTTAGCGGTCGATCGTCAGATCGACGCGCTTGCACAACCCAACCCAACGCGCCGGACCCCGAGCGAATCAGGGCAGCGCGTCGATGGGCAGGGCGATGACGTTGTCGAACCAGGCGGACGTACCACGGGTTCGCACACCGATGGCGCCGGACAGGACGGGGTTGGTCTTGTCGGTGTAGTCCATTCGCAGGCCGCGGGCGGGATCCGACGACGGGTGCATGCGGTTGAACCACACGCGGATGCGCGGCCCCTGTGCGGCGATGCGGATGTGGTTCCACACGCCCGGGACGACCTTGCAGTCGAGCGTCGACAGGTCGAAGCGCACCAGTTCCTTCCAGTTGTTGTTCATCTTGCCCAGGTACAGCGTCTTGGTGTCGAAGCCCACGTAGTAGCCGCGGAAGCGGTCGTTGCCCGCCCTGGGATCGTTGACGCGAAAGACCATTCCAGCGTTGCCCTTGTCGCTCTTGAGCATCACGACGGACTCCAGAACGATGTCGGTCCAGTCGGACTTTCCGGCGATCATCTTGACGTCAGCGGGGACAGTAAGCACGCGGGAGCCCGCGGCGGCGGACGCGCCGTATGTCTTCCAGCCGGGTCGCTCGACGGGGGCGGCGGTCTGGAAGTCGTCGAAGAACAGCGCCCGGCTCTTGCCGGTGACGTATCGCCTGACGGACTCGGCCTCGGCGAGCGAGACCGGCGTCGCGTCCGGCCACATCAGACCGCACCAGGGCACGGTGGGCTCGGGCGAGTTGGGCTTGGTGCCCCAGTACCAGCGGCAGTTCGAGTTGCCCACCATCAGTTCCCAGCAGAGGTAGACGCCGGGGACGTACTTCTTGGCAGCGCGGCGGCCTTGCAGCCAGTGGATTACTTCGCATGGCTCGGCGTTGCTGGGTCGCGGGGCGTACCAGCGTGCGCCGGCTTCGGTGAAGACGCAGCCCTTGGCCGGATTGCGATCGGTCTGGCGGTCCCAGGCGGTGAAGTTGGCGCGGTAGTTGTGGGCGTTGACGATGTCGGTGGCTTCGTTGTCGTCCCAGCAGGCGATGACCGGCGCGGCGGGCTTGAGTTGCTTCGCCCAGGCGTAGCCCGCCCGGCGCAGGGCCGTGCTGTAGGCGTGGCGGCGCGGCTCGTTGAAGATCTCCCACCAGAGCACGCGCTTGTCGTCGCGGTGTGCGCGGATGACGTCCTGAATGTACGGCTTGAACTTCTCCAGGTTCTTGGCGTCGCGGTCGCGGTCCTGCGGGCAGGCGGCCCAGCGCCCGTTGTGGTAGCCCTTGACCGGCGTGGTGGGCTTGTCCAGGTAGATGTCCGCGTGGCGGTGACAGTCGTCGAAGAAGGTGAAGCCCGGCCGGATGCCGTGTCGCTCGCATATCTTCAGGAACGCTTCGATGTTCCCAAGGAAGACCGCCTTCTCCTTATCGTAGTTGATATTGTGCAGGTACACCCGCAGCGACGTGATACCGAACCACTTCTTCGCCGCCGCCAGTTCGGCTTCGATGACCTTCGGCCGAAAGTCATGCCAGAACTGCACCTGGTTGACCGCATACGCCGCCGTGTAGTTCGCCCCGACCCATGAAGCCGTCTGGTGAGGGCCCGCCGCCAGTGCGCCCGCCGCCAAGGCCAGGACAACCGAGAACGTCGGGAGTAATGCAGCACATCTCATATCGCGGTATCTCCGATCTACGTGTCACAGTTCAGTTAGCTTCACGTCCGCGAACACTACTTGACGAGAAGCACCTTCTCCTTGCCGCCTTTCAACTCAACGGGCAGGCCCTTGTGGAGTTGCTTGCCGGTGTAGGTCTTCTCGGTTCCGGCGGCGACGTCCGTGACGGTGTAGGTCTTGTCGCCGGCCACGGTGAACCACTCCGGCAGCGTGTTCATGCGGGGCCAGTCCTTGGCGAAGCCCATATACGTCTTGTGTCGCGGGATGTCGAAGACCAGGCGCCCGGACCAGTCGATGTCGGCCTTGACGACGATGGTCAGGCCTCCGTCCGACTCGGCCGCGCCGAGGGTCAGATCGCGCCGCCACGGGCGGGCGAGCAGGCCCCGCGTGTGCATCAGGGCGTGGATGAGCACCGTGCGGACGCCATTGGACTCCAGCTTCATCGTGCCCCAGAGCCTCGCGGTGGCCAGCGGGTCGCCCGACCGGGCAATGTTGCGGGCGACTTCCCGATCGGCCCAGGCGAGGCCTTCGGGCACGGGCAGGCGGTTCATGATGTACAGCCCGCCTTCGACGGAATCTGCGTACCCGTCAATCGAGTTGCCTTCCCACCGGTAGTTGGTGTAGACGGGCTTGGCCAGGTTCTTCAGCGTCCGCGTCAGGTGCTCGCGATAGACCGGCTGGCCGGCGACCATGTCGTGGCAGAGATACGTCACGTAGTTGTAGCCCCACCCGTCCGACAGCCCGCTACGGGCGTTGCCGTACCGGTTGTACATGATGCCGTCGGGGTTCACGCCACGGGCAAGGACCGCGTCGAGCATCTTCCGCATGCGAGGGAGCATGGCCTTGGCCTTGGCGGGGTTGTGCGTGGACTGAACGCCCAGGAGCAAGCCCAGCCCGCCGATGATCTCGCAGCCGTGGTCGCGGAGGCGCGTGGGGACGTAGTCGGGATTCGACAGGTAGTAGTCCGCCAGGCGCTGGGCCCACGTGAGATACTTGTCCTCGCCGGTCATCGTGTACATCCGCGCCAGGGCCTGTATCTGCTCGCCGTTGATCTCGACGTTCGTCGACGGGATGTTGCCGAACTTCGTCTTGATCGTGGGCTTGGCCCAGATGTCGTCCTGGATGGACTTCATGCGGTCGAACCACTCGTCCTTTCCGGTGACCTCGACGATGGCGATCAGCCCGTCCTTGACGTACTCGCTGCCCCCGAAGGCGTTTTTGGGATTCTTGAAGTAGTCCTTCGGGCAGTGCTTGATCTCGGCGTGGAGGGCCTTCCGCACGGGACCGTTCAGGGCGTCCAGGTCAGTCGCCCAGGCGGCCCAGACGAGGAACGGGTAGCAGTCGGCCCAGGCGTCCTGGTAGTTGAATCGGCCATCGGGGTGGTACAAGCCCGTGTCAGGCTCGATCTTCTTCAGCGCCGCCTCGTGCAGCCAACGCTGGACCTTGGACAGGGAGTATCCCGCAATCCCCGCCGACCGCCTGGCCTGAGTGACCGCTGCGTCTTCCGCCGCACCAGCCAGCGTGAACGTCATGCCCAGAACCACCGCCAGCGACAACCATTTCGTGAATCTCATCTGCGTCACCTTTCCTTTAAGGGTACAACCCGTGTCGTGCCATCCTACCGGCCGGTCCCGCCGCGGGGAAGGGTGTGAGGCAGATGCGGCTTTGTCGCCGGGCGGCAGCGCGGTAGACTGATGTGTTCTACGAGTACCGTTGTCGGGGTGGTGGAGAGCAGGCATGGCCAGATTCGCGATGGTAATGGCGGTTGTTGGTGCGATCACGCTGGGAGCCCCGGCAGCTGACGCACCGGCGGACAAGGCGGCTTCGCACAAGGAGGTCGCGCCGCTGAAGGTCAAGTTCGAGAAGCTGACGGCCCTGCGAATGCACACTGATGGGACGCTGCTTGCGGGCGACGGCAAGGCCAAGGCGATCAAGGTCATCGATGCGGCGGGCAAGCAGACGGCGACGTTCACATTGCCCTTCGGTCCCGAATCGATCGACGTGGCCGCCGACGGGGCGATCTACTGCGGGGGCGAGGGCAAGATCGCGCGGCTCGACGCGGCGGGCAAGGTTGTCAAGGTCGTCGACGTGCCCAAGGGCGCCGACTCACCGGTCTCGGAAGTGAGCAAACGGCGTGCCGCCATGTCCAAGGTCGAGTTGCGGCTTCGCGTGTCCGGCATCGCGGTCTCGGGCAAGGACGTGTTCGTGGCGTTCGGGTCCGGCTGGAGCCTGGTGTCCACGTCGAAGCTGTACCGTTTCGACAGCGACCTGGGCTCGCCCAAGCAGTTGGCCACCGGCATCCGCGGCTGCTGCCAGCGGTGTGACATCGCGGTGGTCAACGGTATCGTGCACGTGGCGGAGAACACGCGTCACCGCGTGGTGCGGTACGATCGGGAGGGCAAGGTGGTAGGCAAGTGGGGCAAGCGCAGCCGCAGCAACGTGGAGGGCTTCGGCGCCTGCTGCAACCCGATGAACCTGTACGTCGGGGGCAAGGGCGTACTTTACACGGCTGAGTCGGGGCTGGCGAGGGTCAAGCGTTACACGCCCGAGGGCAAGTTCCTGGGGCTGGTCGGCCACCTGGGGGTCACGCGGTTCACCCGCGCCGGTTCGCTGGCGGCGTCGTGCAGCAACATCGCGTTGGCGGTGGCCCGCGGCGGGGAGCGAATCTACGTGATGGACTACAAGAACAACCTCATCCGCGTGCTCGAGAAGAAGACGGCGAAGTAGGGCGTGCAACTGTGTTGCACGCGAAAAGGACTGGATACGCATTCCGCGTGCAACAAGTTGCACGCCCTACTGTTACTCGAACGGCGCGCGAAACCGCAAGCGGTCAGGCGAAGCGGAGGTCTCCGAAGCACTCGGGGCGGTGGTAGTCCGGCTGGGGGGAGGTTATGGGGTTCCAGCAGGCGTGTTGCGGGTCGGTCTGCCCGCCGCATCGGTAGAGATTGCCCCCCCACACGTCCCCGCTACGGGGTCTGACGGTCCGCCCGGCCAGCGACGACAGCACGGCAAACGGTATCGCGGCGGTGACCCGCCAGGCGGCGTCGTCCGGCGACTCGTCCTTCGTTGCGGTCGGCACGGAGGTGGCGATGCGGATCCGCGCGGCCTGGTCCGGCTCGATCAGCCGCCGCCCGCGTCGCCCCGCCCCGAAGCCCAGGTGCAGCGTGCCGCAGCAGTTGATCTCCACGTTGAAGTACTCGCCGTCCGGCCCGAGGAACAGCTCGACGCAACTGTCCTCGAACACGTCGCTGTTGAGTCGCGTCCGGACGGCTGAGATGTGGCGGTCGCGACATCTGAACTGGGCGTAGAGGGCGCGACGATCGTAGAGCATTCGCACCACTGTGGCAGGTCTGGCCCCGCCGGCGAACCACGGGAAACGGTCGATCCGCAACGTCCGGGCCCCCTGCCACGCCGTGCCCTTGACCTTCCCGCACAGCGCCACCGCCGTGCGGGCGGGCATGATCGTGTATCGTCGCTTTTGCCGTGAGGTCGTCATGTTCGTTCCTTTGCTGGCCACTGAAGTGGCCAGCCCCTCCTGTGCGCCCCATCGGACTGGCCGCTTCAGCGGGCCAGTTGCAGTCGCAGGCGTGCAACGAGTTGCACGCCCTACTTCTCGGCGTCCTCGGGCGGCTGGTACGGCTTGCCCGCCAGGAAGTCCTTCGTCAACTTAACCACCACGCCGCCGAGGGCGAAGATGGCGATGAGATTCGGAATCGCCATCAGGCCGTTCAGCGTGTCGGCGACCGCCCAGATATCCTTCAGCGTCCAGAGCGAGCCGACCAGGATGAACGGCAGCCAGAACAGGCGGTAGGCCGTCCGCACGATGCGGCTGTGACCGAACATGTAGGCGCAGCAGGTCTCGCCATAGAAGCACCAGGCCAGGATCGTGGAGTAGGCGGTCAGGATCATACAGAACGTCACCAGCACGCCGCCGGTCATCTCGCCGAACGGCACGGAGAAGGCCGCTATCGTCAGCGGCGCCCCGTCCTTTCCGCTTTCCCACGCGCCGGTCAGCAGGATAACCAGCGCGGTGGCCGTGCATATCACGATCGTGTCGAAGAAGACCTCGAAGATCCCCCACAGTCCCTGGCGGGCCGGGTGGTCGGTCCGGGCCGTCGCGTGGGCCATCGGGGCGCTGCCCAGCCCGGCTTCGTTGCTGAACATCCCTCGGGCGATGCCCTTTCGCATCGCCAGCATCATCACCGTCCCGGTCGCGCCGCCGCCGACGGCTTCGAAGCTGAACGCCTCGGTGAGCACCAGCGAAACCACGGCGGGGATCTCGCCTGCGTACATCACGATAACCACCAGGGCGGCCAGCATGTACAGCAAGCACATGAACGGCACGCCGAACATGGCCACCTGGGCGATCCGCTTGATGCCGCCCAAGGTCACCAGGCCCACCAGCACAAGCAACGTCCCGCCGGTGACCCACCGGACCGTCCGGAAGGCCTCGTCGGCGTCGGCGCCGGTTAACGTCCTGGCCAGGCTCACCACGCCGTCGGTGACGGCGTTGGCCTGCGTCATGTTGCCGATCCCCAGCCCCGCCAGCGCGCCGAATACGCAGAAGACGATCGCCAGCGGCTTCCACCGCTTGCCCAACCCGCGCGTGATGTACGTCATCGGCCCGCCGATCATCGGACCGTTCGGGTCGCGCCGGCGGTAGTGCACGCCCAGGACGACCTCGGCGAACTTGGTGGCCATCCCCACCAGGCCCGAGACGAGCATCCAGAACACCGCGCCGGGCCCGCCGAGAGCGATGGCAGTGGCCACCCCCGCGATGTTGCCCACCCCCACCGTGCCGCCCATCGCGACGGTCATCGCCTGGAACGGCGTCACGTCGCCCTCGGCCCGCGGGCCCCGGCGAAAGATCTTGCCCATCGTCTCGCGGCACATCAAGCCGAACCGGCTGAACTGGATGAACCGCGTCCGAATGCCGATGTACACGCCCGCGCCGAGCAGCAGCACGAGCATATAGGGCCCCCATACCACGTTGTTGATCCAGGAGTTAATCTCCGTCAGCCATGTACCCATGGCGACATTGTAGCGAGCGGGCGGTCACCTGCAAGGGGAGCAACTTGTAGGGCGTGCAACTTGTTGCACGCGGAACGAATACCCAATCCCTCCCGCGTGCAACACGTTGCACGCCCTACTCGTGCTTCTTCTTGTCAAAACGCGGCACGGGCGTGTGACACATGTAGCGCTTGGGGTGCTTGCGGATGTAGTCCTGGTGGTAGTCCTCGGCCGGCCAGAACGTCTTGGCCGGCTCAAGCTGGGTTGCAACCTTGTAGCCATTGGCCTTGAGGCGGGCGATCAGCTTCCGGGCGGTGGCCTTCTGCGCCTCGTCGAGGTAGAAGACCGACGAGCGGTACTGGTCGCCCACGTCGGGGCCCTGGCGGTTGACCTGCGTGGGGTCGTGAATCTCGAAGAACCGCTTGGCCAGCGCCTCGTACGACACGCGCGCCGGGTCGTATACCACCTCGACGACCTCGGCGTGCCCGGTCCTGCCCGAGAGGATATCGCGATACGTGGGCTTGTCGGTCTTGCCCCCGGCGTACCCCGACGTAACGCGCACCACGCCCGGGATTCTCTCCATGAAGTGCTCGACGCCCCAGAAGCATCCGCCGGCGAAGATCGCCCGCTTGAGGGCCGGCTTCGTCGCGGGGGGCGCCATCTTGCCTTTCGGCACGAATACGAGCGACGCCGAGTTGACGCAGTGACGCGTGTTCTTCTTGGTGAAGCCCTCGCCGAGGAAGACATGGCCGAGGTGGCCCTTGCAGGCGGTGCAGATAATCTCCGTCCGCCGCCCGTCGGCGTCGGGCACACGTTTGACAGCCCCCGGGACCTCGTCGTCGAAGCTCGGCCAGCCGCAGTCGGACCGGAACTTGCTGTCCGACCGATACAGCAGCGTCCCGCACTGCCTGCACAGGTAGCCGCCGTCGGCGTAGTGGTTCCAGTACTTGCCCGTAAACGCCCGCTCGGTGCCCTTCTTCCGGATGATCCGCTTCTCTTCGGCGCTGAGGGGAGGCATCGTCTTCCGCCCGGGCGTAGCCGTCCGGATCGTCTTCTTCCCGCCGGTCCGCTTCGCGTCGGCCCCGACGGCCTTGTTCACCGCGTCATCGCGCATGTCACACCCTGCAGTCTCGCCAAAGAGCATCAGTCCCATCAGTACGACGGCAGTGATTCGCATGATCCACCAGCCTTTCACGTCACGCTTACGTCAGATCATTCTAGTCGCCCCGGGTAGGAACTGGCCAGCGAAAGCTGCCCGCCCGACGCGGCGCGGAGGCGACTGGTGGTTCGGCGGGTGTGACTCCCTCGAGGCGGAGATATCCGGATGGCGCCTCGGCGGGCGGAGGGACGTTAACGTGGTTGCTCCGCAGACCACGGCACCGGGCTGCTTCCCCCCATGCTCGCGCAAGAAAAGCCCCGCGATGCGGCGGTGGGATCAGGACGTCTTGGAGACCCCCGCCCCGTCAGGGACGGACGAAGCGACAGGCTTTTCACGGTGGATTTGCGGCGAGTTCCGCCGTCCCTGACAGGACGGACGGGGGGGGCACCAAACCCAGCGAAGAATCGGTGGGCTATTCTCGCGGGTCCCTGACGGGGCCATGGAATCCGGCGACCCGGCCAGACGCTCAGGCCGCCCCCTGGCCGCCTTCGGGCGCCAAAAACGACCTGGGACACCCCTGAGGGGCAGATCGTCGCTCAGGCCGCCTCCTGACGCCTGCCAGGGGGTCCGGCTGGGCTCGGAGACGCACGAGGAACACACGGGGCCCCATGGTAAGACGATCCGCGCCAAAACCCGCGGCTTCGGCCGCAAGGCCGTCAGGACGTACGGATTGGGCATCGCGCGTTGAATAGATGAGGGGGGCGCACGATAATGACTGTAGGCGCACAGATAAGGAGATCGCACGATGAGTCACATGAATCGACGGTCGTTCCTCAAGACAGTCACCGCAACAGCCGCCACCGTTGCGATCCCCCACGTCGTGCCGGCGGCCGCCCTCGGGCGTGACGGCAGGACGGCCCCGAGCGACCGCGTGGTCTTCGGAGCGGTGGGCACGGGGGGCAAGGGGACGGGCAACCTGCGGGCGTTCCTGGCCGACAGCCGCGTGCACGTCGTCGCCGTCTGCGACGTCGACCGCACCCACATGGCCCGCGCCGCCAAGTACGTCAACGACAAGTACGGCAACACCGACTGCATCACCAGCGTGGACTTCCGCGACGTGACGCGCCATCCGGAGATCGAGGCGATCTGCGTGGGCACGCCGGACCACTGGCACGTCCCGCCGGCGATCGACGCGGCCAGGCACGGGAAGGACTCGTACGTCGAGAAACCCCTGACGCTGACGATCAGCGAGGGACGCGAACTGGTCACGATGGTCCGGCGGTACGGGCGCGTGCTCCAGACGGGCAGCCAGCGCCGCTCGGCCAGCCGAAACCGGTTCGCCTGCGAGATGGTCCGCAGCGGGCGCATCGGACGACTGAAGACCGTCCACGTCCGCCTGCCGTACAACAACAAGAAATGCGCCCCCACGTGGACGCCCCAACCCGTGCCGAAGGAGTTGGAATACGACCGCTGGCTGGGCCCGGCCCCGTGGGAACCGTACCATCCCCAGCGATGCCACTACCAGTTCCGCTTCGTGCGGGACTACTCGGGGGGGCAGATGACCAACTTCGGCGCCCACTACCTGGACCTGGCCCAGTGGGGCATCGGCGCTGACCACACCGGCCCGGTCGAGGTCGAGGGCGTCGGAACGTTCCCCACCACGGGGCTGTTCACAACGGCGACCAAGGCCCACTGCGAGTACACGTTTGCCAACGGCGTGAAGCTGATCTGCGACATGGACGGCGGGGGCGGCGTGAAGTTCGTCGGCAGTGAAGGCGTGGTGGACTACAACGGAACGAGCAATCCCGCGTCGATCGCCAAGGAGCCCATCGGGCCCAACGAGGTCCATCTGCAGGCCGCCCACGGCAGCCACCAGCAGGAGTTCATCCACTGCGTCCGCACGCGGCAGAACCCCACCGCGGACGTCGAGATCGGCCATCGCACCGCCACGCTGTGTCACCTCGGCAATATCGCGATGCTGCTGGGGCGCACGCTCCGCTGGGACCCCGCCGCCGAGCGCTTCGACGACGACGAGGAAGCCAACCGCATGCTCTACCGTCCCGCAAGGCGGCTGGACCTGTTTGCCTAGCAGCCCGGCACGCGGGGAACGGGGGCCGGCCGTCAATTAGTGGTTGCCCCTCCCGCGCGCTCCGTATACTCTCGGGTGGGTTGACGGAAGGGCACTGTTGTGGACAGGTTTACGCTGGACAAGATCGAGTTTGACGCGGTTCGCCGCATCCTGGCCGGCTTCTGCGCGTGTTCGCCGGGCAAGGCGTTGGCCCGGCGCATCGGGCCCTCGCGCACGCCGCAGACGGTCACGCGCTGGCTGGACGAGACGACGCAGATGGTGGCCGCCGTTCGCGACGTGGGGCCTCCGCCGTTTGGCGGGATCACCGACATCTCCGACGCCGTGAAGCGCGCCGAGCCCGGCGCCGGGGCGGGGGCAGAGGACTACGCCCGGATCGCCAGCACGCTCGACGCGGCGGGCCGGCTCAGGGCGTACCTGGTGGCCCTGCCGGAAAAGCTCGATCTGCTGACCGCGCTGGCCGGCGAGATTACGCCCTTCGACGCGGAAGTCGACGCCATTCGCGCCATCATCGACAGCGACGGGACGGTGCGCGACGACGCCTCGCGCCGCCTGGGCCTGCTGCGACGCGAAATCGCCGAGACCGCACGAAAGATCCACGAGGTGATCTACGGCTACCTCCGCAAGCCCGAGGTCACGCGGCTGTTGCAGCACGCCCAGGTGACGCTGCACGGCGATCGGTACGTCCTGCCGGTCAAGGCCGACAACCGCGGGCGCCTGCCCGGCGTGGTCCATCGCACGTCGAACACCGGCGCGACGGTCTTCGTCGAGCCCAACGCGTCGGTCGAGATGAACAACCACCTTGCCGACCTGTACGTTGACGAGCGGCGCGAGGTGCAACTGCTGCTCAATACGCTGGCCGTCCGGATCGCCCCGCGCCACGACGCAATAGCGGCCACCATGCGCGCGGTGGCGCGGATCGACCTGCTGTCGGCCAAGGCGCAGTACGCCTACCGTTTCGACATGACCTGCCCGGCCGTCACCGAGCGAGGCCCGCTGCAGTTCAGCCAGGCCCGCCACCCCCTGCTGATCGCCCAGGCCGACCACCAGGAGCGCACGGGCGTGCCCGCCGACCAGCGCCACCCCGTCGTGCCGATTGACGTGCGACTCGGCAGCGACTTTGATCTGCTGGTGATCACGGGCTCGAACACGGGCGGCAAGACGGTGACGCTCAAGACCACGGCGCTGCTTGCGGTGATGGCCCTTAGCGGCATGCACATTCCGACGCAGCGCGGCGCGACCATGCCGATCTTCCGCGACATCTTCATCGACATCGGCGACGAGCAGTCGCTGGAGCAGTCGCTCAGCACGTTCGCGGCCCACGTCAAGCGCCTTCACTACATTCTCCGCAAGGCCGACAAGGCCTCGCTGGTTCTGCTGGACGAACTGGGGGCCGGCACGGACCCGGACGAGGGCGGCGCGATCGGCCAGGCCGTCCTGGACGAACTGCGGACCGTCGGGTGCGTGGGTATGATCACGACGCACCTGAGCGTCCTGAAGGCCTACGCGATGAACCACCCGCGCGTCGACAACGCGTCGGTCGAGTTCGACACGCGGACGCTCTCGCCGACGTACCACCTGCGAATCGGCACGCCGGGCGAGAGCCACGCGATAACCGTTGCGGCGCACCTGGGCATGCCCAAACGCCTGACCGCCGCGGCGCGGAAGCACCTGGGCAGGCAGGGCAAGCAGTTCCGCAAGGCCATCCAGGCCACCAGCACGGCCCGTCAGCAGGCCGAGTCCGCCCGCGCTGAGGCCCGCGAGGCCAAACTCGCCGCCGAAGACCGGGGCGAGGTCTACGAGGCCAAGCTCGCCGACCTGCACCGCCTCCAGGGCGAGTTCGAGACGTGGCTGGCCTCGCTGGGCGAGATGCAGGCGGGCGACGAAGTGATGGTGCCCTCGCTGGGCAAGCCCGGGCGACTGGTACGCATGGAACTGCACAAGCAGCAGGCGGTGGTCGACGTCGACAGCCTCCAGGTCGAGGTCCCGCTCAAGCAACTCATGCCCGACCTGGGCCAGGATGAGGTCCGCAAAGAGATTGCGGCGATGCGGCAGGAGATACTCGACCAGGCGAAGGCCGCCGAGGCCGACCGCGCCGCCAGCAAGCACCTCCAGGACGAGATGCACCGGAGCATCGAGCACCAGCGTCGCCGGGCGAGGCAGTTCGACGCGTGGATCGGCGCGATCGCGCGGCTTCGCGTGGGGGCCGACGTGTCCATCGCCCGCAAGCCGGGCAAGGGCAAGGTGGTCAAGGTCGACCTGCCCGGCCTGCGTGCCACGGTCGACGTCGGAGGCGAGCAGATCGAACTGTCGCTGCAGGACCTGTTCCCGCAGACGGGCCCGTTCGCACCGCGCCCGCCCCGAGGCGACCGCAAGGGAAATGGGCAGGGCATGGGCAGGGGTGACCGAAAGGGCCGCGGCGCCGGCAAGGCCGCCCGTCCCGCCAACCGCCCCATGCCGCGACGAAGCACGTCCGGGCGAGCGGCCAAGGCCAATCGAAACAAGTTGCTGTCGGTCGAGCCGGGCCAGCAGGTCTTCGTCGTTCCGTTCGGCAAGCGGGCGACGGTCATTCGCATGCTTCCGGAGAAGGACCAGGCCGTCGTCCAGAGCGGGATCTTCGAGTTGGAGATTCCGCTGGCCGACCTGGAGCCGATCTCCGGCAGGCGCGCAAAAAGAAGGCCGTAACGCTGGTGTGCCGCGCCACGGCCTCTCCTCCAGTTAATCCCGTCTTTTTCCGCCCTAATCCCGTCTTGTCCCACTCAAGGGCACGTTCGTGCCATGTGCTTCTGAACAGTGTATCGGCCCAGACGCAGGGCGACTTTCGTAACGAGTAGGGCGTGCAACTTCGTTGAGGCTGTCCGATAATTCCTCGCCCGAAATCCGCACCGCTTGGACGTTTTGCACCGGATCCCGGGGGCTTTCGCAGGCCCGAAGGGCCGACCGATCTTAGCCGGGCCCGGAAGGGCCCGGAAGACGTTCCCCATCCTCCAAGGCCCGAAGGGCCGGCAGAGGGATGACATGTGGGGGATCTGTTGCAGGCGACCTCTGCCGCCCCTTCGGGGCTGGATGCTCATATGGTCATCGTTACCGGGCCCTTCCGGGCCCGGCTAAGATCGGACGGCCCTTCGGGCCTGCACGGACTCACCCGCCACCTACTCGACACGGGGATCATCATGCCCCCCGTACGACGAATAATCGGACACCCTCAACTTCGTTGCACGCGGAACGGATTACGTGCTCCTTCCGCGTGCAAGCAAGGTGCACGCCCTACCGAACCGTGCGACATGGACGCGACGTCACGTCTTGATCGCGTCGACCTGCATGGCGGCGATCGGGCCGAAGACCAGCACGGGCAGCCATGCCGACCAGACGGGGGGCAGGCCGAGATACCGAGAGGCATAGACGAAGGCGTAGAACAGCAGGCTCTGGCCGAGGCACATGAGGGCCGAGGCCTTGACGTTCCGCTCGCGCGAGAGGATAAACGGCACGCCGACCAGCAAGAGCACGAGGTTGTTCAGCGGCTCGGCCATCCGAAGGTGACGCGTCAGGACCACGCCGTGCGGGTCGCGAACGCGGTCGAGCTTGACCAGTTCCATCAGTTCGCCGCTTGACGCGTAGTCCAGGTGCCTGCCGGACTCGCGCAGGCGCATCTCGGCGATGGTCATGTCCGTCTCGTAGAAGAGTCTTCCGTTCTCGAGTTCCCAGAAGACACGGCCGGCCTGGGGGTCGGTCCTGGCGGTGGCCGAGTCGGCGGCAAAACGCCCGAGCACCCTGCCCTTGACTGTCGTGAACGTGAAGACCGGCTTGATCAGCGTGGGCCCGGCCCCTCCCGATCCGACGGCCAGTCCCCCGGCATCGATGGTCAGGCCGGACCGCGTGTCAGCGATGCGCAGGGAGCCGTCCTTCTTCGGCCTGGCCTCGGCCAGCGTGCTCATCGGCAGGCCGGACCAGATCTGGTCGGTCGTCGGGGGCCTGTGCCACTGCCTCCCCGCCGGGTCGAGCGTGCACAGCGCCGCGGGAACGTACTTGATGACCCTCGGTCTCCCGGGGAAGGTGATAGACAGGTCGCCGCTGGTGAAGAACCACCCGTCTCTGCCGCCTAGTCTGCCCGGTGTGGCCCACCGGCCCGACATCCGCCCCAGTCCGCTGTAGAGCACGTGGTAGTAGGCTTCGTCGCGGACCTTGGTCCGTTTGGTGAAGCGATCGATGTCGTCGAGATTCCGCCCGTCGCCCCGGAGGACGACCAGGGGCATGTTCATCTGCTTTCGGCCTGCGTACAGGCGTACGGCCCACCAGACGCTGCGGTTGGTGTCGGCCATCAGGCGGACGCGGAACCCTTCGTCACCGGCCTGGTCGTCGCGGTCACGGGCGAGGACCGAGCGGATCTCGGGGCCTGGGATCACCAGTTCCCTGTCGACAAGGACCAGTACGCTCATGAGCCCCGAGCAGATGACGATGGGTAGAAGCACGCGGCGCAGAGACACCCCCGAGGCCATCATCGCCGTCAGTTCGTTTGACGCGTTCATCCTCGCGATGGTGAAGGCCGCCGCCATCACGATCGCCACCCCGCCCAGCTCCGCGAAATACTCCAGCGAGTGGTAGGCATAGTACGTGCCGATCCACCCCACCAGCTTGCTGAAGGCGAGTTCCTGCTTGGCGAACTCGTCCATGTTGATGAACAGGTCGGCCACGATGCGAAGGGAGATCACGACCGCCAGGCATAGCAGCATGTTGGTGAGGAAGCGTCGCACGATGTATCTGTCCAGCGTCTTCATGACCGGTCCGCTACCTCCGCATCACACGTCCGAAGACGTAGAGGTTCGCAAGCAACAACAGGATGTCACCGCTCCAGACGACCCCGAGACCCATCGTCGGATCGACATCCGGGTTCGTGACCAGTTCCTGGCCCATGATGACGACCACGTAGGCCACCACCGCCGGCGCGACGGAGATGGCAAACGCGCTGAGGACCTCGCCACCGCGGAAGACCAGCCCCAGCGCCGCCCCGAGCCCCACCAGGAGACATCCGCTCAGGCCCAGGGCTATCCGCCGATGCATCTCGGCGACAATCTCCCAGTGGAGGTAGCCGATCTCCCGGCGCGTCCGGCCGACGAGTTCCTTGTTGCTCGCATGGGCCGCCGTGTTGCGGTAGACGGCGGCCGGATCGACCGTCCGAACCCTCTCGTTGATATCGTCAGGCACGAGCAGGAGGCGCTGGGGGGTCCACTCCTTCCGCCGTTCGACCGCGACGTTCCCACTGAGAGTGATCGCGATGGTCCTGGCCTCGACGGTGGGAGACCAGTCGATCGAAATCTCACCCGTGTCGGCTTCCACTGTCCGGGGAATCGTGCCCCGGCGATACTCAATCCTCACGCGCCTGCGCCCTGACGGGCGGTCTACCGACGTCAGCCGGATCGCACCGTCAGGTCCGGCCGTCGCGGCCCCGGCAGTGACGGTGTATTCCGCGTCACCCCTGCTGAAGGAGTACGGCATCCGGGCGGAGAGGGCTTCAGCGATGTGCGTGCCCAACTCCGCGGGCGACCCGAAGCCGTCCGGCACGGCCAGGGGCCCGCTCTGCCACCGCGTGGTCTTGACGGTTACCTGGCCCGGCCCGACCGTCAGCGAAGTCACCATCGTGTCGTGTCGGGCGCTCCAGGCCGTCGTGACCTTCCCGACGTCCCCGGTGACCACTTTGTCCGTCTCGCCTATGACAGCCACCGTCACACGACGGATGGGTGTGAGCTTCACGTTCCCGCGGGCGTCACGTTCGGCGCCGCCGGCCCCCAGCGTGTACTGTCGCCCGCCGGAAGCAAACGAGCAGTCGCCCCCCGCGCCAATGGTCGCGGCGATGCGTCGGACCAGCACACGGGCCTCCGCGGTGTTGGCGGCAGGCACGACGAGGCGCCAGGGCTCCCCCTGCGTAACGGGCGCGGCGCCGCCGGCGGCGACCTTGACCTGTCCGGCCAGCACGATCACCACGGCCGAGCCCCCACCGGGAGTCGCAGCGACCGAGACATCGCCGCTGTCGGCTCGTATGATCCGTGCGGCCCCGCCCTGGCCGCGCACCTCCAGACGGACGCGTCGCCCGCCCTGGGAGAATCTGACGGCACCTTGCGTGTCGACCTCAGCGCCCCCTGCGCTCAGGACATACCGGTTCGTCCCGTCGCTGAACTCGTAGGGCTGGCCCGCGTTGATCTTCCGCGCAATCCGGTCGCTCAGTTCCCGCCCACAGACGCCCTGGTGGACCTCCATCAGCAAGCCGCGGATCTTGCTGTTGAGCACGGGGTTCTTGAGCGTCGCGTGCAGCCGGTCCCAGTTGTACCAGGACGGCTCTTCCTTGGCCTGGGGCGGCAGGTCGTAGCGATCCATCGTCGGGCGCGACAGCCACGCGATCTCGTACCGGTCCGACCGCGTCGCGGCGACCTCGGAGACGTCGAACTCCACATAGGGCGTTTCCCCGTCACTGTCGAACCAGACCCTCGCCGCCGGGGCCACCAGCAAACGAACGACATACGGATCGGTCCCCCTGACGTGGGCGGCCACCACGCCGCGGATCTCGCCGCTTTCGCGGTCCACGTCGTCAGCGTGAATGAAGCGCCCCCCGAGTTTCCAGCATTCCTTGGAGAGCAACTGCTGATAGGCCAGCCCGTCGAGGTTGTCCACCACGGCCTTGCCCAGCCGCTCGGCCATCACGGGCGCCACGTAGTTGCTCACGCCGAGCGACACGACGGTGACAATCACACCCAGTATGAGCGCGGGCCTCAGCAAGACAACCGGCGGGATGCCGCTGGCCTTGGCGGCGAGCAGTTCGTTGTCCTGGCTGAACCGTCCGTAGACGAACGTCGCGGCGAACAGGGCGGCAATCGGCATCGTCAGGGGCAGGACGACGGGCACGAGATAGCCGAACAGGTTGAGCACCTGCATGCCGGTCAACCCCTGCTTGCGCATGGGCTCAATGGCGCCCAGGATGGTCATGAGCACCGTCAGGACCACCAACGCCATCAGCGCGACCCTCACCAGGTCACGCGACAGATAGGCATATAACGTTTTCGTCACCGCCGAAACTCTCCCTGCCCACCGGCCCGCCCGCAATGCACCGGGGGGCAATCAGGGGCAAGCAAAGACTCTACCCGCAACCGCCCCGCCGGTCCATGCTTCTTTGGGCGCAGCCCGCAGGACGGATGCATCCCACTTCAGTAGGTCCAGCTCCAACGAACCGGTCTGACGCAGACCCGACGGGCTGGCGCCCCAGGAAACGCGGCGGGACGCCGCGTCTACTGTAGAAGCGGCATCTTGCCGCTTTGAAAAGAATCGCAAACCCCAGAAATAGGTGACTGTCCCCAATTTTGTCCCCAATTTCCGGGCGCCTTCTGAACCGGGGCGACTTGACTGACCATGTGGCGGGGCCTATGATGATTTTTCGCGCCGAAAGGACGGTGAGGCCGTTGCCCCCCTGCCGCGGCGTCCCCCTGCAACAGAAAGGATGCATTACACGATGAAGACTTCTCGACTGACCGCCCTTGCCGTTCTGGCCCTGCTTGTCGCAACCGTCTCCCTGCAGGCCGCCGACCCCAAGCCGCCGGCCAAGAAGAAACGCAAGCCCCGTCGCGCGCCGGTGATCGTCAAGACCGACAACGACGTTGTCTTCACCCTCTACACGGTCCACAACGGCGTGTTGAAGATTACGGCCCAGATGCAGCCGGACTGCGACACGGACAAGAAGGTGCGCCTCGAGGTCCAGCGCGGCGGCACCTGGAAGCAAGTCGCCCAGGCAGACATCATCAAAGAGGGCTGGACCGCCCCGCTTCGTGTCGAAAACTGGGGTGCGTCCAGGGACACGCCCTTCCGCGTGCTGCACGGCGACAAGTCGTCATGGTCGGGCACGATCAAGGCCGACCCCGTCGACAAGGACACGATCGTCGTGATGGCGTTTACGGGCAATTCCCCTCACGCCGGACACGGGGCCAACCAGCCCAAGACGGATATCTTCAAGGCCTTCGAAGCCGTCAAGCCGGACCTGGTGTTCTTCTCCGGCGACCAGGTATACGACCACAGGCACCACACGCACGCATGGATTCAGTTCGGGCGGACGTACGGCAAGATGCTGGCCAGCGTCCCCACCGTTACCATTCCGGACGACCACGACGTCGGCCAGGCCAACATCTGGGGCGCCGGCGGAAAGAAGTCCAACACCGGCGCGGGGCACGACGGCGGGTACTTCATGCCGGTCGACTACGTCAAGATGGTCGAGCGCGCCCAGACCAGCCACCTGCCCGACCCGTACGACCCGACGCCCATCCAGCGCGGGATCGGCGTGTACTACACGTCAATGACCCTCGGCGGGATCAGCTTCGCGATTATCGAGGACCGCAAGTTCAAGTCCGGCCCGCAAGGCCTCGTGCCCAAGCAGGGCCCGCGACCGGACCACATCCGCAACCCCGAGTACGACCCCAAGAGCGTCGACGTGCCCAAGGCCGTCCTGCTGGGCAAGAGGCAACTGGCGTTCCTCAAGCACTGGGCCGCCGACTGGAAAGGCGCCGAGATGAAGGTCGTCCTCTCGCAGACGGTCTTCGCCAATCTCGCCCACATTCACGGGAGCAGGAACAACCGCCTGCACGCGGACATGGACTCCAATGGCTGGCCCCAGACCGGACGTAACAAGGCCCTCGCCGAAATTCGCAAGGGGTTTGCCTTCATGCTCTGCGGCGACCAGCACCTGGCGACCGTGGCCCATCACGGCATCGACGACTGGGGCGACTCGGGCTACTCCTTCTGCGTGCCCTCCATCGCGAACCTCTACCTGCGGTGGTGGCTGCCCACCGAGCCGGCGGGGAACCACATCGAGGGACAGCCCGCCTACGCGGGCCAGTTCAAGGACGGGTTCGGCAACAAGGTAACGATGCTGGCGGCCGGGAACCCGGGCACGCTGCTGAAGGACGGCAAGGCGACGAAGAACCCGCTGATCGACCGGTCGGCGGGGTACGGTATTGTCAAGTTCAACCGCACCACGCGCAAGATCACCATGGAGTGCTGGCCCCGCCTGGTCGACATCACCGACCCGAAGACCAAGCAGTTCCCCGGCTGGCCGGTCACGATCGACCAGGCGGACAACTACGGTCGCAAGGCCACCGCCTACCTGCCGACGCTCCGGGTCAGCGGCAAGGCCGATCCGGTGGTGCAGGTGATCGACGAGTCCGACGGCGAGATCGTCTACACGCTGCGCATCAAGGGCAGCACGTTCCGGCCGAAGGTCTTCAAGGCGGGAGTCTACACGATAAAGGTCGGTCCGCAGGACAGCCCGAAGGTGATCAAAGGCGTCAAGTCCACCGGCCTGACCGAAAGCAAGACGCTGAAAGTGACGTTGTAGACGACGCGCCCTGCCCGCATGGGGGGGGTGGCGCTGCTGGCCACTGAAGTGGCCAGCCCCTGTTGCGCGGATCGGTCGGGCTGGTCGCTTCAGCGATCCAGCCATCGGTCTGACGGTTTTCCGGGCTTCCTCGCGCCGCCCCTTCGCAGTCCCACGCGCTACACGCGCGCCCCGGCGCCCGTCAGCAGTTCAGGAAGTCGGCAGGGGAAACGATGCGTATCTCCCCGAGCCGGGCGAGGTCCAGGAGGTGGCGGTCGCCGGAGACGATGACGTCGGCTCCGGCGGCGGCACATTCCAAGATGGCGTTGTCGGCGGGATCGTCATCGATCACGTCAAGAGCCTGATCCGGTTGTACAGTCTGGAACAACTCGTGCACGTGCTGAGCGATCTGCTGAACTTGTGGGGCGGTGAGACCGAACTTCCGCCGGGCCAGAACGGCCCGCAGTTCGTTCTCGATTGCCGGCGAGATGTACGCGTCGTGCTTCCTCTCGATAATCTGCCCGAGGACCTCGCGAGGTGGACCACCGTACAGGATCCCCGAGATCAGGACGTTCGTGTCGCAGACAATCCGCACGGGTCACTTGCCTTTGCGATGAGCGGCGATCTCGGCGGCAATACTCTGTTGGGATATCCCCCTCGACTCGCGGACGGATTCGCCGAGGGCGAAGATGTCGTCCCATCGGCGCTTGCGTTCGATGTACATGCGGGCGGCTTCTCGGATCAGTTCTGACCGGCTGCGAGATTCCTTGCGAGCGACCTGGTCGATCTCGGCCAGAAGAGAATCCTGAAACGACAGGTTGACGGTTACACTTCCCATGACGATCACCTCACATGCATTATACAATGTTTGTATAGGACTTCAAGGCTCGACTCGTGATAAGTCACGGCCCTTGCATCGGGCGCACGCTGAAGCAACGGAGCACGATCACCTGACGTTACGCCGGCGGGACCGCGCCAGCAGCGGGCGTTCCAGGGCGAACCACATTGCGGCGGCGGCCGCGGTCGACGCCAGCAGCGCGGCGGCGGCGAAGAGCGACGGGTGGGCGGCGGGGGCTCGCCCGAGTTTGGCCATGGCCGTGGCGACGGCGCCCATACACGGGCGGTGGACGAGGTAGAAGCCGAACGAGATGCGTCCGAGACCGCGCAGCGGGGCCGATTCGAGCAATCGCCCGGCCAACGGGGCGTTCGGGGCGGCGAGGATCAGGCCCGTGACCAGTAGCGGCACGTAGGGCAGGTTGTATCGGCCGTGAGGGACTTGGAGGAGACGGTCCAATTCCGGCAGGCCCAGTATGGCCACACACGAGACAGCCATCAGCCAGAAGGTCGCCTCGCACAACCACGGATGCCTCGGTCGGCCCCCGCGGCCGCCTGTGTGCAGACCTGCGGCCAGCATGCCCAGAAGGAACATCGGCATGTGAGCCAGCAGCGTGTGGTCGAGGACAAAGCCGTCGGCACGGACCCACGGGGGCAGCGTCGCGCTGCCGCTGCGGGCCCAGTCGGTCAGCGCCCAATGGACCGCATAGGTCAGGCACGCCAACGCCGCCAGCACCGCGATGCCGCGGCGCCGGCGCTTCAGGGCCGGCTGGATCAGCCACAGCAGCGCCGGCAGGACAACGTAGAACTGCACCTGAACCGCCATGGTCCAGAACGGTGGACTGATGCGGTACAGCGCGGATTCCGTAGCGTTGTGGCAGAATGTGTAGTGCAGGAGGACGTTTGCGGTCCTGTAGGATCGGCCGAACACTGCCCCGCCGGCGACCAGGACGGTCAGGCAGAAGAAGTAGGCCGGGAGTATGCGGACGGCCCGACGGGCGGCGTAGGCGGCCAGGTCCGCGCCGGATCGCGCCCTGGCCGGGTCGCGCCAGAACGGCCGGGCCAGCAGGAACCCGCTGAGGACCATCAACAGGCAGACGCCCGTATTGCCGTTGGCCAGGAAGGTCTCCAGATCAAACGGGCCCCACGTCCAGTCCAGGCCGATCGCCTGCTGCAGATGCACGCCGAAGACCGCAAGGCACGCCAGTGCCCGCAGACCGTCCAGCGATCGAATGCGTTCAAGGTCGCCGCTCGTCACGGCCGAATGATACCACCAAACCAGCGCGGACGGCAAAGGCAGGGATCCGCCGCAATCTCGATAAAGTTCGTGCGAAGCGGCACCGAAGCCGTTACGAGTAGTGGCTACACCAGACTGTGATTCTCATAGTAGACTTGGCAACCATGACCAGAACACGGACCGTAATCCTGGGCGTCGTCGGGGCACTCGCGGGCGCCGCGATCCTCTGGCACGCCCTTGGGCCTTCTGACCGGCCCGGGCCCGTCGTCCGCCCCGAGGTCCTCGCCGTCGGCCCCGCGCAGGTCACCATCGCGTGGCAAAGCGACGAACGCTCCCCGGGCGTGGTGTGGTACAGGCCCGTGACCGGCACGGCCGAAGCCGTCAGCGCATCGGATGATCTCGGCCCCGACACGCGACACGAAGTGGTCATCCGCGGGCTTCAGCCCGGCACGCGGTACGTCTACTGGCTCGGACAGGCCGAGTCCGGACGCCGGTATGAGTTTCAGACCGCGCCGCTCGGCGAGACCCCCTGCTGGTTCCTCCTGACCTGGGGCGACGTGTCGGACTCGATTGCCGCCCTGATGGTCTCCGAACTGCCCGAGTTCGCCGTCTCACTGACGCCAATCGCCCCCAACGCCCCCGACCCGCTGGGTCCGGTGCGCCCGTTCATGCCCGTGTACGACCCTGCCGGCGCCAGTTCGCCGTATCTGCGGGACACGTCCGGGCCCGCCCCACCGATCCGCCGGACCGCATGGTCGCTGGACTGGGGCGGTCTGCGTCTGGCGGTCATCGCCGCCGGCGGTGAGGATGCCGCCGCCCTGCTCCGCTCGACCGGGGCGCACACCGCAGGGATTATCTATCACGCTCCGTCGGCAAGCGGCTGGTTCGCCGCCAACACGCTGGATACCGAGGCGATCAAGGCCTCGACGCTCCACAAGGCAATCGCTGCACACAACGCCGCACACAGCGAGGGCAAAGTCGCGTTTGTGATGCGTCCCTCGGACACGGCGGGCAACGCGATGATCGACGGCGTGCGGTACGTCGCGATCTCCACCGCCGCCGCCGGGGCCGCACGCGTTGACGTGGCGCCCGAATCGTCGCAACTGGTCGTCCTGACCGGCGACGAGCCCCGGTCCATCGCCTTGAAGGCCTCGCCGCTCGGCACGACGCGCACGTGTGCCGAGTGCCGTCGCCTCGCCAACCGCGGGGCCTATCTCAAGAGCATCGAAGCCTACAAGCAGTTCATCGCCGACAACGAGGGCCACTACCAGATCGACGACGCCTACTACGCCATCGCCGAACTCCTCGACGAACGCCTGTTCCAGTTCGCCCAGGCCCTCGCCTGGTACGAACGCCTTATCGAGCGATACCCCGACAGCGCCCTGGCGCCGATGGCCCGCAGGCGGATCGCGTATCTGGAGGCCCACAACGACGCCGACTACGCCCCGCTTGCCCGGTTCGAGCGGATCCGGCGGGTCCGGTTCGCCCGGTCGCAGCACGACCCGGCCGCCCGCGCCGCGTGCCTCGCCGACGCGGCGGGGATTCTCGAGGACTATCCCGACTGTTCGATGGCGCCGGCGATTCTGTACTGGCTGGCCAATCAGCATCGGCTTGGCGCGCCGGACGGCGCCGCGGCGCTGTACCGGACACTGCTGGATCGCTTTCCTGACAGCCGACTGGCCGGGCGAGCCTGGCTGGAAATGGGTGAGACGTATTACGCTGCCGGCCAACACGCCAGGGCGCTGGCCGTCTTCGAAGAGGCGCTGGCGGCGGAGGGAGCCAACCCGCGCGAACTGGCCACCCAGATGGCCCGTGCCCGGCGAAACCTGCGGAGGGGGCATCTCAAGCTTGCCGCCTGGTCGGTCATGGCTGTGATCGGCCTGGGGGCCCTGCTGGTTCGCCCGGTTGGCATGGTGTGCGGCGGGCTGCGGAGGGCGGCGGGGGCGTTTGCGGCAATCGCGCTGGCCCTGCTGGGCGGGGGCTGGCTGATCCGCGAGCAGTTCGCCTCGTCGGGCGAGATGGCCCTTCTGTGCCTGGGCCTGGCCGCGGCGGCCGCCGTGCCGGCCCCGCTGACGGCGACGCTCGGCCTCAAGCTCTGTCGCGCCGCCGCCCCGGGCGCCTCGGCGGCCAGGCGAACCGCCGGCGCGCTGTGCGGATGCGCGCTGGGGCTTGTGTTCCTCGCGGCGGGAATGTATCTCCTGATCTACTACGTCAACGAACATTACCTGATCGTCGCCGGTCTGTGAGGTGAGGTCGTGAACAAAGCTGTAATCGCCATTGCGGCAATGGCGCTGGGCGCGGGCCTGGTCTTCTGGGCGTACGGCCCCGACGAGGCCGACGTGCCCGGCCTGGCCCGTGCCCGCGCGTACGCAGCGGCCCAGGTGCAGATCGAACGACTGCGCAAAGTGTCCGAAGGCCCGGTGGACTGGGACGCCGTCGCACAGCAGTTCCAGATCACGCTCCCGGTGGTTCGCGAGATCGACCGGGCTCACGAACTGAGCTACGCCACGCAGATCCCCGTCGCGCTGGGCAAGTGTGGCGAGGGCAGCCGCCCGGACGTGAACCAGCAGGTGCTGGCCAAGGGCTTGCAGCACGTGACAGTGCTGGCGATTCGTCGCGAGTTGGGCGAGCTGGCCGGGGCGGCCGGGACGAACAGGCGGGCGGCCGCGGCAAGGGCGGTGGCGCTGTTCGAGGGCATCCGACCGACCTTCACGCGGCGGGACAAGGACTTTTTCCCTGGAGTCAACGCCCTGACTGCCGCCGCTGATGCGGGACTGAAGCAGATCGAGGCGGCCGCCAGGCAGGACGGAGACATCGTCGGGGCCGGGCGCGCGTTGGAGCAGGCCATCGCACGCACGTACGCCCTGTCCGTGCTGTACGAGATTCGCCAGATCGAGCGGCTTCGCGACGGCGACCGGGCCGCGTGCGACGTCAAACGGGCCGAAGCCATTATCTTCTACCGGGTCATCTATGACCGGATCAAGACACGCGACGCCAAGACCGCCGGGACACTTCTGAGCTACCTGATCAACACGGACTTCGACACGATGGAGGCCGGCGCCGTCGAAGCCGCCCTCAGGAAGGGCCTGGGGAACATCCCCTTCATCCGACCATGACGCAGCACGACACACAATCCGCCGACGCCGTCAGGCCGTCAATCCCCCCCGCAGCTGCGCCCCCCCGCGGCCGCGTGCTCCGGGTGAAGACCGGCTACAACCCCAACTCCAGTTCCGTCGGCACGGACATCCCGACGTTTCTCGCCGCCGCCGCCGGCGCCGGCGCCCTGGCCACCGTCGCCCTGAACCTCCTGTCAGCCACCGCCTCCCGCATCCGCCGGGAGCATTCGGCCCCGAAACCCGAAACGCCTGATGCGCCGGATGCCGCCCCGGATGACTCGCGAACGCCCGAGAGGTGAGAAACGTTTTCCTCATATTCTCGCCCTCCGTCTGGTAAAGTCTCTGCTCGTCGATGGACCCAGCGGGAGTTAATCAATGACCAGAACGCGTATTGTTGAAGCCTTGAACGACAGCGAGATCGACAGCGACGTAACCGTCGCCGGATGGGTGCGGACCGTCCGGACATCCAAGGGAGGCTTCAGTTTTCTGACGATCAACGACGGCTCGTGCCTGTCCTGCATCCAGATCGTCGCCGACGGCGCGCTGGCCAATTACGACAGCGAGATCGTCCACATGACCGCCGGGACCAGCGTCAGCGTGGAAGGCAAGCTGGTGGCCAGCCCCGCCAAGGGGCAGCGCGTCGAGGTCCACGCCTCGACGGTGAGCCTGCTGGGCGCCGCCGACGCCGAGCACTACCCGATCCAGCCGAAGCGACACTCGTTCGAGTTCCTGC
>CAZVEV010000004.1:25889-56444 GCA_964625865.1 uncultured Planctomycetaceae bacterium | reverse complement strand
TTTCTGTAAGCGCAAAAAAGGGGCGATACCCAGGCGGAGGGAGACCTCGGTATCGCCCACAATAGCCGCAACCCTTGTGCAGGTGGAGGGAGACCTGCACGTCGTTAGGGGTGCAGCGGACAACTTTATTCAAGTCGGCGGCTTAACTCCTCGCCACAACTCATCGTCTGTATTATAGTTCGGTTAGGGCAGCTTTCAAGCTTTAGCCGATTATTCTGAAGAATTCCGTCTATCCGGTCTTTGTCGGGGCCCATGGGGCACCGGTCGGCGCAGACGACGAACGTAAAAGCCGCTGTCAGACGCCTTTCCATCCATGTCGCGCCCTGTCTCGTCGGCGGGCCACTTGGTATCTTACACAGTGCCCGTCCAACCAGCCGCGTCGCGAGGCTGAAACCGCCAGCCCAGCGGGCCGGCGTGTCTCCATCCAGCCAGCCAACTGCGCTGACCAAACCACCTCGACGCCCTTCCGTGGGCGCCCGATCCGTCGGGCCGCATGACGCGGTCCGACGACATCTTACGACGCGCTGATGATGTCTTTTCGTCCTGCCGTGGGCCGGCGAGCGGCCGAACCGCGTGCCCGGGCTGCCGGCTGACTGTCAGTCCCGCTCGGTCGGTTCCCGGTTCGGTTTCGGCGTTCGTTCGGCCCCGGCACGGATCGACCCGGCGGTCGATCACGGACCAAGCCATCATGCCGGATCCCTCGACGGCGGCCTAGTGGCGCGTCGGGCCGTCGTCGGGGTCCCGCTGTCTGTCAACTGCAGCCCAGCGAATTACCGCAGTTGCTGCACTTGTAGCAATTCCCGTTACGATACGTCAGTGCCCCGCACACATCGCACGGCGGGGCGTCTTCCTGGAAGTGGCGGTACTGGTCGTCCAGCCGCGCGATGCGGTTGGTGCCCGGCGCCTCGGCCTGGTGGACCTGGCGGGTAGCGGCGACCGCGGGGGCCGTCCCGCCGTTGCCGCCGCCGCTGCCGGAGGTCGGCACGGCGGAGGCCACGTACATGCCTTCCGGCGATAGTGCGTCGAGCGGCCCCGCGACGTCCCTGTCAGGGGCCACTTCGACGCGACCAGGCTCCGAGACTCCGCCGTCCCTGGCATTCTCGGATGCTGCCTTGTCCCCGGCTCCGCCTGCCGGGAGTGAATGGTCGGCCTGGCCTGAACCGCTCGGTTTCGAGGGCGACTCCTCGGACAGGAACTCCAGGCCCAGCCAGCGGAAGATATAGTCCACGATGCTCTTGGCGAACGGGATGTCTCGGCTGTCGGTCATGCCCGACGGCTCGAAGCGCTGGTGAGAGAACTTCTTGACCAGCGACTCCAGCGGCACGCCGTACTGGAGGTTCAGGCTGATGGCGGTGGCGAACGCGTCCATCATTCCACCGACGGTCGAGCCTTCCTTGGCCATCGTGATGAACAGTTCACCCGGCGAGCCGTCCTCGTAGAGCCCGACGTTGAGGTAGCCCTCGTGCCCGGCGACATTGAACTTGTGCGTCACCGACGGGCGGGTCGCCGGCAGGCGGCGCCGATGGGGCTTGAGCCTCGCCGCCTCGAGCTGCTCGACGCTGATGACCAGCGAGTCGGCGACGTCGGCGGACTGTTCGGCCTCGTGCGAGACGTTCAGCGGCTGGACGCGCTTGGATCCGTCGCGGTAGATCGCCACCGCCTTTAGGCCGAGCTTCCAGCCCTTGATGTAGACGTTCATGATCTCGTCGACCGTGGCCTCCTTGGGCATGTTGACGGTCTTGGAGATCGCGCCGGACAGGAACGACTGGATGGCGCCCATCATGCGGATGTGGCCCATGTAGTGGATGCAGCGGCTGCCCTTGGCAGGCCTGAAGGCACAGTCGAAGACGGGCAGGTGGTCCTCGTTGAGGTTCGGCGCCCCTTCGATCATGTCGTTCTCGTCGACGTACTCGATGATCTCGGCGATCTGGTCGGTCGAGTAGCCCAGGCGCTGGAGGGCCTGGGGTACGGTGCGGTTGACGATCTTGAACATGCCCCCACCGGCCAACTGCTTGTACTTGACCAGCGCGATGTCCGGCTCGACGCCGGTGGTGTCGCAGTCCATCATGAAGCCGATCGTGCCGGTTGGCGCCAGGACGGAGACCTGGGCGTTGCGGTAACCGTGCTCGGCCCCGGAGGCCAGGGCCTCGTCCCACGCGCCCGCCGCGGCGGCCAGCAGCGACGGGTCGCAATGTTCAGCGTTTATCCCGTCCACCGCGTCGCGATGCATCCGCATGACCTCGCCCATCACCTTGCGATTGCGGTGATACTGGGCGAACGGTCCGATCCGGCTGGCCAGTTCGGCGCTCGTGGCATAGGCCGTGCCGGTCAGGATCGCCGTCAGGCAGGCCGCCAGCGCACGCCCGTCGTCGCTGTCGTACGGCAGGCCCAGCGACATGACCAGCGCGCCGAGATTCGCGTAACCCAGTCCCAGCGGGCGATAGTCGTGGCTGTTGCGGCAGATCCGCTCGAGCGGGTAGCTCGAGTGATCCACGAGGATTTCCTGGGCGATGATGAACAGCCTGGCTGCCGCGCGGTAGCGATCGATATTGAACGTGCCGTCGTCCTCGCGGAACTTCATCAGGTTCAGGCTGGCCAGGTTGCAGGCCGAGTCGTTCAGGAACATGTACTCGCTGCACGGATTCGACGCGCAGATCTCGCCGCAGTTCTTGCACGTGTGCCACGCGTTGACCGTGCTGTGATACTGCACGCCCGGATCGCCGCAGACGTGAGTGCCTTCGGCAATCAGGCGGAGCAGTTCGCGGGCCTTGTACTTGCCCGCCGGCTCGCCCGTGGTCACCGCGTAGGTCTGCCAGTCCGCATCATCCAGCGCCGCCTGCATGAACTCGTCGGTCACGCGGACCGACAGGTTGGCGTTCTGGTACATCACCGAAGCATACGCATCGCCGTTGAACGAACCGTCATACCCCTGCTCGATCAGCGCCCAGGCCTTGCGCTCCTCGATCGTCTTGCATTCGATGAAGTCCTTGATGTCCGGATGGTCGCACCGAAGGGACTGCATCTTGGCCGCCCGGCGGGTCTTGCCTCCGCTGCGCACCACGGCGGCGATCTGGTCGAAGATCCGCATGAAACTCAGCGGTCCCGAGGGCGTGCCCCCCCCCGAGAGCTTCTCGCGACTCGACCGCAGCGTCGAGAGGTCCGTCCCCGTACCCGAGCCGAACTTGAACAGCATCGCCTCGGCCTGCGCCAAGCGCATGATGTCTTCCATCGTGTCGTCGACGGACTGGATGAAGCAGGCCGAACTCTGCGGATACTCGTAGCTCCGCGCCACGCGCTGGGCTTTGTTGGCCTCGTTGTCCCAGTGGTAGTTGCCTTCCGAACCGCTGACGCCGTTTTGGTGATAGAGCCCGACGTTGAACCAGACCGGCGAGTTAAACGCACCGTACTGGTTGACGCACAGGTACGTCAGTTCCTGGTAGAACCGTTCGGCGTCGGCGTCGGTGGCGAACAGGCCGTCGGCCTTGCCCCAGTCAGCGATCGTGCGCGTCACGCGGTGGACCAGTTGTTTGATCGAGTTCTCGCGCTGGTCCGAACCGTTCTCGCCGAAGAAGTACTTGCTGACCACAACGTTGGTCGCCAGTTGGCTCCAGTCGGCCGGGACGGTCACGTCGGTCTGCTCGAAAATCGTCTCGCCGTCGGCGGCACCAATGTGAGCCGACCGCTTGGTCCATTCGACCTCATCGAAGGGATGGATTTCCGGAGTGGAGAAGGTCTGCTCGACGACCAGTCCGTCTTCGGCGCAGCGAGGTGCATGAGCCTGATCAGCATTCGGCTTGCTTTGATTCTCTGACTCACGCGATACCATTTCCCGTACTCCAGTTCTGTGACAAGCATCATCAATGAAAGGTGGATCCGCGGGCGCGTCCATGCGCCCTACCACGACTCCCACCGCACAAAACAAGCCCGCACCACGCGACTGCGATTTGTACTAATGAATGCCACGCGCTCCCGTCGCAACATCCGGTGAAGTGTGGTTGAATCCACAACGACGAGAGAGATTATTGCCACAACATATGGGGGCCGCAAGATAAATCCCGACAAAATATTGTGGTTCGCTGTAACTCATTATCCGTGCGCGTCTTGCTCGCACCTTTTTTTTCAATCAACAGGCCTCAACACCCGAACATCATTATAACATCCCGACAAGCCAACGTCAAGCCCCCCACATCTGGGGTCTCGTGGGCTACCGGTACACTACCTGTGGACAACATGTTGGCAACCTGTGTCTCCGTCGTTGGACACTCCATTCTACGCCCAATCACACCGCACCGCACGAAAAGACACGGCGAGCGAGTAGGCCATGCCACTCGTTGCACGCGGAAGGAACAGGCAATCCGTTCCGCGTGCAACAAGTTGCAGGTTGCACGCCCTACGACTGCACCTTTCACCCTTGAACCTTGAACGTTCGCCCTTCGACCTTTGACGTTCGACTTCCGCCAAGTATCATGCACGTCACTATGAGACTCTCCAAACGCGCGTATCTCCGCCTTACCGTTCTCGCCGTCTCGATGGCGCTGGCGGTGGGCATCGGCTGCTGCTACTTCCGGCCGTATGATAACCCCTGGCCCGTGCCCCGACGGAACCCCTGGGCCCAGCCGCTGACCAGGCCCGGCCTGCCGAATCTCCACCGCGTGTCCGACACGCTGTATCGCAGCGCCCAGCCGACTGCAGAGGGCATGAAGCACGTCGAGACCATGGGCATAAAGACGGTGGTGAATCTCCGCCACCACCACGACGACACCGACCTGCTTGCCGGGCTGTCGTTGGAAGGCGAACACATCGAGACCTCCGCGAGAGGAATGACCGTCGAGCAGGTCGTGCGGTTTCTGAAGATCGCGACCGACAAGCCCCGTGGCCCCCTGCTGGTTCACTGCAAGCATGGCGCGGATCGGACGGGCGTGATGTGCGCCGTCTATCGCATCACCGTCGAAGGATGGACCAAGTCTGAAGCACTTCACGAGATGGTCGAAGGCGATTTCGGACATCACACGGTCTGGGTCAACCTGCGGCGCTTCGTCGACCAGCTCGACATCGACGACGTCAAGCGCCGCGCCGGACTGGACTGAGATGGGTGGGGGGATCGACAGGATGATCTTGCGTCGTTGGCGCGCGGGGAGCGTTGCGCATTCGAACGACGCCAAGAAGCAAGCTGCGTCGCGCGGGCGTCTGGGGTATCGACAGAGGGCTCTTGCATCGTTGGCGCGCAAAAGCCCCTTGTGATACCGATCGCGATTCGTTCGTGCGCCCGCACGTGGAATACCGACCTGGCTTGCTTTTGTCGCAACGGGCGGCATGATGGCGGGTTCAAACACGTACCCTACACGACCGAACTGCAAAGGAGACGGCGATGACGAAGACGACAATGGCAACGGTGGGCCTGGTGGCCGTACTGGCCGCGGCGATGGGCTTGACGACGGTGGCGGGCGCGGCCGAACCGATCAAGGTGCTCATCGTCGACGGACAGAACAATCACGCCTGGGCCCGGACCACGCCGGTGATGAAGAAGATCCTCGACAGCGCGGCCGGCGCGTTCACCGTGGACGTGGCGACGAGCCCGGGGCGTGGCAAGCCGATGGCCGGCTTCAAGCCCGAGTTCGCCAAGTACGACGTCGTGCTGTCGAACTACAACGGCGCCGAGTGGCCCGAGGAGACGAAGGAGGCATTCGTCGCGTACATCAAAGGCGGCGGCGGGCTGGTGGTGATCCACGCGGCGGACAACTCGTTCGGCAAGTGGACCGAGTACAACGAGATGATCGGCGTGGGCGGCTGGGGCGGGCGGAACGAGAAGTCCGGGCCCATGCTGCGGTGGCGCGAGGGCAAGATCGTTCGCGACATGACGCCCGGTCGCGGGGGCACGCACGGGCCGCAGCACGCGTTTCAGGTCGTCACGCGCGACGCGAGCCACCCGATCACCGCCGGCGTGCCGACCAGGTGGATGCATGCGAAGGACGAGTTGTACAGCAAGCTTCGCGGCCCGGCGAAGAACCTGTCCGTGCTGACCACCGCGCTGGCCGACAAGGCCAAGCGGGGCACGGGCGAGCACGAGCCGGTCATGATGGCGATTACGTACGGCAAGGGGCGGATCTACCACGACGTGCTCGGCCATGCCACCAGCCAGATGCACTGCGTGGGCTTCATCACCATGCTGAAGCGCGGCACGGAATGGGCGGCGACCGGAAAGGTCGTTCGCACGGCGGCGATCCCGCCGGATTTCCCGACCGCCGACAAGGTCTCGGTCCGCAAGGACGTCGCGGCGCCCGACGCCGGCGCCGGCGCCACGGCACCGCGGGGCGAAGCGGACGAACTGCTCCGACCCGGGCAGGAACTGACCAACTGGCGCGGCAACACCGCGGACTGGGCGATCGTGGGCGAGGTCATGTCCGACCCGACCAACGAGCGCAAGCTGGCGACCAAGCCGGGCAAGGGCGTGATGTACAACGGCCCGCGCGGGCGGACGCGGAACATCCTGTCCAAGGCCGAGTACGCCGACGTGCAACTGCACGTGGAGTTCATGGTGCCCAAGGGCTCGAACTCGGGCGTGTACCTGATGGGGCGTTACGAGATCCAGGTCCTCGACAGTTGGGGCAAGGCGCAGCTCAAGCACGGCGACTGCGGCGGGATCTACCAGCGGTGGTCCAAGGGCAAGGGGTTCGAGGGGCGCCCGCCGCGGGTCAACGCCTCGAAGAAGCCGGGCCAGTGGCAGAGTTTCGACATTACGTTCACCGCCCCGCGGTTCGACGCGGCGGGCAAGAAGATCGCCAACGCCGAGTTCGTCAAGGTCGTCCACAACGGAATGGTCGTCCACGAGAACGAAAAACTCACCGGCCCCACGCGGGCGAGCACGTACAATGACGAGAAGCCCACCGGCCCGCTGATGCTCCAGGGCGACCACGGCCCGGTGGCCTACCGCAACATCCGCGTCACGCCGCTGAAGAGCAAATAGAGCCGGCAGGGCGTGCACCTCGTTGCACGCGGAACGAACTCAGCACGTGTCCCGCGTGCAAGCAAGTTGCACGCCCTACAACCCTACATGCCGCCCATGCCCATGCCGTCGGCCTTGTTGGCCTCGATGAGCTTCTTGACGTCCTCTTCGCTTATCGGGTGCCCGTCCTTCCAGATCAGCAGGCCTGTGGTCTTGTTCCACTTGCTGTGCTTGCGTTCGAGGATCCGGTGCTTGCCGTGGCACGTCGCGCAGGTGATGTCCTTGGCTTCGTGCAAACCGGGGTCGGCATAGAAGGGCTTGTGAGACGTCAGGCCCTCCATCTTCTCGGTCGAATGGCACTCGGAGGTCGTGCAGGAGGGGTTGATCTTGTCCATGGTGTACATCACCTCCGGGGCCGTCAGGTGCTCCTCGTCATCGGCGTGGGCCAGCGACTCGCCGTGGCACCCCGTGCAGTCGATGCCCGCCGCTTTGTGCGACAGGACGAACGGCTCGGCCTGGAAGTTGTCGTGGCAGACGTAGCAGAACGAGTTGTCGGCCTCTTCGACCTCGGGGGTCTTCTTCGCGACGAGGACCTTCTTCGCCCCGTGGAGGGAGTCGTGACACACGACGCAGGCGTACAGGCGGGCGCCCGCATCCTGTTCGGCCATCTCGTGCACGACCCCGAGGGACACGCACCTGGGCTTGGCTGACAGGTTGTCGTGGCAGTGCAGGCAGCGCTTGTTGGCCATGGTCTGCTGCACGGTCCGGCGGGCGGCCTCGGCGTCGTATTCGCCGAACAGGTGCACCGCCACGTCCTTCGCCCCGCTCCACGCCTTGGCGGCGAAATGGGCGGTGAAGTCCTCTCGCGGGGGGAGGTGACAGTCGATGCAGGTGACCTTCACGCCGCTGGGATTGGTGTGATGGGGCGAGGCGGTCCAACTGTCGTAGACGTCGGTCATCTCGTGGCAGCCGGCGCACGACTCGGGCTCGGTCAGCGGCTCGGTGGCCTCGATGGCGAGAAAGCCGCAGGCAATCACCACGCTGAGGACGAATAGGATCCGCCCCGCGATTCTGCGGAACCGCTTCGGACGGGGTGTGTTCGGTGAGGGTCCATCCGCTTCGGGACGATCCGCGAGAACGTCAGGCATAGGTCGGTTCCGTCAAGTGGTCAGAGAAACACCTGCGACACAGGCCCCGTCGGGGCCCCGGGCGGCCTACACGTATTCCCAGCCCTTGAGCCACTCGTAGTTCTCGGGCAGGTTGGCCCACATCTCGTCGCTGACGCGGCGAAGCTCGGCGGCCTCGGCAAGGTCCAGCTTGCGGTGTTCCTTGATCGCGGCGGCCATGTTGTCCACTTCCTCGACGCAGGCCAGGCCCGGGATGGGCGCCGTTATCGCCGGGTTGCCCAGGATGTGACGAATGGTCATGCGTGCGCGCTTGGCCTTTTCCTCGGCGGTCTTGGCGCCGTGGAACAGCGAGTTGCTGGCGAACGGCTTGATGCCGAACGTGCCGATGTCCTGCTTGCGAATCGACTCGAAGAGGCTGTCTTTGGGCAGTTCCTTGGTCTTGGTCGTGTAGGGGAACAGGATGACCTGGAAGTACTCGGGGTACTTGTCGATGATGCGCTTGAGCCACTTGCGCCCGTGCGAGGAGACGCCCGTGAAGCGCGCCTTGCCCTGCTTCTTGGCCTTGTCGAACGCCTTCATGAACTCCTGCTCGTCGGCTTCGGTGTGCCTGCCCGGGCTGCTCGCCACCAGGCGCCAGACGTCAACGTACTCGACCTGGGCCTTCTTCAGGCCGTCCTCGAAGGTCGTCAGGATCTGCTCGGCCTTGCACCACTTCTTGTTCCGCGGGCAGTGAGGCCACATCGCAAAGCCCATGTACATCTTGTCGCGTCGCCCCTTCAGCGCGGGCCCGTACACCGAAATCTCCGCCACCGTGCAGGCGTCGACGTAGTTGATGCCCCGCTCGATACACCGCGTCAGGACGTCGTAACGGTTCTGGCGCAGGACCTTCTCGTCGTCTTTGCTCTTGGGGATGCTCACGCCCGGGATCTTGCACTTGGTGACCTCGCCCACGCGCTTCCAGTGTCCGCCCAGGCAGACGGCCGAAACCCACAGCCCCGTCGCGCCGAGACGGCGGTATTCCATGTCCGCGTTGTAGCTGCGCGTCTTCTTGATCGCCGCGGTATCCGTCGCCGCGGCCACGAAGTTCCCGCCGACTCCGGCCGCCACCGCCCCCGCCGCTACCGCGCCGTTCCGGATGAACTGCCGTCTGTTCAGATCGTTGTTGTCCATTGCACTGTTCCTTGTGTTCGGCGTGTGTCCAACACCGTGGCCATGCCGCACCGTCAGGCGGCGCGAGGGTTCATGTGGTCTTCTTTCGTCCTTCCGTCCATTATTCACCATCATATCTAGTACTACAAACCCGTTTCAAGCGACAAGTCGCGAAAGAATCCCTGCGCTTTCACGGCTGTGGCCGCCTCCTTCTATCGCTCAGCGCCGCCAGCGCCAGACCGCGGGACGGCGCTACTTGAACGGGTCCTTGCCGCTGGCCAGGGCGGCCATGATCTCGCGGGCGCGGTCGTCGGTGATCTTCTTGCCTCGGGACGTGATCTTGCCCACGTCGGTCCCGCTGACATACTTCCATGTGTATCGGCCCTGATAGTCGCTGTAGACGGCTGCCGAGAGCGTTCGCTTGTTGTCGAAGTCGTAGTAGACGTAGGCGAGGGCCTTGTTGTCGATGACGTAGTAGACGCGTTCGATCTTCGGGCGCTTGGGGGCGGGGCGCGGTTTGGGCGCGGGCCTGGGCACCGGGCGCGGCGTGGGCTTGTGGACGATGACGGGTTGTTCGCGGCTGGAGGAAGACGGCGGGACGATGGTTCGCGTCTCGGGCGGCGAGGCGGCGACCAGTTCCAGCAGCACGCGAACGAACGGGTCGACACGGTCGTGGTAGTAGTCGGCCAGTTGCGTCTTGAGCACCTCGCCGATGATCTTGTGGTGCGCGTCGGCTGCCGCCGGCCGGTAGCCGGTCGTCCGCCTGACGAGGCGCCCGCCGACCCGTTCGTACCCAGCCGGGACGGAGCGCGAGCCGGACATCAGGGCCACCGCCTTGCCCTTGCCCCACCGGGCAATCAGGTTGAAGCTCGATTCCAGATCGCACACCGTGCCCTCATACTCCTGCCTGACCGTGCCCGGACGGTAGGCGTCGGAGACCTTGACGCAGAGGAAGCCGAACCCCTTGGCCCGCGCCTTCTCGACGAGCGTCTTGATCTTGTCCATGGTCCTGGCGTGCGGCGGGGCGTCGCCGACCAGCACGAGCAGCTTCGCGCCGGAGCGCGACCAGGTGTTCTTGTTGATCGCGGCCCACAGCGCTTCGTAGACCGCCTCGGGCGCGTCCCCGCCCCCGGAGGCGTAGGCGGACCCGATGGCCTTGGCCAGTCGATCGGCGTCGCTCATCATCGGGGCGAGCTTGACCACATAGTTGCTGCTGTAATACACGCCTCGTCGCGGAGTGTCCGAGACGGTCACGAGGTAGTCTTCTTTCCTCATGCCGCTGGCGAAATCGCGATAGAGCGTCACGCCCATCTTGGGCCGGCGGCTCACCAGCGCCAGTGCCCGCATCATCCGGGCGATATCGCCTTTGATCCACGTCATCGTCCGGGCCATCGAACCGGTCGAGTCGAGCACGAAGTTGACCTCGAAGGTGTTGAGACTGAACTTGGGCAGTTCCAGGTCTTTGGTCCATTTGCGATCCATGGGATCGACGATCTTCTCGGGCGCCGCGATGAGGGCCGACTTGCCCGCATACGGCGTCAGTTGGTCCGCGGTCGGCGGGGTCAGATCGGCCTTGCGGAGGTAGCCGGCCCATTCCTTGCGTACCTGCGCCCAGGCCGCCCGGGAGCCCATGCGGGTGTAGGTGAGCCACTTCTTGCCCCGAACGGTCGATTCTTTGCGCGTGGTATTGTTCTCGAGCGTCGCCCCCGACGCCACCGTCGCGCCGAGGCCGGACAGGACGTACTCGGCCCGGTGGGCGGTGTTGACGTTGCTCATCTGCGCCACCAACTGGCGGATCAGCGCCGGGCTCTTCCACGCCGCAACAGCCAGCCGCATCGCTTCCAGCACGCTCCTGTCTTCGGCCGCCAGCAGGCTGGTCTTGGCGAACAGGCCCATCAGCACGCGCTGATACTCGGCCGTCGGGGCCTCGGCGCCTATCGCAGAGATGAGTCCGGCACGTGTGGACCCACCAAGAGCGCCGCGCTGGGCGAGGCGACATCCGGCGGCCAGCCATTTGGCACGCTGGTCGTCAGTCAGCGAGGCCGCCCTTGCGTGGAGGGCCTCCCACGCGTAGACGCTGACCTTCGCGTCGCGGTCCTTGGCCGCCACGTCGAGCAGTCGTTCGGTGATCTGCGGCGCGTCGATCTTGGCCAGGCTGATGACAGCCATCGCTCGCGTCACCCAGGCCGGACTGCGCAGGTGCTTGTCGTACATCTCGATGTAGTGGGCGATGACCTTCTGGATGACCTCGGCCTGGCGGGCGGAGACCTTGACCGATATCGGTTCGGCGCGTTTCGGGGTCTCCGTCGGATCGGGGGTCTTGTCGGGGTCTTTCGGCGGGACCTTGTCGTCCGGGCGGACCGGAGGCTTGGGCGGCGGCTTCTTGAAGAACGGGTCGCGCTTGGCTGCGTCGTCAGCGCCCGTGTTGAACGGGTCGTCCGCGTCGTCAGCCGCCCGCACCGACAGCGGCGCGACGAGGACACTCAGCCCCACAAGCAGACAGAAGACGCCCCGGCAATATCGATGCACCGTATCCATGTGTTATCTCCCGTGGAACCAGCCCGCATGTACCGGGTAAGATACCACAAGTCCCGAACGGACAGAAAGGGTTTGTCGTGATGCGGGGCATGGTCCCCAGGTGGCCCGATGGTGGCGGGCGGGAGATGGAAGCAGGCTATGACAATGAGGCGAATAAGTGACAGGCCGACGCGGCGGGACTTCCTGGCGCGGGCGGCGGCTGGAGCCGGCGCAATGGCGTGGGGCCTGGCGCCCGGCGCGAAGGCGGCGAAGGCGCCGGCAGCCAAGCGCAGGCCGAACTTTCTGGTGATCCTCGCTGACGACATGGGCTACTCCGACGCCGGATGCTACGGCGGGGAGATCGCCACGCCGAACCTCGACGCGCTGGCCGCCGGGGGCGTGCGCATGACGCAGATGTACTCGACCGGGCGGTGCTGGCCCTCCCGGGCGTGCATCCTGACCGGCTACTACGCCCAGCAGGTCCGCATGGACCCGCCCAGGGGCCGCATGCCTGCCTGGACGCGACTGGCGCCCCACCATCTCAAGCCGCTGGGCTACCGCTGCTACCACTCAGGCAAGTGGCACGTCCGCGGGGCGCCGAAGCCCGTGGCCGACGGCGAGTTCGACCGCTCGTACTTCCTCAGCGACCAGGACCGCTTCTTCTCGCCCCGGCGCCACGCCCGCGACGACCGGGCCTTGCCGCCCGTGAAGCCCGAGAAGGGCTACTACGCGACCACCGCTATCGCCGACCGCGCCGTCGAGCACCTCAAGGCCCACGCCGCCGACCATGCGGACACGCCGTTCTTCCAGTACCTGGCGTTTACCTGTCCGCACTTCCCGCTGCACGCCCTGCAGAAGGACATCGCGCGCTATCGCGAGCGCTACGCGCAGGGCTGGGACGCGGTCCGCACCGCGCGGTGGCAGCGGATGCGAAAGATGGGGCTGGTCAACTGCGACCTGTCCCCGCTCCGGCCCGCCGTCAAGCCGGGGTGGAACCTGCCCGAAGACCAGTTGCGCAAGCGCATCGGCCAAGGGGAGGCCGCCCGGGCCGTGCCGTGGGACAAACTGACCGACACCCAGAAGGCGTTCCAGGCGACGAAGATGGCGATTCACGCAGCCATGATCGATCGCATGGACCGCGAGATCGGACGCGTGCTCGACCAGGTCAAGGCGATGGGCGCTTTCGACAACACGGTGATCCTGTTCATCTCGGACAACGGCGCCAGCGCCGAGCAGATCATCCGCGGCGACATGCACGATCCGTCGGCCGCACCGGGGTCGTGGCGATCGTACCTGTGTCTCGGGCCGGGCTGGTCGACGGCCGCCAACACGCCGTTTGGCTACCACAAGTCGTGGGTTCACGAAGGAGGCATCGCCTCGCCGATGATCGCTCACTGGCCTGCGGGCCTCGCCGACACCGGCACGCTGCGCCATACGCCGGGACACTTCGTGGACCTGCTGCCGACGATGGTCGAACTGGCCGGCGGGACCGTCACCCGGAGGTGGCAGGGCAAGCCCGCGCCGCCGCTGGCCGGGCGAAGCCTCGCGGGCGTGCTGACGAAGGGCGCCCCCGTCGAGCGCGAGTTCCTGTTCTTCCACCATTCGGGCAACCGCGCGATCCGTGTGGGCGACTGGAAGCTCGTCTCCGCCGGGCGCCGCGGACCGTGGGAACTGTACGACCTGCGAACCGACCGGAGCGAGGCGACGGATCTGGCGGCGAAGCACCCGGACAAGGTCCGCGAGCTATCGGAGGTCTGGACGAAGCACGAGAAGGCCTTCCGCAAGATGGCGGCGTCGGAGACGTGGAAGGGCGAGTGATACGGATCCCGATGAGGCCCTTCATTCGCACGCATGCATTTCGCCCCTGGTGATTACAGGCGGGGGTTTCCGCGCACCGGTGCAGCGCGCCCGCACGCCTGTTGCGATCGAAGATACGCTCCCGTTGCCCATGCACGTTCGTGGGGGAACCCCCGGGTGTATTCACCCGGGGCGAAATGGGGGTCTGCACATGGGACCGTTCTTGTGATTGGTGGGTGCACGCGAAACCGGATAGGACTCACGAATTCATCAGGCGGCGGCGGATGTACTCGGCGCGGGCTTCGGCGCGCTGCGGGCCGGTCAGTTCGTGCCCGATGAGGCGCTGCAGGTGCGAGGGCTGGGTCGCCAGGAACAGTTCGTTGACCGTTTCGATCTGCACGGTCTTGACCAGCCCCACGTGCGTGCCGAGCCGCACGAGGCTCAGCAGGTACATCGTTTCCTCGGAGCTGATCAGCTTGGCCGACCGCAGCAGGGCCAGCGCGCGGACGACCTTGTCCTCGACGGCGATGGCGCGGCGGGTCATCAGCGACTGCCTGGCCGCCCGCTCGTATTCGATGAACTTCGGCACGAGCGAGCGGAAGTCCTCGCAGAACTGCTCCTCGCTCCTGCCCAGCGTCGTCTGGTTGGACAACTGGAAGAAGTCGCCGGTGGCCTCAGTGCCCTCGCCGTAGAGCCCGCGAATCGCCAGGCGCATATCCCGCGCCGCGCGGAAGACCTTCTCGATCTCGCCGGTCATCTTGAGGGCAGGCAGGTGGAGCATCACGCTGACCCGCAGCCCCGTGCCCACGTTGGTCGGGCAGGCCGTCAGGTACCCGAACTGGGGATGGAACGCGTAGTTCAGGCGGTCCTCCAGCAGGTCGTCAACGCGGTTGATCTGCTCGAAGGCCTCGGCCAGCTCCAGCCCGCTGCGAAGGACCTGGATACGCAGATGGTCCTCCTCGTTGACCATGATGGCGATCGTTTCGTCGCCGCTGATAGCCACCCCTCGCGGGTGGTCGGCCTCGGCGTGCTGACGGGAGATCAGGTGGCGCTCGACGAGCAGGCGGCGGTCGGTTTCGGCGGCGTTGGCAATGTCGACGTAAAGGACCTCGGGCGCAACGCCGCATTCGCCAATCGTCTCCCGCAGGCGCAGTTCCAGGTCCCCCTGCTGCCTCTCGGAGCAGCGCGACAGGAACGGCATGTCGGCCAGGTCGCGGGCGAGACGAATCCGCGTGGAGATCACCACGTCGTGCATCGGCCCCGTGCCGCGAAGCCACTCGCCCGCGCGTTGTGCCAGGTCGCCCAGCTTCATGCCTCTTCGATCTCCTTGATTTCGTCGCGCAGGGCGGCGGCACGTTCGTAGTCCTCAGCCGCTATCGCCCCGCGAAGTTGCGCCCGAAGCCGCAGAACCGCGTTGAGCCGCTTCTGGTCGCCCCCGCTGTGACGCGGGACCTTGCCCACGTGCTCGGTTGCCCCCTGCTGGGCACGCGACATCAGCGTCTCGAGGCGCTCGCCGAACGCGTTGTAGTCGTTGGGGCAGCCCAGGACGCCGCGCTCGCGGAACTCCGAGAACGTCAGCCCGCAGACCTCGCACGTCAGCTCGCTCGGGGCCTCGCCCGAGCCGGTCTGGAGGATGAAGTCCTCCAGCAGTTGGCTGATCGGCACGTCGGCCTTGATCGTAATGCCCTCGCCCGAGGCACAGTGCTCGCACAGGTGCTTCTCCACCTTCTGCCCGTCGTGAATCTCCGTCACGTGGACGGTGGCCGGGTTGTCGCAGTTATCGCACTTAATGGGCCTCTCCCTTCCGGTCGGGCTATGCTATGGTCACCCGCCGGCGGCGTCAAGGACCGCTCCGAGCGGGAAAGCAGGCCGCCCGGCAGCCCGGGGCCTCGGTAACCGTTACGCAGTACAACAGCCGCCCGTCAGCGCCGAGGCGCTCAGCGAGGGCGGCAACGATCCATTCGGCGACGCGCTCGGCCGACGGACAGCGGTCGGCAAACGGCGCGGCCGCATTCAGGTCCGTCCCATCGACACCGGCCAGGATGTCGCCAAGGGCCTGGTCGGCCTGGACGAAGTCGATCACCACGCCCATCGGCTCGGACAGCGCCTCGCTACGGAAGTCGGCCGTCACGCACCACGTATGGGCGTGGGATTCTTCCATGCCGCCGCCCGGCAGGGGCAAGGCGTGGGCCGCGTTAAACGAACGCTCAACAGTCGCCTGGTATACGCTCACACTCTCATTCTAGCGACGAAGGTCGAAGGTTAAAGGTCAAAGGTGGAAGGACCGTGGTATCGAGCGTCCGGCCTGAGTCCCGTAAAGGGGGTCTGGCCGTCCGTTCTGACGAAAAACGCCCTGGCACCCGCCTGCCGTACCGGCACGCGGCCTGCGCAATGCCAGTGACCTTCTCGTCGTCCGGTGTCACCGTCCTACGCGCAGCGGAGAACCGCGGCGCCGCGCGGGCCGCCGTTGAACGTTCAACCTTCAACCTTCAACCTTGAACCGGGCCGGTTTACCGGCCCTTGCTTCGCAGCGAGCGGTCGAGCAGCTTGTAGCCGAGCATCGTCTGGGAGATCACCAGGCGGTTGCGGATGATCCGCACGCTGCCCTTGCCCGAGGGCTCCCACATGTCCTCGCCGATCGAGTCCTTGATCACGCCGATGATGTTCTCTCTCATCTCCTCGGCGCTCTGCTCTGCGTCACTGTCGCCCCCAGCCCCGCCGCCGATGATGCCCAACCCCGCCCCCTGCGTGATCGTGCCGATGCGACGCCCGCCGTCGCGGTCGCGGTCGCGGCTGCGGGACGAATCATAGCGACGGTCGTTCGTGTTCGAATCCCGCGTGCCCCGCAAGCCGATGCGGCGAGGCATCTTGACCGTGGGCATGGGCATCATCAATGCCCCGAGATCGAACGTCCGCGTCTTGAGCTTCGTGTTCAGGGCCGTCCCCGTCGAAATACGCACCACGCCGTTGTCGACCACCCAGTAGGCCCGCTGGAACTTGTCGAGATTGTCCGACAGCGCGTCGGTGACCAGGTCCAGCGCCTGGGCGGTGGTGACGCCCGAAACGTTCAGCGTCACCGGCGTGTCGCGGTCGACGTTGATCTCCGCCAGTGCCCGCCAGTTGACGTAGAAGTTCATCCCCGACATCTCGCGAAACGTCTGAACGACCTGGCCCAGCGGCGTCTGGTCAAACCGGATCGACGGGGCCGTATAGCCCTTCCTGCCGGCCGCACGCCCCGCCGCCGACGCCGTCGACCGACTGGCCAAGGCCGCACGCTGACTCGTGACGCGAACCGCGCCGAGACCCCCATCGATGATCCACCCCAGGCGAATGCCCTTGGGACGGGCCTTGGCCATCGCCACGTCCAGCAACTGCGAGACCCGGGCGCCTTCCACGTTCATGGAGATCCGCGTGTCCTTGGTCACGCCCACGATCTGCAAGGTCTTCCAGTCGCCTATGATGGGCACCCTCGCCAACTTCGTCAGGTCCACCAGACACTTGCCAAACGTCCCGCTGAACCGGTAACTCTTGACCGTTCGGTTCAACGCACTTTCGATACCCCCTTTGCTCCGCTCGTCAGCCCCATGGGCCGTCGACACAAACGGCCACACACACACCAAACCCACACACATAGACACACACAGGAACGTACGGGTCATAACAGACCTCCCGTCGGTTTGGAGACCACTGTCACAAGCTACCTGCCGCGCGTGGGGATGTATGGATTAAGCCGCGCAAGGTATCGGCATAACGCCAGCCTCTACTTAATAATACCGCCCGGCCGCACCGGTGTCCAGTAATTGGTGCACTGCTTAACCGGTAGACGGAGCTATGGGTCGACGGGCGCCTCCGGGGCTCGTGCCGCCCCGCCGGACACGTGGGCCAGCGCGGCGGTCAGTTCCACATAGGTGTAGGGCAGGCCGTGAGCATCGTGCAGGTCGCGGACGGCGCGGTGGTAGCGCTCGTAAAGGTCCTCGCACCACTGGTCGGACGGGGGACTGCAGAAGAAGATGCGACAGCCCAGGGGGCGACCGTGCCGCGCGGTGCAGCGGTCTGCGACCTGGTAGGGGCACCGCAGGGGGCCCCGGGCCCCGTCGGCAGGCGGCCCCTGGCGCGTCAGCAGGGCCAGTTCGCCCGTCGAAACGTACAGGCGATGGCCCGCGCTGGCGAAGTCACAACACCGCCCGCACCCGTCGCACGAAGCGCCGGCAGCGGCGATCTCGTCCGCCAGGCGAGCGTAGATCTCCGCCAGCGCGTCGAGAAACCGGTGTCCGATTGCAGGTCTCGGATTGTGGATTTCGCCCATCTGAGGTCTCTTGCCGTTCAATCTACAATCGTAAATCTACAATCGCAGATCGCTTCATTCCCGGGTTGCGTTGCGTTGGGCTTCGATCTGGTCACAGGTGTGCAGCGGCCCGCGGTTCATGCCGCGACACCTCATCTGGGCGATGGCCCACGTGTCGGGACTCTGGAGGTTGCTCGTCCAGAAGGGCCAGGTGCGACACTGGGTGGGCCTGACGGAGTAGATCGAGCAGCCCTTGGCGCCCTTGTCGTTGGGCCGCAGGAAGATGCAGTCGTTGTTGGGGGCCTCGATGAGGCTGGTGCGTCCGGCGACGCGGCGGACATACTGTCGTCGCATCTGCTTCTCGGTGATCCCGAGATGCGCCGCGATCGTGGCGATGTCCCTGTCGGTGACCCAGACGTAGCCCTCTTCCGGCCCGGCGCAGCAGACGCCGCACTCGGCACATTCGAAGGCCAGCCCGGCGGTGTACCACCGTGGTTGGGTTTGTCGTGCGAACAGCTTCATGTCGACAGTATAGCATCCGCGGCGGGACAGGCGGTACCCAATGTGGGGGAGTCGCTACGGCGCGCGAAACCGCAAGCGGTTACCTGGTGCGCGATGAAGCGTGTGCGCGTTCTGTGCGCGGGAACGCATCGCGCGCGATGATGGATGACGTTTGTCCGTCGTCATCGTCCGCACAACTTCCGCACGCATTGTTTAGCGGTCGATCGCTAGATCGTCGTTCGGGCGATAAACGTCGATCTGACGATCGACCGCTAAACGCTGTGTGCGGACGAATCGTGTAACCCGAAACAACAGTTCTGCGCACACCAGGTAATCGCTTGCTCGTCGTGAGCGCAGTCAAAGGATGATTCCGCGCTGTTCGGGTGAGTTACCCTCAACGTCATCGTCCAGTGCGCGCTGCGATCCCGCGCAATGGCGGGGCAGCGCCTATCCGTCCCGATATATCAGCGATTCGGCGCTGCAGGTTCCGGTCGTCGCGTGTCGCTCATCCCCCGCTGATACGGCGGTAGTATTCTTCCAGGGCGCCGCGGAACTCGGCGGGCAGCTTGCCGTTCCGCGCGTCGTTGATGTCCTTGCGGAGGTACTTCGGCATGCCGGACGAGGCGTCGACCTCCACGTCGACCTTGCCCGACAGCAGCATCTGCGTCTGGCGCAGGGCGCCGGTGGTGGCCTTGCGATGGCGCAGGGCGTTGCGATAGCGGTATTTCTCCAGGTCGCCGCGGACGCGGTCCATCAGCGTGATCGCCTGGAGGAGCTTGAAGTTGGTGTAGTCGCCGACCTTGAACTGCGAGCGGATCCGTTCGGCGCGGTTGATCAGTTCGGCCTGCTTGCCCGCCATCCGCTTGAGTTCCTTGGCGATTTCGGGGGGCACGGGCCCTTCCAGGCCGGCCGCCCCGGCCCCGGAGTGCTTGCCGCCCCCCGTCGCCCCGCCGGGCGGGTCGGTGGACTTGTCATCGACCTGCCCCTTCTGGAACGGCTCGGGCGTCAGGCGCGTCGGCGTGCGGCGCCCGCCCTTGCCCACCGCCTTGTCCTCAACGAACTCGCCCGTGCTCTTGCCCGTCCGCCCCTCGCCGCTGCGACCGGAGATCTCCGAGGGGTTGGGCAACTGGTTGCCCGTGACGCCCTTGGCGGCCATGCTCGATATCGGCCCGTCCAGCGCATCCCAGCCGAGGCCCTTTTCTCCGCTGGTCGACGACTTGCTCGTCAGGTCGGCCATGTCCTCGAACAGGTCCTCTTCCTCCTCCAGCAGGTCGCCCACGAGGTCTTCCAGTTCGGTGGGCAGTTCGGTCATCTCATCGTTCTTCTGCCCGCCCTCGGGATCTTCCATGGCCCACTTCTCGCGGTCGGGCACGTCGGGCAGCCACTTCTCGATGTTGTCCATCTCCTGCTCTTCGACGGTCTTGGCGGCGTTTTCCTCGGCGGGCGTGGCGATCTCGGTGGCCTTCTTGGCCAGGGCGTCCTTGGCCATCGTCACGTCGTTCTTGACCGAGAGCAGTTCCTTGAGCATGGCGGGGTTCGAGAAGTCCTGCTCGGCGAGCTTGGAGAAGTCCGCAAACGACTCGTTGAGGAACTTCTCCCACTTGTCCTGCGTGGCGATCAGTTCCTTCAGCAGCTTCTCGTCGTCTTCGTTGAAGGTGTCGACCGGCTTCTTGACCAGGCGTTTGGTGGCCTCGATGGCCTTCTTCTCGGCCTCCAGGAACTTCTCGAGTTCGGCCGTCAGCTTCCGAATCTTCTCGCGCGTCTCGGCGGGCATGTCGGCGCCGCCGGGGGCGTTCTTGGGCCCGGCCTTGTTGGCCAGGGAGGGCATGATCGCCAGCAGCGTCTGGAGCGTATCGATAATCTTGTGCTGCGTCCGCGCCAGCCCGCGGGCCGCCAGGTCGCGCCGGTCCGCGGCGTCGGGGGCGGCCACTCCGGCGGGCGCCAGGGTCTTGGCGAAGATCTTGGCCTGGTCGATCGCCGCCGGCGCTTCGTTGGCTGCCAACAGCGCCACGGCCTGCTGAACCGTGACCATCTGCGCATCGAACGGGAAGGTCTTGACGAGCTTGACCATCTCGTCCCGGATCGTGCCCTGGACGGTGTGAATCTCGGCGCTGACCCTGATGATCTCAGCCGCGATGGCGGCGCGGGTGGCCGCAGGACCCTTTTCGGCCGTCAGGACGCCCAGGCGCTTGTGGCGCTGAACGCACAGGCCGGTGTTGACGCGCTGGGGCAACTGCATCTCCAGCAGGGCCAGCAGGCGCTTGCGGAGTTCCTCGTAGCTGGCGGCCCGCTGGGCGGCGACCTTGGCTGAGTCCTCGACGCGGATCTTGTACTTCGACGATTCAGCCGTCTGGGGACCCAGGTTCGGCGGCACGTCGCGCCGGTCGGTCGCGGTAGCGAAGTACACCAGCGTCAGGCCCTTGTCCTCGGGCAGGGCCTTGTCGACGACGTAATCGAACTCGAAAAGGCCCGACGTCTTGCCTGCCACCGGCCAGAGACGCACCTCCTTGGGACGGAACCCCTCGAGCCCCGCCATGAGCCTGACGCCGGCCAGCCCGTAGGTGTCGGAGGCCTTGAGCTTCATGCGGACGGTCTGCCCCGGAGCGGCCGAGGTGTCCCGCGCGGGACGGATGAACTCGACCTTGGGCTCGGGGTCGGCCACCGCGCGGATGCGATACCAGGCGTCGGATGTCTCGCCGTCGGGTGATTCGGGGTACTGCGAGAGGTGGCCCTTGATGTCGCGGACAACGATCCGGTATTCGCTGTCGGCGGTCACGGTGAACGAGGCGGCGTAGGTTCTCCCGTCGGCCGACGCGGTCATCGCCACGTCCTTCGCGGCGCGCCGGCGCAGGACGACGGTGCGGGCCTGCCCGGTCAGGTGCGGCGCGACGGTGACCTGCGTGCCGATCGGGACCTTGATCGACGCGTTATCGGGCGTCGCGGTCACGGTCTTGGCCGGCAGCGCGGTGTAGGCGGGATAGGCGTACCGCAACTCGACGGCGTCCACCTCGACGCGCTTGATGACGGTGACAGCATAGAAGGGCTTGTCGGTCGGCCAGCGCGAGTCGCCGATCTGGACGGCATAGCCGAAGCTTCGCATCACGTCCGGACGCTTCCAACTGAACACGCGTCCGGCGGGGCCCATGCGGTCCATGCGCTGGCGATCGCCGTTGTCGAAGATGACAGCCGCCTCGACGGGCAGGGAACGCGGGTTGCGTATCTCGGCCCGCACGGTAACCGGATCGCCGATGAAGACCGTCGTGTCTTTCGGGGTCAGCCCGTTTTCCGCCAGCGGTACCGAGACGCTCACGGTGTAAAACGCCTCGTCCTGCCGAGGCCAGCGGAGCCCGTCAACCTGCACGGCGTAGCGCAGTTGCTTGACGGCCGGGCCCAGCGGCAGGGAAAAGGTCCGGCTGTCGTCGGCCATCGTCATCGGCCGGCGGCGACCGTCGGCCAAGACCACGGCGGCGGAGATGGGCCAGTTGTGCGGATTGCTCAAGCGTGCCCTGATCGTCACGTCCTGGCCGAGGTCGATCCTCGCCGTGCCGGGGGCCAGGTGCTCCATGTCCACCAGGGCCCTTCCGGGAGCCAGGACGGCCAGCACGCCGCGCCAGAACGGTCCGGCCTGCATGGAAGCGAATGCGCCCATAGTCGCGCCGGCGATCACGGCGGCGAGGACCCACCGCTTCAGCGGGCGCAGCGAGACGCTTCGCGCCAGGTCCACGCTGCGGGACTCGGCGGCGGCTTCGTTTATGGCGTGGCGGACCAGATCTTCGCTGACCTGGTCTTCGTCGCGGGCCAGCAGGATCGAGTTGATCAGCCCGTTGTGCAGGTCGCCGATCGCCTGCTCGACGTATCGGGCCGTCTGGGCCGCGTTGGGGCGACGGGCCAGTTCGCGAATGATGAACCACCACGCCGCCAGGGCCCAGAGGCCGACCAGCAGGCCGCAGAGGCCGGTCCGCAGCATCTGCGGCGGAGGCCCCTGCCAGTATCCCCCCGCGGCGCCGGCAACGATCAGGCCCGAGGCGATCAGGGCCACCATGGCCGAAACCCCCGTGGCCAGGCGAACGGTTCGGCGGCGAAACTCCACCGCATCCAGGCGGCTTCGGATCTCCCGCAGTCCGGCGTGGTGCTCAAGCGTCGTCATGTCCTGCCGTCCTTCCGCACGACCCCCGCACGTCTATTATATGGAATCGACCATTATACAGCGCGTCCATATGTTAAACGCACAAGATCAGCCCGGCGCGACAGTTCGAGGACCTTTTTTTCGCCCTAACCGGACAGGCACGCTCCGTTGCACGCCCTACCCGCTTACGCATCGCCCTCGGCGCCGAACGCCTCGTCGTGCCAGGTCCGCATTTCCTCGTCGCTGATCGCGGTGGTCCGTCCGGCTTCGTACTCGGCCGAGACGCGATCGAGAATCACCGTCAGACGCGGATCGTCCTTCGCCACGTCGAGCCCGTAGTGCGTATCGAGCCAGTGCTTGATCCCCGCGGCGCCGCACTTGTCGGTTATCACCACGCCGATCGGCCGCTTGAGGATCTTCCGCGTATCGAAGGCCGTGTAGATCTCTTCGCTCTTGATCAGCCCGTCGGTGTGGATGCCCGCACGCGTGGTGTTGAAGTCGCTGCCGACCAGCGGGAAGTTGTGCGGGATCGCCACGCCGATTTCCTTGCGATAGTACCGCCCGATCTCCGTAATCACGTCGTACCGGACCCGCTCGTCCATGCCGCGCAACTGCGCCGCCTCGATCACCATGCCCTCGACCGGCGTATTGCCCGTCCGCTCGCCGATGCCCAGCAGGCTCCCGTTGCACGCCGCACAGCCGTACAGCCACGCCGTGGCGGGGTTGATCAGCACCTTGTGGAAATCGTTATGCCCGTGCCATTCGAGCAGTTCCCCCGGCACGCCGGCGTCGTGGATCATCGCGTGGACGATCTTGGGTACCGACCGCGGGAGGGCGGCGGTGGCCCAGGGGACGGCAAAGCCCATCGTGTCGCACAGGCGGATCTTGACGTCCATGCCCGACTCGGCCCGCAGCTTCATCAGCTCGATCGCCAGCGGAATCACGAACCCGCCGAAGTCCGCGCGCGTGATGTCCTCGAAGTGGCACCGCGGGATCACGCCGGCGTCGAGGGCCGCCCGAACCACCGACAGGTACATCTCCATCGCCTGCTTGCGCGTCTTGTTGAGCTTCAGGAAGATGTGGTAGTCGCTGCAACTGGTCAGGATGCCCGTCTCGGCCAGCCCCGCGTTCTTGACCAGCTTGAAGTCCTGCTTGCGGGCGAGGATCCAGCCGGTGATCTTCGGATACTCGAAGCCGAGTTCGAGGCATTTCTCGACGGCCTGCCTGTCCTTCTTCGAGTAGAGGAAGAACTCGCTGGCACGGATCAGCCCCGACCCGCCGTCCAGGCGGTTCAGCAGCGTGTAGAGGTCCACGATCTGCTGGACGGTATACGGCGGGCGGGCCTGCTGGCCGTCGCGGAAGGTCGTGTCGGTTATCCAGAACTCGCCCAGGGCCTCGGGGACCGTCAGCCCGTCGAAGATCACGCGAGGCAAGTCGTGGTAGGGATACATCTCGCGGAACAGGTTCGGTTCGGCAACGTTCTGAAGTTCGTATGTCATATTGGGTTGCGTCAAAATCACTCTTTCCGATTCGCGACCGCAAGCGCGGCCGTCAGGTGCGCATATCCACCCCTCGCCGGGGCGGTGAACATGTTATTTTACGGCAGATCGTGACCGATATCAACCGTCCCAGCGCCCCGCGGCGGAAAACAGGGCGATGTACGATGCGCCCCGCTACCACATGTTATCGATGATCCGGGTGATGTCGTTCCAGGTCACGGCAACGAAGATGCCCAGAATCATCACCAGTCCGGCCATCTGGATGATGTTCATCACCTTGACCGACAGGGGCCTGCCGCGGATCTTCTCGATGATCAGGATCACCGCCAGCCCGCCGTCGACCAGGGGCAGGGGCAGGAAGTTGAAGACGGCCAGGCAGACCGAGATCATCGCCAGGAAGTAGATCATCTTGACCAGCCCGCGCCGTCCGATCTGGATGCCCATCTCGAAGATGCCCACCGGTCCACGGACCTCGCCGGGGCTGACGGTCCGGTTGGCCAGCGAGCGGATGGTGGCGTAGTTCATCACGAGCATGTCCCTGGTCTGGCGCAACCCCCAGACGATGGCCGTCAGCGGATTGCTCGTCTTGACCTCGGGCCCCATCAGCATCTCGAAGCCGGCCCGCCCGCGGAACAGGTCGAACCGATAGTCGCTGGGGGTGAAGACGGCCTGGCCGGCATCGGGGATGACGGTCCGGCCGGAAATCTGACCGCGGGTGTAGGCGATGGCGACCTGGCCGCCGGTGCAGGCCAGGCGCTGGGCGACGATGTCGTTCCAACCGGTGACCTTGACGTCGTTGATCGCGGTGATCACGTCGCCGCGGATCAGACCGGCCTTGGCGGCCAGCGAGCCGGTCCGCACGGCGCCGACGACCGGATGGATCACGTCCACGCCGGGCATGATGCCGATCTGGAAATGCCCGTTGCGGTCCTTGGGCACGACGCGCATCGGCTCGAGCGTCTTGCCGTCGCGAATCACCGTGATGTTCGTGCCCTTGCCCGCGAAGTGCTCGTTCATCTCGCGCAGCTTCAGCAGAGTGGGGGTGGTCTTGTCGGCGTAGTCGATGATGATGTCGCCCGGTTCGAGGCCGGCCTCGTCGGCCCGCGAGCCCTCGGTCACGCCGGCAACGGTCAGGCGGGGGATCAGGCCGTATACGTCCAGGATGTTCGCCGAGCCCACGTCAGCGGCTTCAGCGGCCAGCGTTTCGGTCGTCCCGTCGAGCAGCGTGACCTCGATGGACGTCCCCTCCTCGGACCAGACGGCGGTCTTGTAGTGGATCGGCTCGCCGGTGGGCTTGCGGAACAGGATCCGCGGACCGCTCAGGCGCGGCAGGGGAACGACGGGAATATCCACCGTCTCGCCGTTCCGCTGCACGGTCACGGTCACCGTCTTGCCCGTCAGTGCCTTCCTGACCGGCTCGATGTCCCAGTGGTTCTCGATGGGGCGTCCGTCGACGGCTGTCACGCGGTCGCCGGGGACGAAGTCCGTTTCGATGCGCTCCTCGACGGGCAGGCCCACCACGAGGCTCCGCGGCGGCTCGATGCCGAAGATAAGCCGCCCCTGCGGGCCCATCTTCACCGTCAACTCGCACGTGCCGGTCTTCCCGTCGCGCTCAAAGACCGTAAGGAACCTCTCGCCGCGATCGGCCAGGGCAGCGGTCAGGCCGATCTTGTCGAAGATCGGCGTGTCCTTGCCACCGACCGACAGGATCTTATCGCCGGGCTTGAGGCCGACTTTGCGGTCGCCGACAGCGGCTGGCGCCGTGGTCGGCTGTGACGCGGGTGTCCCGAACGACGTGACGACCTCGGCTGCCGGGTAGCCCTCGACCGTGCCCCCCACGATCGGCGCGGTAAACGAGATGCCCGCCATGCACACCACCACGAACAGGACGGCGGCGAAGATCAGGTTCATCACCACGCCGGCCGACACGATCACCATCCGCGCCCAGATGGGCTTGTTCAGAAACGATCGCGGGTCCTTGGTCGCCTCGCCGCCCTCTTCGATGGGCGCGGCATCCTCCTGCCCGAGCATCTTGACGTATCCGCCGAGCGGAAGGAGGTTTACGCAGTAATCCGTCTCGCCCCTCTTGATCCCGAACAACCTCGGCCCGAAGCCCAGTGCGAAGCGGTCGACCCGCACGCCAACCGACTTGGCGGCCAGGAAGTGGCCCAGTTCGTGAATGAACACCACCATCCCGAATCCGAAGACCAGCAGGAAGATCGGCCAAACGTAGTCAAACCAAAGGGTTGTAATGTCCGCGAGTATTGTCATCAGTGTGCTTTCGTTTCGGGTGGTTGGGTGGGCCGGACCCCGGGGCGTCTTACGTCAGGCCCGCAACAGCCAGGGCCACTTCCTGCCGCGCCCACGCGTCAGCGAAAAGCAGCCCTTCAAGCGTTACTTCCTTTATCGGCTCGGCGCGGTTCAAAGTTTCTTCGACTATCGGAACGATCTGTCCAAAGACAATCTTCCCGTCGATGAAGGCCTGCACGGCAGCTTCGTTGGCACTGTTCAAGACGGCGCCTGCCGCCCCGCCCCGACGAATCGCCTCGAAGCCCAGTTCCACCGCCCGCGCAAACCGTCCTTCGGGGCGGCTGAACGTAAGGGCCCCCACCGCCGCCAGGTCCAGCGGCGCCACCTCGCGGGCCGCCCGGGCGGGGTGGCTCAGGGCGTAGGCGATCGGCGTGGTCATGTCCGGCAGGCCCATTTGGGCGATGACCGACCCGTCACAGTACTCCACGTAGGAATGCACGATCGACTCGGGGTGGATCACCACGTCGATCTGCTCGGCGGGAAGGTCGAACAGCCAGTGAGCCTCGACGATCTCAAGGGCCTTGTTGATCAACGTGGCCGAATCGATGGTGATCTTGGGGCCCATCGCCCAGGTCGGGTGGTTCAGGGCGTCGTCGACGGTCGCTTCGGCGGCCGCCTGCTCGTCCCAGTCGCGCAGGGCCCCGCCGGAGGCGGTTATCACCACGCGACTGACCTCGGACCGGCGACCGGAGGCGAGGCACTGGAAGATGGCCGAATGCTCGCTGTCGACCGGCAGGACGGGCACGCCGGCAGCCCGCGCGGCGGGCATGACGATGGCGCCGGCCATCACCAGCGTCTCCTTGTTCGCTATCGCCAGGGCCGCCCCGCACTCGATAGCCGCCAGCGTGGGCCCCAGCCCCGCGGCGCCCACCACGCCGGACAGCACGATATCGGGGCGCACCGCACGGACAAGCTCGCTCATCGCCTCGGGCCCGCCGAGCAGATCCACCCCGTCGGGCAGTTCCGACAGCACGCGTTCGGCGGCGTCCTCGTCCGCCAGCGCCACCGCCTCGGGGCCGAACTGCTCGGCCTGCCGGGCCAGAAGCCGCCACCCGCTTCCCGCCGCCAGCGCGCAAACGCTCAGGTCGCGCTGAGAGGCAATGACCTCCAGCGTCTGTCGCCCGATACTCCCGGTCGAACCCAGGATCGCCACGCGCCGCGGCGTCATCGTGTCATGCTCCGACATATCACCGTCCGACCATCTTAGCCCCCTCGCCCCCGTGAACAAGGCAAAACGACGAGACGTCGGGTGCGGGGGAAAGGACGTGACAAGGCGACACCGCGGGGGAACGGAGCGCAACGTGTGCGATTCGGTCGGGGTCAGCGTCTTCGAACCACGCGCGAAACCGCAAGCGGTTACCTGATGCGCGAAGCGCGGAATGTATCGTCCGGAATAGGAATCCCTGTCGCGGGACGATCGCGCACCATGAAAACCGCTTGCGGTTTCGCGCGCCGTTCGGATGAGTTACCCGTCGGGAGTCGGGTATGTTGCACTCCGTTTCCGTGCAGAACGCGCACATCGTCGCCGCGCCCTTGTCTCCACCCACCATCCCCCAATCCCCCTCCGCATTGCTCGCGCCGGCGCAGCGTCCTATAATCGGTCGGACCGGCGAGCGGATCGAGAATCCGGCGAAATAGTGAACGGTACGGGGAGAGATCGGTCGAAGTAAGTACCGAGCGCGCAGACCACGAGGGCGGGCCGGCCAGACCGGCGAAACACTGAGCGAGCAAGGAAACGCAGATGGGGCTGCACGACAGACCATACATGGACGGCGGACCGGGAGGCGACTATGGTGCGCCGACCCGGGGCCGCGGGCTCATGGTCGGCATGCCGCGCGCCGGGCGGATCGTAAAGACCCTGCTGATCATCAACGCCGTGATCTTCGTGCTCCAGATCGTCCTGGATAACCCGAGGGCGGGCTATCCGTACGGCGTGATCAGCGCCTACTTCGGCGCCACGCCGGGGGCATTCTGGCAGGTCTGGCGATACGTGACGTTCCAGTTCCTGCACAGCACGAACGATATCCTGCACATCGCGCTGAACATGCTGGGGCTGTACATGCTCGGCACGCCGCTGGAACAGCGCTGGGGGTCGAAGCCCTTCCTGCGGTTCTACCTGATCTGCGGCGTGGTGGCGGGGATGGCGTACGTGGTGATCGGCCATCTCGTGGGCATGGGCGGCGACGTGCCGATCGTCGGCGCCTCGGGAGGCGTTTACGGCATCGTCCTGGCCTGCGCGGTCCTGTTTCCGCACTTCAAGCTGATCTTCTTCCTGTTCCCCGTGCCGATACGGATGGCCGCCCTGATTATCTTCGCCGGGATGGCCCTGGTGATTCTCAGCTCGGTGAGCAAGGGGATATACGGTCCGCGGTTCTGGTCGGACGTGGCACACCTCGGCGGGGCGGTGACCGCGGCGGTCTGGATCTGGGGCCTGCCGAAGCTCCGACGCGCCACGGCCGACGCACGCACCAGGCATCAGCAGGGCGCGTGGCAGCGTAAGATCGAGCGCGAGGCGGCTGAGCAGCGGGAGGTCGACCGGATCCTGGACAAGGTCCACGACCACGGCATCAACAGCCTGACCGCAAAAGAAAAGCGAACGCTCCAGGAGGCGACGAAGAGACAGCGCGAGGAAGGGCGCTAGGCGACAACAACAAGACGCGGATCTGACGATCCGCCGCTAAACGCGAGCAAAAAGACAGCGTGGGGATCGCACCCGTTGCGGCAGATCGTTCGCACGCATCGTTTAACGGTCGATCGTGAGATCGACGTTTCCGCCGCAACGCGGCGGACCGACAGAGGACAACGCAATGAAGTACGTATCCACCCGCGGACAGATTGACGCGGTTGACTTCCAGGACGCCGTGATGATGGGCCTGGCCGACGACGGCGGGCTGCTCGTACCGAACGAGATACCCGACGTGCGCGGCCGCCTCGACGACTGGCGCGGGCTGTCATACGTGGAACTGGCCTTCGAGGTGATGCGCCTGTTCGCCACGGACATCCCCGAAGACGACCTGGCCGGACTGGTCGAGCGGGCCTACCGCGAAACGTTCGACGGCGGGGTCGCGCCGATCTCGCGCGTGGGCGACCTGCACGTGCTGGAACTGTGGCACGGGCCGACGCTGTCGTTCAAGGACGTGGCCCTGCAGATGCTGGGCAATCTCTTCGAGTACGTGCTGGCCGCTCGCGGCGGGCGGCTGAACATCCTGGCCGCCACCAGCGGCGATACGGGCAGCGCGGCGATCTGCGGCGTCCGCGGGCGGGCGGGGATCAACATCTTCGTGATGCACCCAGCCGGGCGGGTCTCGCCCATCCAGGAACGCCAGATGACCAGCGTCCTGGACGACAACGTGCACAACATCGCCCTGGCGGGCAGCTTCGACGACTGTCAGCGGATCATGAAGACGCTGGCCGGCGACCTGGAGTTCAAGCGCGAGATGTCCCTCGGCGCGGTCAACTCGGTCAACTGGGCCCGCGTGATGGCGCAGATCGTCTACTACTTCTCGTCCAGCCTGGCCGTCACGGAGCAGACCGGGGCGGCGACGGTTCGCGTCTGCGTGCCGACGGGCAACTTCGGCAACATCCTTGCCGGCTGGTACGCCGTCCAGATGGGCGCGCCGATCTCGCAACTCGTGCTCGCCACCAACGAAAATGACATCCTCGCGCGGTTCTTCAACAGCGGCGAGTACTCCATCGGGTCCGTCCACCAGACGCTCGCCCCCGCGATGGATATCCAGGTCGCCAGCAACTTCGAGCGGTATCTCTATCACAAGGTCGGCTGCGACGCCGAACGCCTTTCCGACCTGATGGGCCGGTTCTCCCGCGACGGCATGCTGCGAATCGACCCCGATCTGCCCGGGCAGGTCGACCCGCTGTTCGAAGCCGCCCCCGCCGCGCGATCCGACATCCTTGCCGCCATCCGCCGATGCTACGAGCGCTACGGCTACGTGATCGACCCGCACACGTCGTGCGGCGTTTCGGTAGTGGACTCCCTCGTCCCCACCGCCGTTGCCCCGGCCGGGGCTGGTGCGAGCGCGTCCGAACCGACCATCTGCATCTCGACCGCCCACCCGTCGAAATTCCCCGACGCGATCATCGAAGCGACCGGCGACGACCTCCCCGGCGCCCACCACCCCGACGTCGACGCCCTCGCCGACCTGCCGGTCCGCTGCAAGGACCTCCCCAACGACCCCGACGCCGTCCGCGAGTTCATTCGGGGAAAGGTTGAAGGTTAGAGGTTGAAGGTACGTCGCACCCTCCACGTTTAGCGGGGGGGGGGGGAGGGAGGCTGGTGGGCGGGG
>CAZVEV010000004.1:0-25879 GCA_964625865.1 uncultured Planctomycetaceae bacterium | reverse complement strand
CCCCCCGTTTTCGGGGCCCTCCGCCTTATGTAGGTCCGCACAAAAACGGTCTATCTTCCTATCCACCGCTAAACGATGCGCGATACCGAACGGTGTGTCCCATGCGCAGCGTACTGTAGGGCGACGAGACTGCGCCAAGTCTGACTATGCGATTGGAATCCGAATCACACCTTCCCCGCGGAGGGGCACAGGTCGTTGAGGGGGCAGTCGGGGCAGTTGGGTTTGCGGGCGGGGCAGAAGGAGCGGCCGTGGAAGATCAGGAGGTGGGACAGCAGCGCCCAGTCGTCCTGGGGGAACAGGGGCATCAGGTCGCGTTCGATCTTCTCGGGGGTCTTCTGTTTCGAGAGGCCCAGGCGGCCGGCCAGGCGCTTGACGTGCGTGTCGACCACGACGCCCTCGTTCTTGCCGAACGCATTGCCCAACACGCAGTTGGCCGTCTTGCGGGCCACGCCGGGCAGCGTGAGAAGCTCGTCCATCGTCTCGGGCACCTTGCCGCCGAAGTCGCTGAGAATCTTGGCTGCCGCGCCGCGGATGTTCCTGGCCTTGTTGCGGAAGAAGCCCGTCGAGTGGATGGCCTTTTCCAACTCGGCCTGCGAGACCTCCGCGAAGGCCTTGACCGTGCGATAGCGTTTGAACAGGTCCTTCGTCACGACGTTGACTCGCACATCGGTGCACTGGGCAGACAGGATCGTCGCCACGAGCAGTTGCATCGGCGTGCGATGACTCAGGGCGCAGGTGGCCTCGGGGAAGGTCTCTCGCAAGGCGGCGAAGATCTTCGCGCTGCGGGCGGTACGGGCGGCTTTCGATTCTCGGGGCATGTCTGCTCATCCACCGTAGGGCGTGCAAGGTGTTTGCACGCGGAACGAATGCGACCATCATTCCGCGTGCAACGAGTTGCACGCCCTACCTGCTCGGGGGCATGTCCAATCAACCGGTCAACCAGTCAACGAGCGCTGAGGTACTCGTTGATTCGCGCCGCGGCGCCGCGGCCGGCGGCGATGGCGGTGGCGACCAGCGAGGGCCCGGTGGCCAGGTCGCCGGCGATGAACACGCCGTCGGCGCCGGTGGCGTAGTCCTGGGCGAGCACGCGTCCGTCGGGCTCAACGGTCAGACCGAGTTGGCCCGCGATGTCCGGCGCCACTTCGGCCTCGAACCCCAACGCCAACAGCGCCAGGTCAGCCTTCAGCGTGAACTCGGTTCCGGGCAGTTCGGAGGGCGCCTGGCCGGTGGCGGTGCGGGTCCAGGCCACTTTCGTGCCGACCACGCTTTCCAGCACGTCGCCGGCGGCGCCGAACGCCTTGGTCGCCACGCACCACTGGCGGTCGACGCCCTTGGGCGCCTCGTGCGTCACGTCGCGGGCGACCTGAGCGGCCGGGAGGATCTCGAACTGGTGGACGGCCTTGGCGCCCTGGCGCAGGGCGGTCTCGGCACAGTCGCTGCCGGTCTCGCCCCCGCCGATCACCACCACCTCCTTGCCGCGCGCGTCGATCGGCGCGCCGCGTCCGTTGCCGTTTCGCAGGTAGTCCAGCGCGAAGTGCACGCCCGCCGCCTCGCGGCCGGGCACGTCCAGGTCGCGGGGGCGGGTAGCCCCGGTGGCGAGGCATATCGCGTCGAACTCGTCGTGCAGCGCGTCGGCCCGCACGTCGCGCCCGATCGTCACGCCCGTGGTGAACTCGACCCCTTCGTCGCGCAGTTGGTCGAGCCTGCGGTCGACGAGGGTCTTGTCCAGCCGGAAGTCAGGGATGCCGTACCGCAGCAGCCCGCCCGGCGCGTCGGCCGACTCGAAGACCGTCACGTCGTGCCCCGCGCGGACCAGTTGCTGGGCGGCCGCCAGACCCGCCGGGCCGGACCCCACCACCGCCACGCGCTTGCCGGAATCCTCCGGCGGCGCCGCGGGCAGGACCCAGCCGCGGTCGAAGGCATGCTCGACGATCTCGCGTTCGATCTGCCTGACCTGCACGGGAAAGCCGTTAATGCCCTGCTTGCAGGCGGTCTGACACGGCGCGGGGCAGACCTCGGCGGTGAACTCGGGGAAGTTGTTCGTCGCGTGCAGCGCCTCGGCGGCCGCACGCCAGTCGCCGCACTCAGCCAGCGCGATCCACTCCGGAATCGCGTTCTCCAGCGGACAGCCCGCCGACTGGCAGCGAGGCATCTCGCAGGTCATGCACGTTGACGAGGACAGGCCGATCGCCTGGCTGCGGTACTGGTCGTCCGTCTCGTAGGCGAAGGCCGCCACGCGACGCTCGTATTCGGCCAGCCGCTCGAGTTCCTCGCGGTTCCAGCCGGGCAGCTTTCGCAGCCACCGCATGCGCTTGACGGTCTTGAGCAGCAGTGGCGAGGCGGTGAAGTTCATCGTCAGTCGCCATCGCCCCAGGCGCACGGGCTGGTGCATCTTGTGTCGGTAGCGGATGCGGTCGCCGTTGGTCGGGTGCACGTTGTACGTCACGCGGTCGCGGGCGTACTTCTCGGGGCTGGTGGCCAGTTCGGCGGTGAAGACCAGGTCCTTGATGAGCATGGCGGCGGCGAGGTTGAAGATCACGGCGCGCGTGGCGGCGTAGTCGTGGGCGGCGGCGTCGCGTTCGAAGGTCTCGCGGACCTGGCGGATGTAGCGCCGGGCATAGTCCATGCCGCCCCACCGCATGCAGTCGTAGGTCCGCACGGCGACGGCGAGCTTGAGGTCCTCGTCGAGGGCGGCCAGGCGCTTGATCAGGCCCGCGACGGCCTGGCGCAGGTCGTCAGCCAGCGCGGGACCCGCGCCGTACCGCCGGATCGTCGAGCGGCAGCGCTCTTCCAGCGCGTCGCGCCATGACGTCTTGGGCGCCACGCCGCGGAACAGGTCCGGGTCGACCACGAGCTTGCGACCCATATTGAAGGCGTAGAGGTTCTTCTTGAAGTCGGTGCGGATGGTGTCCTTGATGGCCCACGCCATCGAGTGCATCGAGACGGGGATCAGCCCCTTCTGGAAGGCGAACCCGAGCATCATGACGTTGGCGTACATCTTGGAGCCGAGGTACTTCTCGCAGATCCGCGAGATGTCCCGGGCCATGAAGTCGTCGGCCTTCGTGTGGGCACGGACGGTCTCGACCATCTCATCGACGTCGAAGTCGTTGACGCCCGCGATCAGGCCCGGGATGGTCTTGACCTTCGAGGTGTTGACGACGGCTGACGTGCGGTCCTTCGAGACCACGCGCGTCCGCCCGGCCGGGTCCATGGCGCGGACCGCCTCGAGCACGTCCACGCCGATCAGCAAATCCGCCTTGCCGAACGGCACCAGCGCGGTCACGGGCCGGTCGGTGACGTTGTAGACGACCTGGCTGACGACGGCGCCGTTTCGGATGGCCAGACCCTTCTTGTCGACGAACAGGACGTCGTAGCCCTGCTTGTGGCCGGCCCGCAGGACGATGCTCGTGCCCACGCCGATGCCCATCCCCCCCACGCCGACCAGGCAGCAGCGCCACAGGTCCGTCACCGGGCGCATCTCGGGCTCGGGGATATCGTCCAGGCCGAGTTCGGGCACGTGCGAGACCGGCGGGCGACGCCGCTTGATCGTGATCCGCTCGAAGCTGCTGCACGCGCCGATCCGCTCGCAGGCCCCGTCATTGACGCACGCGGTCAGGTCCGTCCCCATCTTGCGCCCGTAGTCGGTCTCGACGTGCTTGAGGCCGGGACAGCCCGTCAGTTCAATGCACGCGAGACAGAAGCGGCAGATCTCATGGTTGACGTTCATCCGCTGCTTCGACGGCAGGAAGCCCTTCTTGCGGACGATCTCGGCGTCCTGGCGGCGGCGGCGACGGCCTCGCGTGATCCCGCACTCCTTGTCCGCGATGATCACCTTGACGCCCTCGGCCAGGAACGTCTGCTCCAGCAGGCGACGGTATGGGCCGCGCTGCTCGGGATCGGTGCGGATGACCGGCACCTGCCGCTCGCCGCCCCCGACGATACCGTTGACGATGTCGTCGATGTTCTGGCCCGGCGTGGTGTTGCCCAGAATGTCGTATTCCACGCCCGGGGTGGGCTGGTGGCCCGTCATGGCGGTGGTGGAGTTGTCCAGGATGATGAAGGTGATGTCCTGTCCGAGCTTGATCGCCTGGCTGATCGACAGCGCGCCGCAATGGAAGAACGTCGAGTCGCCCATGAAGACGACCTGCTTGTTGGTGATGAACGGGTCCATGCCCGAGCCGGTGCCCGCCCCGAGGCCCATGCCGGACAGGTTGTGCATCAGCGGCGTGTTCGGGGGAAACATCAGCATGGTGTAACAGCCGATGTCGCCGTGGAACAGCAGGTCCACCGGGCCGCAGCGATGCGTCTTGCGCATGTAGTCGGCGTCGGTGAAGCGGCGCTTGATTTCGAGGCACAGGTCGGCCGAGTCGCGGTGCGGACAGCCCGGGCAGAACGTCGGCACGCGAGGAGGCAGGGCGGGCATGTCCTTGGTGGCCGTGCCCTCGATGGTCTCCAGTTCGTCCCGCCAGATCTGCTCGACGGCGTCCGGGGCTACGGTCTGGCCGGCGCGGCTCATGGCCTCGAACGCGTGGGCCAGGTGCTCGGTGATGATCGAGGGGGACAGGCCCCGTGTGGCGGGCAGGCCCTCGGCGCCGTGAGGAAACGCCTTGCCCCAGACCTGCAGGTCCGGATCGATCACCCCCAACTGCCTGTCGCGCGTGACGATCTCGAGGACCTGCTCCTCGATAAAGGCGCGCCGTTCCTCGACGACGATGATGTGCCTGCACTGGCCCGCCAACTCGGCCACCAGCGTCTCGTCGACAGGATACGTCATGCCCAGTTTCAGTACGGGGCACTTGCCCAGCAGGCCCAGGTCGCCCAGCGACTGGAGCAGGTACCCGTAGGCCAGCCCGGACGTAATGAACCCGACGCCGTCGGGGCTCTGGGCGGGGTACTCGATGCGATTCATGCCCAGGCGGCGGGCGGCGGCCTTGGCACGATCGAACCGCGACGCCAGCGACTCCTCCTGCCACCACGTCTTGGGCGGCAGGAGCACGAACTTGTCCAGGTCGATCGCGGCGGTCTGGAAGTCGCGCAGCTTCTTGGTGTTGAACGCGGGGTACTGGTTGGGCCTGCACTGGACCGTGCCCCCGCCGTCGGCGAGGTTGTTGGGAATGATCAGGCCGGCGTAGAGTTCGGATTCGGCCGAGAGCTTGAACGACAGGTCGACGAAGTCCTTGATCTCCTGGATGTTCGACGGCTCGACGACCGGCGTGTGGAGGTGCTTGGAGATGTAGCGGCTGTCGGCGGCGACCTGGGTCGAATCGCTCCAGGGGTCGTCGCCATAGACGACGATCGCGCCGCCCTGGGGGTGGGCGCCGGCCAGGTTGCCCAGCGCCAGCGCGTCGGCGGCTACATGCACCCCGACGGACTTCATCACGACCATGCCGCGACACCCGGCGACCTGCGACCCGTTGAGCATGGCCACCGCGAGGGCTTCGTTGTTATTGATGACCGCGCGGATGCCCTTGTCGCTGAGCAGGTCCTTGACGTAGGCCAGCGCGTCGAAGAAGCCCGCGATCGGGCTGCCCGGATAGCCGCCGAGCAGGTGCACGCCGCCCTGGGCTTCCAGGGCGCCCTTGAGCAGGAGTTCGTTTCCGGTGAAGATCTCCGGCCCGCCGTCGGCGAGAAATCTCGGATCAACTTTCATGGAGGCCAATTGTACGCCAGTCCTGTTTCCCCCCCAACATTTTTTGATCGCCTAACCTGAGCATCATACGCGTCCTTCCTTGGGGGGCCCGTCTGGTTCGCACGGAAATGATCCCCGGAAAGCCCCCCGACGGCGTCGGGGGGATCCCCCGGACGTCCCGATGCACATCGGGAGGGGCGTTGGGGTCTCCACGCTGCTACTCAAGACCGATATCTCGTGACTACATCGCATCGCACGTCTCAATCAGCGTCCGCGCTGTCTCATCGTCAGGAACCTGACCCGCCCTGCCCGCCGGTGGATTTCTTCTTCTTGCGTCGCCCGCGGCGCCGGCGTCTCTTGGGGGCCGATCGCCCCCCTTCAGCCGCCTTGGCCCCGCCGGCGTCGGGCGCCTTGTCGCCCTTGGCCTGCCGGCCTGGGCCCTCGGACGGGGCCTGGCCCTGTGGGGCCGGCTGGCCCTCGCCGCCTTTCCTGCGTCGTCGACGCTTGCGGCGCTTGCGGGGCTGGTCGCCATCGCCGGCGCCGTCGTCCGAAGCCGCCTTGTCGCCCCGGGAGGCCTTGTCGCCTCGGGGGGGCTTTTCAGATGCATCCTTGCCCCGTCGGGGCTTGCGGGCCGGGGCCCGGACCTCGCCGGCTTCCGGGGGAGGCACGTCACGTTCGATGATGTCGGCGACCGAGACCACCCGCGTCGTGCCCTCCAGCAGCGACAGGCGAACCAACTGCGTCAGGATCTGCGTCTCGGCGACGCGACCGGTCACCTCGTCGGTCCGCACCCACGTGTTGCGGCGGGGCAGCTTCTTGCGAAGGTCCTCGTACCCGACGTCCTCGTAACGCAGGCAGCACATCAGCCGCCCGCAGCGCCCGGAGATCTTCGACGGGTCCAGGGTGGCCTTCTGCGTCTTGGCCATCCGCATCGAGATCGGCCGGAGGTACTGCAGGAACTGCTGGCAGCAGCACCGCTGGCCGCACCGCTCGTAGTCGGCGACCAGCCGCGCCTCGTCGCGGGCGCCGACCTGGCGCATCTCGATTCGCGTGTGGTACTGGCTGGCCAGGCGGCGCACGAGTTCGCGAAAGTCGATCCGCGTCTCGGCGGCGAAGTAGAAGATGATCCTGCCCCCCCCGAGCAGGTGCTCGACGGTGACCAGGCGCATGGGCAGTTCCAACTCGTCGATCTGCTCGCGGCAGAACGTCGCTTCCTCGTGCCCCGAACTGCTCAGGTGCCTGTAGTCCACCACGTCCTGGTGGTTGGCCAGCCGCAACACCTTGCCGTCGCGCCTGAACGGATACTCCTTGCCGCACGCCTTGATGAACGCGTTGAGATTCTGCGGCCTGACGCAGCCGAAGTGGTCGGACTCGCAGACGTTGGCCACCACCACGCCGCGCTCGACGCCGCGCTCGGTGCGAACGACGACCACCGAGCCGATGGGGGGCAGCTTCTTGAGGTTGTGACGGAACTGGCCGATCTGCTTCATCAGCCCGTACCGGACCACGAGGGTCGGACGGGTCTTCTTCTCGGCCGGCGCAGCGGCGGGCGCGGGGGTCTGGTCAGGCGACGGGTCAGCCGTCTGGGCAGGGCTCTGGGCAGGCGTCTGGGCGGCTGGCTGGGCATCGCCCGCCGGAGGCGCGGGCGCTTCCGGCGCGCGGTCCGAGGGCGGCTGCTGCACAGCGCCACCGTCGCCGGGGGCGGCGTCAGACATTTACGACTCCACTGGTCAAGACCGCGGCGGCCCGCGAGTCGAAAGCAGGGTTCTTGTACCCGGCCCGTCACCGGGGTCCAAACGCCCGGGGGCGTCCAACGGCCCCGGCCCGGTCGGGGCCGACACCGTCACACAGCGCAACACCCGCAGTGGCCCGCAGGCCCGCGGCAGCCGTCGCTGCAGTAGTTCATCATACGCCAGGGACTCCCGCGCGATCAAGGACATTTGAGCGGAGTGTGAAGGCAATAGGCAATACGAGAGGGAATAGGCGGTAGGCAATAGGCAGTAGGGAATAGGGAACGGCCGGACGTGCGGCGGGCAGCACTATCGGTCGGGGCTCAGGCTGGAGATCAGTGCGCTGAGGATTCGCTGTACTTCCAGCGTGAGATTCATAACCGCCCGTGTCTGGTCTGTCGATACATATCCCAGGCGGATGGCCAGCAGAAGCTGGGTTTCAACCTCGTTAGCTGATCCCCGTGATACGCGGAGGAACTGCGTGTAATTGGCGCGGGTCTGTCTGCCGTACCCCTCGGCGATGTTCGACGGGATGCTGATCGCCGCCCTACGTGTCTGCGAGATCAAGCCGAAACGCTCGTCTCCCGGATACCCGGCCGTCAAACGATAGACGGCCTCGACCAGCTCCATCGCCTTCTGCCATGCGATGAGATCCTTGTAGCTCTGTATCTTCGTCACACGCAATCTCCCCTTTCGCCCGGAAGCCCTATTGCCCACTGCCTATTGCCTATTCCCTTGTTCCCCATCGCCTGTCCACTCCGAGGCGAGGATGTCCATGTAGATCACGTCGAAGCGCTGGTTGTCGATGATCTTGGCCTCGCGCCGGCGGCCGATGGGCTTGAAGCCGCACTTGCGATAGCAGGCCAGGGCCGCCGCGTTGTAGTCGATGACCCGCAGCATGACGCTGTGAAGGTTCAGCTTGCCGAAGGCGTGATCGAGGATCAGCATCGTCGCCTCCGTGCCGTACCCCATGCCCTGCTGGTCGACCTCGCCGATGCACAGCGTCAGTTCGGCCCGCTGGTTGACCCACTCGATGCGCGACAGCCCGCCCGTGCCGATCAGCGACCCGTCGGCGCGGCGCTGGATGCCCAGGATAAGGCTGTTCTTCCGCCCGTAGAGTTCCCGGATGAACTCGCGCTGCTTGTGCAGGCCGGCAGGCAAAGGCTCGTTGCCCGCGTTGACGATGATCGCCATGTCGTTGACCCACTCGAAACACGCTTCGGCGTCGTCGACGGTCAGGGGCACGAGGTTCACGTGCTCGCCTTCGATGAAGATCGCTCTGCTCATGATGCTGCTCCCGATACGTGCGATAGTGACGATTCCCATCGTCGATATCGCTCGGGCAAATGCAAGGGGCTATGGCCTTCGACCGAAGAATCCCCCATAATCACACCCCACGGTCCTCTGTCCCATTGTGTTGTCGCGGAGCGATCATATGAGCGCGGTAGCTTTCGGTTTCGTGGTGTATCTCCTGGTGATCCTGGTGGTGGGCGTTATCACCGCCCGGCTGACCAAGACCCTTCCGGACTTCCTCCTTGCCGGGCGCCGCCTGGGCCCGTGGGTGGTGGCGTTTTCCGAGCGGGCCTCCGGCGAGAGCGGCTGGATGCTGCTGGGCCTGACGGGGCTGGCTTACGCGACCGGTCTGGGCGACCCGTCGGGGGCCAAGCTCGAGCCGGCGCTCTGGACGGCAATCGGCGGGGTGAGCGGCATCGCGGCCTCCTGGTTCCTGGTCGCCAGGCGCCTGAGAAGCGAGACCGAACGCCTCGGCGCCCTGACGTTGCCGCGATTCTTCGAGCGGACGTTCCGCGGGTCGGATCCGGTGATGCGGTTCGTCTCGACGGGGATCATTGCGTTTTGCCTGGCGTTCTACGTGGCCGCCCAGTTCGACGCGGCGGGCAAGGCCCTGTCGAGCACGTTCGGCTGGCCCCACTGGTCGGGCGTCTGGGCGGGGGCGGCCATCGTGGTATTCTACACCGCCATGGGCGGGTTCGCCGCCGTCGCGTGGACGGACTTCGTCCAGGGCTGGCTGATGCTGATCACCCTCGTGGTCCTGCCCATCGTCGTGCTGGTTCAGCTCGGCGGGCCGGCGGGGCTGGCCGAGACGTTCGCCACCCACGGCGCGTCGAACCTGCTGTCGCCCACGGGCGGGCGATCGGCCTGGACGCTCATCGCGGGGATCCTCGGCGGGCTGGGCGTGGGTCTCGGCTATGCGGGCCAGCCCCAACTGCTCGCGCGCTACATGTCCATCCGCTCGGTCGACGACGTCCCGGTTGCCCGGTCGGTGGCCATCGTCTGGGCGGCGCTGGCCTACGGCGGGGCCGTGCTGATGGGGCTGGTGGCGCTGGCGAAGTTCGGGCCGGGCCACTTCGCCGACACCGAGAAGATGATGCCCGCCCTGGCGATGGCGGTCTTTCCGGGCTGGCTGGCGGGGATCCTGATCTGCGGGGCGCTGGCGGCGATGATGTCGACGGCCGACTCGCAACTGCTGGTGACCACCTCGTCGGTTGCCGAGGACGTGTACCACCAGTCGGTCAATCCGCAGGCAACGCAGAAGCAGTTGGTCTGGCTGTCGCGGGCGGTCACGCTGGTGATCGGCCTGGCGGCGGTGGCGCTGGCGGCCTTGCCCAAGTCGATCTTCGAGAAGGTCCTGTTCGCCTGGGCGGGGCTGGGGGCGGCGTTCGGACCGGCGCTGGTGCTGACCCTCTGGTGGCGCCGCACCACGCGCAACGGCGTGCTGGCCGGCATGATCGTGGGCATCGCGACGGTGATTCTGTGGAGCAACTGGCCCCCGCTGGCGCTGTACTCGATGATCCCCGCCGTCGCCGCGGCCGCGACTGCCGTGGTCGTCGTCAGTCTGGCCAGCCCCGAACCGCGCGCCGAAGACCGCTGATCGGCGGCACGTGGCCGGTAATCACGCCCTCGGCGTCAGGATTAAAGTCGGGGCGCCCGAATGGTCGAAGAATACTCGGCGACCAGGCACGACAGTCCTTCGGGCGCTGTCGGAATGCGAATGTAGGGCGTGCAACTGGTTGCACGCGGAACGGATAATATCCCTATCCCGCGTGCAACGAGTTGCACGCCCTACTTTTTCGGGGCCGGCCGAGGCCCGCTACCGGGCGTATTCCACGCAGCGGACTTCGCGGATAAGGGTCACCTTGACCTCGCCGGGGTATTCCATTTCGTCTTCGATCCGCCGGGCAATGTCGCGGGCGACCTTGCTGCTGAGGCGGTCGTCGACGCTGGTGGCGTCGACCATCACGCGGACCTCGCGGCCGGCCTGGATGGCGTAGGCCTGATTGACGCCCTCGAAGGAGGTGGCGATGCCTTCGAGCTTCTCGAGGCGCTGGATGTACCGCTCCAGCGTTTCGCGCCGGGCACCGGGGCGTGAGGCGCTGATCGCGTCGGCGGCGCTGACGATGGGCGTATAGGGCGAGATCGGCTCGACGTCGCCGTGGTGGCCGGCGACCGCGTTGATCACGATCTCCTTCTCGCCGTGGCGCTTGCACAGGTCGGCGCCGATCTGCGGATGCCCCCCCTCGACCTCGTGGTCGACCGCCTTGCCGATATCGTGCAGCAGGCCCGCGCGGCGAGCGATCTGGCCGTTGAGGCCCAGTTCGTCGGCGATGACCTGGGCGAGAAACGCGAACACCAGCGAGAGCTGCAGCACGATCAGCCAGTAGCTTGAGCGATAGAGCAGCCGACCGAGCAGCGCCGTCAGCTTGCCGTGCAAACTGTGGATGTTCGCCTCGGTCAGCGCTTCCTTGCCATACTCCTGCACCAGCTTGTTGACCTCGCGCTCGGTGGCGGCGACCACTTCTTCGATGCGCGTCGGGTGGATTCGCCCGTCCTGGATGAGTTTCTCCAGCGAGCGGCGGGCGACCTCGCGGCGCACCGCGTCGAAGCCGGAAACCACCACCACGCCGGGCGTGTCGTCGACGATCACGTCCACGCCGGTGGCCTTCTCGAAGGCGCGGATGTTTCGCCCCTCGCGCCCGATGACGCGGCCCTTCATGTCGTCGGAAGGGATATCGACGGCCGAGACCGTCCGCTCGCACGTGTGGTCGGCGGCGTAGCGCTGGATCGAGGTGATGATAATCTCGCGGGCCTGCTCGTCGGCGGTGTCCTTGGCGTCCTCGAGGCGTTTCTGGATCAGCGCCGAGGCCTCCTGCTCGATGTCCTTCTCGATGCGCCCCAGCAGGATGTTGCGGGCCTCGTCCATCGACAGGTTCGCCACCTTGAGCAGCTGCGACTTCTGCTGCCCGATGATCTCGTTCAGTTGCCGGTCCTTGGCCATCAGGCCCTTCTCGCGTTCGGCGATGGCCTTCTCGGCGGTGTCGACCATCCGCTCCTTGCTGTGCAGCGTCTCGAGCTTCTGGTCGATCATGTCCTCGCGTTTGGCCAGGCGTTTTTCCTCGGACCTGAGTTCGCGGCGGGTGTCTTCGGTTTCCGAGTCGAACTGCTTTCGCTGTTCGAGGAACTCGTTCTTGACCTTCACTTCGGCCTGCGCGACGATCTTCTGGGCCTCGGCCTCGGCGGCGGCCTTCTGGGCCTCCAGTTCCTTTTCAGCCCCCTCGCGGCGCGACCGCTCGAGAAGCTTCATTACCCATGCGGTAACGGTCACGGCGGCAATCGCCACGCCGAACGACAGACCGACAATCTGGGGCGGTGTCATGACCGCCAGGGCGGGGTGCAGAATCATGCGACGACTCCTTTCTCACGGATATCTCGCCGCAACTGCACTGGAGATGATAAGCAGGCCCGGGCGCGTCAGCGCCCCGTCGCCTCGGGTCCAATCCACTCAAGCCCCGCAGGTGTTGACTCCGGCCCGGTAAGCCGGCTCCTGCGTCAGCATACTAGGACGTTCGGCCCTCGACCGGCTCGCGCCGCGGCCCGACATGCAAGGTCGGAGGCGGCGAGAGATACGAAATCGAAAACCGTTCAATCGCCCTGTAATCGGTACAACGATGGCTCATGGTGAACTCTATGACCCGAAGGCCTCGCCCGTGGGCCGCGCCCACGAGACGAATAATCGACGCTCGACGATTAAGGGCCCTTTCGCGAATCAAGGTTCCCTGCCCTTGGGCAGGGCGGCCCGTCACCGTATCCGCCCGCACCGCCGCAGCGATGCGAGACACGGAACGCCGCTAACCTGACGGCCTGCTTATCTCCGAACAGTTTCGGCCGTCAATACCGGTAAATGCCGGCCGCCGGTCCCCTCGGACCAACGCACCGACCAAACCAAAACAGACAGTAGATTACTCGCGACGCCGACGTTTCAGCGTCGCCCGAATAACATCGTCATATCATCTTAGCCGTCCGGGGACAGGCGGTCAAGGGCAATTCTCGCGCCGACCCGGGCTGCGGCAGCACGTCGTCCAACGGGCCCTGAAACGACCGGGTTTCGCCCCATCAGGGCGCGAAGAAAAAAAAGGCCCCGTCGACGGGGGCCTTTGCAGCAGAGTCGCTGCGGCACGGATTAGAATGGTATGATGATGCCTGGTGGACCGGATCCACTGAGAGGCGGAGGGAGACCTCTCAAGGCATTCTGACGGAGGAGGAGACCGCCAGTTCCGGCCCACCGTCAGGCAGTCTACGGGCGGGCGGCGGCTTTTGTCAAGTCTCGAATCCCCGCGATTGAAGTTTTTCTTGCCACCACCGGGACGCAACGGGGCCCTTGGGCCAGTCGGACGCCCTGGCACGCACGAGGCCGCGGCCTGAGCGACGATCTCGCCGCCGAAGGGGTAGGGGTCGCCTTCGGTCGCGGCATGCGGCCTGGGGGCTTGGCCGCCCTCCAGCCGGGCGTCGTGCCGGTCGACGCGCCGGACGGCGGCCGCGCGTGACAAGACCGCATCGGGCGGGTATAGTAGCCCCCCGTCGACGATTCTCACGCGACCGGGAGCACGATCATGACCGCCGCTGACAGCCTGACCCTTGCCAACTGGTTCCTCGACTGGACCTTCCTCAACAACGCCCCGTGGCGGTGGCTGGCCCTGCTGGGGACGCTGCTGGGCGGCTTTGTTATCGGCAAGATCGTCGCGGTCTCGCTCGAGAAGCAGGGCAAACGCTTCGGCGGCGACTCGCGCCGGGCGACCCTCGGCATGCTCATGAGCAGCCTGTCCAGGCCCGTCAACCTGCTCGCGCTGGCCGGGGCGCTCTACGTCGCACAGACCTTCATGGTCCTGACCGTCGACGGCCAGTCGATGGCCCCCATGTGGATCAACGTCTGCCGCACCCTCTCGGTCCTCGCCGCCGGATGGTTCATCTACCGCCTCGTCGACGTCGTCGAGTTCCACCTGGCCAACTGGACCAGCCGCACCGAAACGCTCCTGGACGACCAGCTCGTGCCCCTGGTCCGCAAGACCCTTCGCGTGTTCGTGGTCATCATGGCCGTCCTGTTCATCGCGAGCAACATCTTCCAGTGGGACGTCGCCTCGCTGATCGCGGGGCTGGGCATCGGCGGGTTGGCGCTGGCCCTGGCGGCCAAGGACACCCTGGCGAACCTCTTCGGCTCGGTCACCATCTTCGCCGACCGCCCCTTCCAGATGGGCGACCGCATCCGGGTAGCCGGCTACGACGGAGTAATCGAGGAGGTGGGCTTCCGCTCGACCCGCATCCGCCTGCTGAACGGGCACGTGGTGGTCATCCCCAACGCCACCGTCGCCAACTCCGCTGTCGAGAACGTCTCCAAACGCCCCTTCATCAAGCACACGATGACCGTCGGCCTGACCTACGACACGCCGCCGACGACCGTCCAGCGGGCCGTCGAGATCGTCCGCGAAATGCTCGCCGAACGCTCCGACGCCTTCCCCGCCGACAAGCCCGGCCGCGCCCACTTCACCGAGCTGGCTGACGCCAGCCTCAACATCGCCGTCACCTACTGGTTCGCCCCCCCCGACTGGGCCGCCTACCTCGACTTTGCCCACGAGTTCAACACCGACCTGCTGACCCGCTTCAACGCCGAGTCCATCGAATTCGCCTTCCCCACCCAGACCCTCTATCTCAAAAAGGAGCCCTCGCCGGAGCCCCCTGTTTAGCGGTCGATCAGCTTGTCCTGAGCCCTGTCGAAGGGCAGATCGACGCTCCTCAGGCACCCCAAATCTCTCACAGCGCCGCCCTCCCCCGCGAGGTTTACACCGCTTTACACTTCCCGCCTGTAACCCTCCCCGATTGTCCCCGCACATAACACTCCAACACTTTTCCATACAATAGCTTACATCTCCCACACCCCCAAGCCGGCCTGCTTTACGCGCCCAAAGTGTAAAGCGGTGTAAGGCAAGGCCCCGGCTCCAACTTCCCATCTTCCTTTATTGACACATATCGCAGTTTCCCACCCCTCACAGCCGTCACCCCTTCGACGTTTACAGTAACACTCCCCTTGACATCCCAAGCAGGCTTACAGCCCCTTTCCCCCTGATGCCAAGCTCCCCTTCTGCCACCATTCCGCCCTTCGTCAGGCTCAGGGCCCAAGGACAATCCGCAATCCGACATCCGAAATCAAATGTCCCAACCCCTCGCACACGGCCACCACCACATCTACGAGGAGACAACGCCCTTGCCGCTTCGGTCTTCGTCCTGTGGACTACGTCCTGACAGGCCGCGTCAACCCACGCCACCGGGTCTAAGGTGGAGGTGGCTGCCAAGCGGCGCCGCTGATATCAGACCACAGCAGTTCGGTCGTCGTTCGGAGTTCGGCGGAAACCATCCTGTCCTATTGACGCGGCCTGTTTGGTTGGTTAGGTTGTCCACAGGGCAAGAATGGTGGTTGCAGCAATTCAGTAAGCTGTCCACCGGTGGTGGCTACCGATCTTGAAGAAGAAGGTATGACAAATGGCATCTGAATCTCCTGTCTGTTCGCATTGCGGTGCGGGCTTCCCCGCCGCGCTGCTTCGAGAGTCCTCCGCCCTGTGCCCCTCCTGCGGATGGATGCTTCCCACGACCGGGCCGGCGATCGAGGCGGCCGACGGGGGCAACTGGGGCGGATCGGCCCCACAGAAGGCGTATGGCGAGGCCCAGGGCCTCCAACCGACGCCCCCGGCGGCAGCCCACGTTCCCACGCCGACCCCTGTCGGGCCCGCAGGCGCCCAGGGCGCCATGTTCACCGACGCGGCCCTGTTGGGCGTGCGGAGCCTGCGGCGCCTGCGCGCCGCGGTCGACACCGCAGCCGCCCGGCGCCCCTCACCGATCAAGACCATCCTGGTCGGCGTCGGCTGCGCGGCGGTGGCACTGATTCTGCTGGCGCTGGTGATGGCCGCCGTCGTCGGAGAGCTGTCAGAGGGCGAGGAGGCGCCCCCATGGGTCGGCGCCGTGGGGGCCATCTCCATGCTCGCCGGGCTCATCCTGGGGCCCGTCATCTACCGGCGCCGGTTCGCCGCCAAGGCCCGGTCAGAAGCCGCCCGGGCCGAGGGCGAACTGGACGAGGCCGTCGACGAGTTCTGTCGGCGTCATCCGGCCGTCCTTGAACTGGTGGGCCAGCCGCAGCGCCTGAAAGACCGCGCCGCCCTGAACGATCTGGAGAGCGCCATCCTGCGGCCGCGTTCGGCAGCGGAGTTGGCCGCCCGCACCGGCGTGGGGGTTCAGGCCGGGGCCTTGCCCTCGACGAGGAGGGCGGCAACCGGAGAGGGGCTGCGTGTGCGCGGCAAGCAGTTCGGGTTGCTCAGGCAGGGCATTCTGATCAGCGACGGCGAGATCGCCGTTGTCCAGGGGCCCCTGACGGCGATGGGGTGGCTGGGAATACTCTTCTTCGGCGGCCTGGGGGCCATCTACAGGAATCTCAGGGGCTGGCCCCAGCGCGCCTGGGACGCCCTCGAGCGGTGCGACATGGACGCCCTGCGGACCCTCCCCGCCGTCGTCGCCTTCGGCCCGATCGATTGCGTCGAGACCGTGAGTTTCAACTCCAGCCGCTGCAGGATGCACATCGTCCTGAACAAGCACATGTGCACCCGGCGGTCCGGCGCCGAACGGGGCGTCATGATGTCCGTCGACCCCCAGGACATAAGCGACGCCCGGGAGATGGTCAGCGTTCTCTACCATTAGCCCGCCCGGCGAAGACCCCACCCGACCGTCATCGGACGTGGCGCCTCGGCGGGGCCGCGCGGCAACACCACGGGGCCCCCAAGCGACGGCCCGTTCCAGAGCGGGCCGGTGGCGTGGCTTGACGCGGCCTGTCCGGGCGTAGTCCACAGGACGAAGACCGAAGTGGCAACCACGTATCGCCAGATCGTCCCACGAGCCCAACCGCCCCAACATCTTGAAAAGAAAGTTGTTCCGTTGCAGGAGCCGTGTAGGATACTCGCTGTTCGGGGAAGAACCCCTACTGCTTGACGCTGATGGATCGAACTCAGGTAAGGACCACGCAATGACCGACCAACCGACTTGCCCGACGCCCCCGCAACGGCACAAGCCTCGTATCCTGCTAATCGTTGCCTTCGTCTGCGTCACACTGGTCGTCGCCGCCGCCATCTGGTGGTTCGCCTGGGGGCGACAGGACATGAACACCTGGGCCGAAGACCTCTGGAAGGAGGCCCGCGACGGCGAGACGGGCGCCGGGCGCCAAGACGCGGACAAGGCGGCCCAGGCCGTCAAGGCCCTGTTGGCCGGGCTGCCCGAGGCGCCGATGATCACCGAGCCGACTGACCCGTCGGTCGAGGACGAACAACGCCGCGTCTCGTTCCTCGACGGGCAGTTCTCGCTGATCCCCCCTGCCGGCTGGAACAAGAGTAACATGGACCTCGGCGGACTGGCGATCTATGAGTCGCCCGACGACAGCAGCCTGCACGTGTCCCTGTTCCCCGCCACGCGAACCGATCCGATCGAGTCGATCCAGAAGATCCAGACGGCGATCATGGACGATTACCGCGTCGTCCAGAACGGCGCCGTGACACTGAACGGGCGCAGGGCCATCGTGCTGGTAACCCGCGGCATGATCACCGAAGAGACGCCCATGCAATTGATGAACGTCATCGTCTACTACGGCGACCGCTCCGCCTTCATGCTGGAGTTGACGACCACGCCAAAGGGCTACGACCGCGACCGGCGCATCATGGAAGCCGTCCTCCGATCCGTCCAGACTCGTTGACAAGACGGCCATAGGCATTGTCAGGGGTGATACCAATGCAGACATGCAGCGTGCTTCTTGCCTCGGCGCTCTGCCTCGCCGGTGGCTGCGCTCCACCGACCGAGCCCGATCTGTCCGCAGAATCAACTATTCAGAACGTCTTTCAAGCAGAGCTTCCCGTATCTGCAACAGATGTGCGTGTCCGATCAGCACGTGCGATGACTCTGGTTATCCAAGGGAAGTTCGAGTGTGCCACAGCAGATCTCGGGACGTTCCTTGCGGCAAGCGCGATGCTCCCAGACGAGCTTGAGGACGGAACCAACCCACTTGCGCAAGTTCAGCAGCCTGACCTTTCCTGGTGGCAACCTGCGTTGTTGCAGGATACGTCCGGGGTGGAGTGCGCCTGGGAATCTGGCGCTGACGTCGCCAGTTGCAGGCTTGCCGCAGGCCGAAGCGCACAGGGGGATCGTACAATCGTCTACTTTATAGTGGTTTACGAGAACAAGAGCCAGACAGGTTTCAGACCCGACGTGAAGACAGACCCAAACTGGCGACAGTGAACTGACAGGATTCCCAACATGCAGCCCCAGGGCATGATTTCGCTTTCACAGAAAGATTTCTGTTGGAATATCCGATATTGTGGGTATAATACTTCTGTGATAGCGAACACCCTTGTCCGTGCACCTCGGGAGACGCGAGCAATGAGAATTGACGAACGACTGAAATACGCTCGTGAGCGTGCGAAACTGACTGGCTCACAAGTCAAAGACAGAACAGGAATTGGTGAATCTTCGATCTCCGATTTCGAAAACGCCAAGCGAGAGCCCAGCCTTAGCCAACTTCAGGCGCTGGCCAAGGCGTATCGGCGGTCCATATCCTTCTTCCTGACCGATAGGCCGATCCCTGAAGAGACGGTTCTCTGGCGTGAGAAGCCCGCTGTGGGCTGGGAGGAGGTCGAGGCCCACTTTCTCCGGTTGTGCGAGCAATACCATAACCTTGAGACATGGGTTGATGACGAATTGTCCGTTCGCCTTCCTTTGGAAGAGGGAACGCCCGAACGATTCTCCTACGCCGATGCGGAGGCCTTGGCCAAACGAGTCCGTGACGAATTGCAGTTGGGTGACCGACCGGCGCTCTCCCTGCTGTCGGTCCTGGAAGAAGTGTGCGGTATCAAGATATTCCATCTGGTCTTCGAGCCAACAGGAACGGCCGCATCGACGTTCAGCGAGACTTTCGGCGCAGGCGTTCTTCTGAACTCCAACAATGTGCGGTGGCGAAGGAATTTCGATCTCGCCCACGAGTTGTTCCATCTCCTGACATGGCACGTGTTCAGGGGTGCGGATGAAACCGGCCGGACCTCATCCTGCGCCAGTAAACAGGAGGAGAAGTACGCAACCTGCTTTGCTCGCAACCTTCTCATGCCCCCCGAGGCGGTACGCACGGCCATCGGAAGTCGCGCGAAGGACAGGCGTATCACATTCGCAGCCCTTCACGATATTGCGCGCCAGTTCGACGTATCTCTGGAAGCACTGCAGCGACACATGCATTTCCTCTACAACAGGGGGCAGGACGACCGGGCCAGAACCGAACAGGAGATTGCGCGGGCCAGAGCATGGGCAAGACAGTTCGGACAGCGCCCCAAGTCCGACCCGCCCACCTGGCCCGCTCGCTACGGGGCGCTGGCTATCAAAGCACTGAGACAGGGCGAGGTGTCAATCGGGCGTTTTGCCGAATACATGGACATCAGCAGGCAGGAGGCCTTGCGATTCGTCGAGCAGGAGATCATGGACGATGAAGAAGTTCAGCTTACTCCTGCTTGATGCCAACATCGTCATCGAGTTGTTCCGCCTTGGAATCTGGGACAAGGTCGTCGATCTCTGCGATATCCACCTTGCACGGACCGTCGCGGACAGGGAAGCTCACTTCTTTCTCGACGAGGAGGGCCAGCGCCAGGATTTCGACCTGACCCCGTACGCTCAGGATGGCAGAATTGATGTCTTTGACGTCGCACCCTCGGACCTCACCGCGTTCCTTGACAGCTTCGACCCGGTCTACTTTGAGAAACTCGACCCCGGGGAAGCCGAATCCCTGGCGTTCCTGCTCAATTCCCCCCCCGAGTGTCTTCTCTGCTCAGCCGACAAGATTGTCTTCCGTGTACTCGGCAGTCTGCGCCGGGGAGAACAGGGAATATCCCTGGAGGAGGTCCTTCACCAGACCGGCCTGGCCAGAGATCTCCGGCCACACTTCTCGCGAGCCTGCCGAGAACGGTGGACAAACAGAGGGTTCCAGGAAGGCCTGCAGGGCATTGGGCCGAAGGGGTGATGGAAGACGTTCTTGCCCCGGGAACAGTTACGCGGATAATAGCAGCAAAGGCCGGCCCGCCTCCGCTCAGCCGACGACTGGATTCGTGTCGGGATAGGATGTCCTTCTCCCGTCGAGCATGGCGATATCCTTGTCTTACGGGATTCCATTAGATCGAACTGGTGTCGGAGACAGAAATGACGGAGAGCAACCAAGTGTCCGATGACTGGACCCTTTACGAAGGAGTGTGGGGATATGGACTGCCCATTCTCCTGCGAGTCCGAAATGGCTTGAACGATCGCGTGAGCAGTGTGCAATACCCTACGCGGTACATGGTTACGTGGACCCTTGCGGCGCCGAGAGAAGACGGATTCCCCTCGGCAGCAGACATGGACGCGCTTGAGCAGTTCGAGAACAGCATCCTTGATGCTCTCGAAGCGGGCGAGCACAGCATCTGTGTTGCCGTCGTAACGAACAACGGGGAGCGAGACTGGATCTTCTATACGGCAGACGCCGCTGAGACGCATGCCAGGCTCAACCAGACATTACAGAACGCACCAAGATGCCCCATACGTCCGATGGCCTGTCCCGATCCTGACTGGGACGAGTTCCGCGGGATACTGGCGAACATTGAGAAACTCGGACGATAACAACGCCTTCCACACGGACGGGATTCCGCTGCGGTTCATTTCCGCCGGTGATGGCCGCGTTTCATAACACGAAAGGAGACATCATGGGCTGGGGCAGGTTCTCAGCGCTGGGGAACCGGGGGCAGCAGATGGACATTGAGGACCAGAGGGAGGAGATCAACCTTTTGCGCCTCCAGTTGCGGCGTCAGGCGCGCATCCGCGACCGTCAGGACCTGGCCAAGCGGGTCAAGCTGCTTGAACGCCAGAACGACGAACTGCACCTGTACCTGGCGGCGCTGGTGAGGTACCTGGCCAACAAGGGCGTCATCCAGAAGGAGGAGCATCACTTCCTTTCGGCCAGAACGGCCCTGGCGTGGGTGGCGTAGTGACCGCGGAAGTCGTTGCTATAGGCCTCCAGCGTCTTCCTGCCGAGGCCGTTGTGGTCCCCGCAACGATACAGGGCGCGGGCCAGTATCAGTTCGCGGAGCGATGCGTTGCGGGTAGAGTCGTCGCCTCTGCTCTCGGGCGTGCGCTCGATGACGTCGCGGATCTCCACGAAGGCGTGCCCCCCGGTGCCCGGCTGCCTCAACAGTTCGGCCAGCGGCCTGGCCGCCCGTGGATCGCGGATGCTCTCAAAGGCCATTGCCACGGCGCGGAAGTGGGAGAACTCACTTTGGGGTGTCAGTTGTCGGGCCTTCTCGATCAGGACAGGGACGGCGCGTTTGTCGCCGGTGCGGCCCAGCGCGGTGACCAGGTTATCGAGCGGGCTGGTGGTGCGCTGGAAATTGCCGAACCCGCTGAAGTTATACCCCTTGTCCCATTTGGCCTTGCCGACGGCCCTGATCAGGGACTCGGCGCCCGTCCGGTCCCACAGCACGCCGAGGACATGCGCGTAGCGCAGTTTGGCCGCCTCGTCGTTGGCGTTCCTGTACGCCTCGCGCATCAAGGGGATGGCCGTCTTCGTTTGGGTCAGGACCTGGGCGATGCCCGTGTAGTCACGACCGACGGAGGCAACGGCGGCGACGATGCGTTCCCGGCTGAGAGGATAACTGTCCTTGGCGCCGATGAACTGTTCGGGAATATTCCCGATCTTGACAAGATGGCGCTGGAGCGTCTTGACGTCGATATGGCGTACGGTGGTCCGGTTCTTCGCGGCCATGGCCGAGGCGCGGCCGGCGGCATAGCTGTGATTCTCGACATCGCGTTGCATCCGCAATACGGGCATGGCATCGGCGTGGGCGCTGATGCCCAGGCCGGTGACCAGAATGCCGTCATGACCTTTCGGCAGCAAGGCGCGATACGGAACGTTGCCGACCAGTATCTCTCTCCTGTCCTGATGGCGCATGCTGAAGAAGTCATGGCTGGGAAACCCGTGGTTATCAAAGCGGCTCTTGGCGACGGAGATGACGTCGGGCGTGACACGCTGGTTTATGAGATCCATGGGGGTGATCATGATGTCACCGACGATTCGCCGTCTGGCGCGCGTGTCGATGAGTTGGCCCAGATCGTAAGCGTCCTTGTACTTGGTCTTGCCCACGACAAAGATGCGCCACATGTCGAGGACATCATCATCGTGCACGAACGTCCAGTCGGAGTTCATCGTGTTCTCGCCCGGACTCCAGGGCGGCAGGCCCGTGCCCTGAACCGAGATGTGCTCACTGTCGATCATCTGGGTTTCCAGTCCGGCACAGTGGGGAATGACCGAGTTGCCCGTGGAATCGATGACGGTGTTGGCAAGGATGACGCCGCGCCCCAGCGGCGTGGCGACGACAACGCCGGTAAAGCGATTGCCCTGGACAATGGATCCGACGCCGAGGGACAGGAACCAGATTTCGCCGCCGGCCTTGCTGATCTCTCGGCGCAGCCACTCCATCTTGGTTTCGATGTCGAAGCGGTTTTCCGGGAGTTCCTTGTCACTCATGTCCGTGACGCCCGCTTCCACCTCGGTGTTGAAGCCGACCTTGTTGCCGTAGTAGTAGACCGCGATGCGTCCGAGCGTGCCGACCCCGCCGAGACCGTGCAGGTACTCGATCACGAGGGTGCGCGCCCCCGCGCGCGTAGCGCCGATGGCGGCCGCCGCGCCGCCCGTTCCACCGCCGACAATCACCGTGTCGTAGCGCCCCAGGACGGGCAGCGTGCGGGCCGGGCTGCGAACGGCGCCTTCCGACGGTCGCCAACGCAAGCCGTCCAGCACCTCTCCCACGTCTGCCTGGATGGCGGCTTGCCCCTGGCCACCACCGACGGTCAGTTGATCCAACGCAGCGAGTTGACGCGATCGGGCCGCCTTTGCAGCAGCAACACCAACGCGTCGGCCGAGACGGATACCGCTGCAGGGGCGCAGAAGTTGGGCGGCGGCCTTGCGCGAGACGTCCGCACAACCGCCAAGGACGAAGAGATGATCAACGCCCGCCGGCGTCAGGGCCGTCAGCGGGATCTTGTCGGCGCCCGGCCATGGGCCGGCGAACGGACCATCCGATCTCACCGGGTCCGGGGGGACCTGGAAGAGCATCTCGGCGGCGCCGGCCTGCCCGCGGTGCCACGTCCGGTCGCGGGCGTGCTGCTCGGCGCGGGCGAACGACGCCCACGAACCGTCTTGCATGGGGATTCGCAGCTCGTATTCATAGACCGGATACACGTTGTAGCTCTTGCCAGCCACGTGATAGCGCAGACCTGTGTCTCTGGCCTTGTTTCCGGGCTTGCCGCCGACGACGATGCGGCGAAAGGTCTGGGGACCGGACGGATAGGGGGCGAACGCGGCACCGGCTATGCGGGCGGCGGCGGCGCGATCCGTGGCATCGATGATGACCTTGCCGCGGACGGCCTGGCGGCCGGAACGATTGGCCATGACAATGCCCGCGAGCTTGCCTTGCGGATCGCGCAGCACGTCGGTGGCATAGCTGCCGTAGAGGAAGTCGACCTTGGCATAGAGCAGGGCGTTGTCGAGGGCGCCCTTGACGGTCATCGGTGTGACCACGCGACGGCCGGCGGGTGACCCCTTCCCTGGCGGGACAATCCTCACTTCGGACAGGAGCATACGATGAGCCCCGTTGGCCTGGGCGACCTCGAGTTTGACGTAGCGTGCGGTCGCCCGCCTGTTCACGGACAGCAGGAGGGGCTCCTTCTCGAGAAGGACCTTCGGCTTCCTGTTGCGTGCGACCCCCAGTTGTCTCCAGGTCTGATTGTCCGAGCTGACTGAGATGACGACTCGGCCGACGGAGTGGTTCCTGTAACGGTTGAAGGCCATCAAACGGACTGCTGAGAACTCCGTCGTCTTGCCCAGGTCGGCGGTGATCGTGACGTCGCCGCGGTATTCCACACTCGCCTTCTTCGCCACCGAGAACTCGCCATCGGCCAGCTTCCTGCCGTTGTCGGGGTACTTCCTGGCAGACTCGAGCGAGGCCGAGTACGTGAAGGGAAGGGCCGTTTCGGTGTTCGGGTCCGGATGGGCCGCGGCGCCGGAGAATATGGCCCGGCCCAGATCGGTCACGGGTTGTTCGCCAGGCTCCAGCCAGAGTCGGTACGTGGCGCACATGTCCTGTCCCAGATACGGGCGATCCGTGATCAGAAACACCTTGGCGCCGGCCTTGGCGGCAGCTTCCGCGGCGGCGACGCCACGAACGGTGCCTCCAACGACGATAACGTCCACGTCATAGGCCAACGGAATCAGACGCTCGGCCTCGCTGACAGTAGACGCATCTGGACTCAATGACTGGCTGCACCCATTCTGGACAGCCAGGCTGCATATCAAAGCGGCAAGGAACAACGGCTTGATCTGGTTGATCATGCTTCCATCCTATTACTCGGCGTCACCATCCACAAGCACCGGTTCCCCTGGATGACGGGACAACCGGGCCGGTCCCGGGCCATGAGAGCCGGCAGACCGACCCTTGCGGAGATATTCGTCGCCAATCCGCACAGGCCCTGTCCCGATGCTCGCAATCGAACTGGATGATTCATCACACAAGCGTGCCGCTCGCCAAGAGCGTGACAGCTTCGTTGACTCCGCGCTGGCCGCCGCCGGTCTTCCGATTCTTCACGTGCCCGCACGGTCCGGTTACAATGCTCAGGAACTGGCAGATGCAATCCAGCAGAAGATGCAGGGATGACAGGGCCGTCCACACGGACGAGGATTCTGCGGCGGCCCATTCCTGCCGATGACGTATGACTGGTGTCTGCCGATAGCGAATGTGAGGTTCGATCATGAGACAGGGATTGCTGGTACTACTGCTTCTGGCCACGCCGGCGCTCGCGCAGGACGGCTCCGGGCTTCTGAAGGACGCCGACGTTGCCGGTGGACTCATCGTGCACGTGGGCTGTGGCGACGGGACGCTCTGTGCCGCACTGGGCAGCGACCCGCGGTACGTTGTGCAGGGGCTTCAACCCGATGCCCGCAGCGTGGACAAGGCACGCGACGCCGTGCGAGCCAAGGGCACCTACGGCCGAGCGTCCGTCCGGTATTGGCCCGGAGGACGTTTGCCCTACGCGGACAACCTCGTCAACCTGCTGATCGTCAACGACAGGACGTGCAACGTGGAGCCGGCGGAGATCGCCCGCGTTCTCGCTCCGCGCGGCGTCGCATTGGTCCCGAAAGGGACGGCCGTCAACTCCCTGGAGAAGAAGCCGTCTTCGTCCGGGCTGGACAAGTACGTCAAGCCCGTGCCGGATGCCATCGACGACTGGCCGCACTACTTCTGCAGGGCGGACAATAACGCCGTCTCACGAGATACCGCCGTCGGGCCGCCGAAGCATATGCAGTGGGTGTGCGGCCCGGCCTACGCGCGCAGTCACGAGGTCAGTTCGAGCATGGCCGCCATGGTTTCGAGCGGCGGACGGGTTTTCTACATCTGGGACGAAGGCGTTCTCGGCCAGCCGGAGAAGCGATTCCCGGCGAAATGGTCGCTGATCGCCCGGGATGCGTTCAACGGCCTGCTGCTATGGAAACTCCCGATGCCGAATTGGGGCTGGCGCCAGTGGCATTCCCCATCACGCTGGAACGCTCCGGACAACAGGTACGGCTTCCTGCGGAGCCTGCCGAAGACGACGAAGCGACGCCTGGTCGCGACGGAGGACAGGCTCTACGTCACGCTCGGGTACGAGGCCCCCGTCAGCGTGCTCGATGCCGCGACCGGCAAGTCGTTGAAGGTTATCGAAGGGACCCAGGGGGCGGACGAACTGCTCCTGGATTCCGGCCAGCTTATCCTGTCAATCAGGAGTACTGACCGATCCAAGGCGCGACCCGGCAAGGATTTCAGGCTGAGCCAGAACCGGGGGAGAATCGTGGCCTACGACGTGAAGACCTGGCGGAAGCTCTGGGAGAGCACGCCGGACTTGCCTTCACGGATGACCCTGGCGGTTCGCGGGGATCATATCTACTACGCCAAAGGACGCGAAGTGGTCTGCCTCGACCGCGCCACCGGCCGTCGCCTCTGGACGAGCAAGCCCGTCGGAAAGAAGGGGCAAGCGCGCACCCTCGTAGCCCACGACAAGGTCGTGATCCTGGGCTATGGACCGGTGACGGGCGTCGTCTTCAGGGAGC
>CAZVEV010000003.1:0-60243 GCA_964625865.1 uncultured Planctomycetaceae bacterium | reverse complement strand
TTTTGCGCAAGGGTTAATATCAATGGCGCATAATCTTCTGACGGGCGGGGCTACCCTCTGTCGGGCCTGCCGGCCCTGGGATACTCCCTCACGCATCTCGTGATCGAAGGTCCGCTATCGTTGCCCATGCACGTTCGCGGGCGAACCCCGGTGTGTTGCCCAGGAACGAGGTGATTCCCCGCCGATGGCGATTTCTCTCGAACGCAGGGATTTTTCTCTTGCCAAGGTTCGCGCACTGTGGTATAATTTTCGATGTTGTCGGCGATCGTCGTCGGCAGATGCTCGAACGTTCAGATGCTCAGAATCGGACGTCACGTCAGGTCACCCGCTTCTCGGCAGGCAGGCCGGTACGTCGGAGACCGGAGAGAGACGTCACAGCAACCAGAAGGAGATCGCACATGAGGAGCACGCTAGCAGCACTGTTGGTCCTGGCCCTGTTTGCCGGCACCGCCGGGGCGGCGGTGGTCGTCAACCCCACCGGCGTCACCGGGCATGACGGAGGCAACTGGCCGAATACTCTCGGGCACCTGACCGACATGCTCAACGGGAACAATGTCGGCTTCCTGACCGGCGACCACGCCCCGGGCATGGACACGTCGCCCGATCCGTCCGATCCATCGCAATGGTTGTACAGTCCCAGTGGTTGGCCAAACGAATGGAAGGCCAATACGCGCCTGGATCCCTCGACCTCCAGCAATGCCAAGATCGGCTGGGCTGTTATCGATCTCGGCAGCACGGTGGCGGCTCTGGACAAGATGTATCTCTGGAACGTGCGTTGGCAGAATACCACCGAGAATGTGGCAACCTACAACGTGTATCACGCCACTTCGCCTGCGGCGGCCTTGCCGGCGATGCCGAATTCCAAACAAACCACAGGCGATTACGATTTTTCGAGTGGCGGATGGTTCCTGCTGAATGGTGCAGCGCCTCTGTCCCTCCCGGTCAATACAGCGAACGGGAACCCGCCGCAGGGCACTGTCAATCTGGGCGGCATTTCGGCCCAATACATCGCCCTGGAGATCCTCACTGCCGGGAACGCTACCCCCACCCCGCCTCCGGTTGGCGAGCCCTACAGGATAGGCCTGGCACAAGTTGAGATCACGCAGATCCCCGAGCCGGCGACGATGGCGCTGATGGGCCTCGGCGGGCTGGTGATACGTCGACGGCGCAGGGCAGAGTGAATTGAAAGGCATCCGTCCGAATGACGAGATGCTCTGAGTGCGAGAGAGAGGTTCGACGACCGTCCTGGAGACAGACGGGACACGACTGAAAGGAGTTCTCACATGAGAAGTATGCTCGCAGCAGTATTGGTGCTGGCGCTATTGGCCGGCACGGCCAACGCCGATTTGCTCGTCTACGAAGGATTTCAGTACGGCACGGCCGGAACCGACAGAACCGACAGAGCATCCAGTGACGTCCTGGACGGACAACCGGACGGCAGCGGCGGGGACACCGACGCGACCGGCCTGAGCGGGACTTGGGACGACCTCACTTCCGTCGACGTCAATAATCAGTTCCTTGCCACGGGTAGCCTTCTGTTTGGCGACTTGGCAAGCTCCGGGAACCATGTCACCAGCGACAGTCGTCTGAACAACGATCGTCACGCACGTACGATCTCTGCTTCCCTGCCCACCACCGGCAGTCTGTGGTTCAGCTTCCTTGCGAATAAGCTAGCAAACAACTTCGGCGCCGAAGAGAGCGGGCTGGTGATCGGCAACCAGGCAGTAAACAACGCAAAGGTCAACCTCGATACCGGGTCCACCGGTTTGCGGGGCTTCGGTATTGCTCCCACAGCCGCCGACAGCGGTGACTGGGTTGCCTATGGTTGGGACGCAAGCGGACAAACCGTGGGCACTGGGGATCTCAACGCCGCTACGAATGGGTCGGAGGTGCACCTACTCGTCGGCCATATCTCGTTCGACACAGGCACGGCCGGCGCCGACGAGTTCACCGTCTACGACTACAACCTCACCACCAGCGGGGGAACGGTAACTGCAAACCTGGCGAATCTTGACCAGATCGGCAGCACGATCGAAGTCGATGTGAACCAAGCCGACCTCGATACACTCAGCTTCACGCGGCAGGTTCAGATCGCCTATGACGAGATCCGCATCGCCACGACGCTCGACGAAGCGGTGGGCATCCCCGAGCCGGCGACGATGAGCCTGCTGGTGCTGGGCGGATTGGGCCTGCTGCGTCGGCGCCGCGCATAACCGAAGAGCCTGCCTGCGGCAGGCAGGACGCAGGAGTAACACGTCGTGATACGCGTCACGGGGCGGTTCCCCACGGGACCGTCCCGTTTGTTGTGATGAACACGCCGTGGGCGAAATGATCCCCCGCCAATGGCGGATTCTCTCGAATGCAGGGGCGGTCCCGCCGGGGCCGCCCCGTCAGCTTTGCGCTGGATGAGATGGCCTTCCCAAGACGCCCCTGAGAAGCGGCCTGCTACGAAAATGGGGACTGGCTCGGTAGCGCAGCGAAGCGAAGCGGACGTGCCTGTACCTTTTTTCGTAGCTCCGTGGGCCGGCGCCCGCTCATGAAGAACTGTCCCCCCCCTGCCGCAACGCGAGAAGGTGGCGGGCGCCGGGCAGAGGGGCTATCCTACGGGGCGTGCAGTCAAGATGGAGATGGACATGAACGAGCTTAAGGCGACACCGTGGCTCCTGATCGTCATCGCATCGATGCTCACGGCAACCGGCGGCGGCGAAGCGGCGGGGGCGAAACCGCGCGCTCGGCGGCTTCAGCCTTCCGATTTCCACCTGATCGGCGGGTGGCGCCTGAAGCAGGAGTATCCACGCGGCGCGTTGGCCATCGACTTCGACACGCAGCGGGTCTTCATGGGCGGACACGCCCACCGGCAGGAGATCGTCGAGTTCTCGCTCGCGCGCCGAAAGCAGGAAGCGGACAAGGCCAAGATGATGGCTCCCGGCGTCGGCGACGATGTCATGAAGTGGCCGCAGCTCGATCCGGTCAAGGTCCATCGCGGATTCTGGGAAGGCGGCTATGTCGGCGGGCTCTACTTCAAAGACGGCATGTTGTGGGCCAGTCCGAAGAAGTTCTATGACACGAAGCCGCCGGCCAGCTTCCACCTGTACGGCAAGAACCTGGCCACCGGGAAGCTGAAGAAGGTCCCGGTCCAGTTGCCCCGCCAGGCGTTCGGAGGCGGTTTCGTCAAGGGCCATCCCAAGACCATGTTCCTGGGCTGCGGCGGGTATGAATCGGGGCAGGGGTCGGTTTCGGGCCCGACGCTGGCGACCATGGGGGGCAAGGTCCTGATCGGCCAGCCCAACCACGGAACCAGGGAGTTCGAGAAACGCGAACGGCGCCCGCCGACGTACTGGCCCGTTAACCACACCGACAACTGGATCGCCCTGAAGCCCAGAAATGGCGTCGGCCGATGGGCCTGCGACCGGGTCCACGCCGGCGGGATCTGGCACGCCCGCGGGGTCGCCTACTGGGCCCTGCTGGGAATCGGAGAGCTTGACTACAAGCGGCAGAACGAGACCTTCGCCGCTCGAACCGAGACATGGCTCTATACCTATGACCCGCGGACATACGACGACGTCAAGTTCAACAAGTGGGAGCACGGCCATGTCCACGGCCACGACGTGGCGCCGGACGGCCGCGTGTACCTGCTGATCCGCAAAGCCTGGGGCCCCGGGCGACACCGCGTCCACTCGGTGATCAAGGTCTTTGAGATCGTCGAGTAGAAGCTCAGGGCGCAGACTGTGTTCGTGGACCGGTTCGCAAGATGCGGACGATGAGGCGGAGTGTGACGATGGGGCGGACGATTCGAATCCTGACGCCGGCTGAGACGATCGTGCCGGTCTCGGCGCTGAACGAGGCGCTGAGGGCGGCGGGGCTTGGTGCCGACCTGGTGGTCGAGGGCGCCGAGGCGCGGGCCTGGGCGGGGCTGGCGCTGAGCCATCCGGACGGGCCTGAGATTGCGGCCATCCGGCGCCTGGTGGTGTCGGGCGAGTCGGCCGGGCGGGGCGAGATCGACCGGCTGGCGGCGCAGATCGCCGACTGCAGGCCCGTCTCGTCGCGCCGCTGGCTCGAGGAGTATCTCGCCGGCGTCCGCGTGATCTACACGTTCCAGGTGCTGCTCGGGGCCGAGTTCGCAGACGGCTGGGCCATCCTGGCCGCCGTGCGAGACCGGCTCTGGTCGGTCGGCGGGATCACGCAGGCTGACGGCGAGGGCTTCACCAACGAGGGCGGGTACCACGTGCTGTGGCAGTTCCCGGCCGGTGTATCCGGCCCGTGGTGGATGGGCGTGCGGCGAGGCGAGGGGTGGGTCCACTTCCGGATGGACCTTGGCGACGAAGCCGCCCGGGAAGCGTTCTGCCGCGGCGAGGTCCCCGCGGGGGCCGAGCGTGCGGTTGACAGCCCCCCCACCGGCCGCTAGTGTGCACCCTGAATCGCCCTGTCCGAACTCGGGAAACGCGTATGGTCAAGCGTCCATTCACCCTGCAGATTCTCGCCCTGCTGGTTACCGTTGTGGTCATGGCGGGCGTGATCTGGACGCTGGGGTGGCTGTTCCGCGGGGACGTGACGGGCGCGGGGATAGCGCAGTACACCGACGAACAGCTCGACGCCGCCGTCACCGCGCGGGACGTCAGCTTCACGCCGAGTAAGACCTACTACATCTACGACGACCCGTGGGCGGCCGCAGGCAAGCCGTTCCCCAAGCCGGCCGGTCAGTCGCCCATCCTCGCCGACCTGGAACGCCAGGGCGCCATCAAGCCGCTGGCCGAGCGCCTGCCCGAAGAGCCCTATGTCTCGGTCGGCTGCGAGAAGGGCGCCTGGCCGGACGGACGGAGCAAGGCGATAGGCGAGTACGGGGGCACGTGGCTGCGCGTGGCGACCTCGCCGGGCGACGTGAGCATCATCACGTGGCGGATGGCCGGGGCGAAACTGGCGCGGTGGAGCCCGCTGGGCTATCCCGTCAAGCCGTTTATCGCCAGGAGCATTCATCCGGTCGAGGGCACGGGCAAGCGCCAGTGGCTGGTCGCGCTCCGCAAGGGCATGAAGTGGTCGGACGGCCATCCGTTTACGTCGGCCGACATCATGTTCTGGTGGGACGCCATCGTGATGGATGAGTCGGTCTCGGGGATTCCGCCGGACTGGATGCTGGTCGGCGGGAAGCCCGGGCGCATCGAGTGGGTCAAGGACACCGACGGCGTTGACGCGGACGAAAACGGCAACGAGAAGTACCAGGTCAGGTTCGTCTTCCCCCTGCCTCAGGGCATGTTCATGGAACACATGGCCATGCGCAGCCATGGCATCGTGAACGTCCCGAAGCACTATCTCGAGCAGTGGCACCCGACTCGGGGCGACGAGGCCAAGTGCACGCGTGCGATGGCCGCCTACAAGCTCAACAGCCGTCGGGCCCTGTTCACGCACATGCGGAGTTGGAAGAACCCCTACCACCCGCGCCACTGGGCGTGGATTCCCCGCGAGTACAAGGCCAGCCCCCCCCACGGGTTCGTCCGCAACCCGTACTACTTCGCGGTGGACACCGAGGGCAACCAGTTGCCCTACGTCGATCGCGTCCAGTTCGACATTCAGCCGAAGGACACACTGGCGGTGACGGCGATCAACGGCATGGTGTCGATGCAGACGCGCCACATCCAGTACAAGCACTACACCGACTACATGTCGCGCCGCGCCGAGAGCGGCACGCGGATCCTGCACTGGTATCCGGCTACCCGGTCAGTCTACGCGCTGAATCCGTGCCACATCCGCTACGTCGACCCGGAGGATCCGGCCACCGCGCACAAGGCGGCCCTGCTGGCCGACAAGCGGTTCCGCCAGGCGCTGTCGCTGGCGATCAATCGGGACCGGATCATCGACGCCGAGTACAACGGGCAGGTCGAGGCCGCCCAAGTCTCGCCCGGGCGGGCCTCGCCGTTCAGGCACAAGGCGCTGCGGGAGGCGTACACGGCGCACGACCCGGCCCGGGCGGGGAAGTTGCTTGACGCCCTGGTCGCCGACGGCCTGCTGGGCCCCGGGCGCGATCGCGAGGGCTACCGCACGTTCCCCGACGGATCGCGAATGGTCTTCTACATCGACTTTTGCCCCTATACGGGAGTCGGGCCCACCGAATTCGTCGTCAAGGACTGGGGCCATCCGGACGTGGGCGTCCGGGCCGTCGCACGCAGCCAAAGCCGCCCCCTGCTCTACACCCGCAAGGACTCGATGGACTTCGACTTCAACATCTGGTCGTCGGCCAGCGACTACCTGCCCCTGTGCTGCCCGCGGTATTTCGTCGCCTACGACACCGAGTGCTTCTACGCCACCGGCTGGGGCAGATGGTTCCTTCGCGGCGGGTTCTACACCACGCCCGAGGAAAACCCCAAGGCCTACCGGGGCACGCGGTGCAAGAAGCCCGACGACGACCACCCGATGTACAAGGCCATGCAAATCTACGAGAAGGCCCTCCAGGCCCCCACGCTGGCCGAGCAGGTGACGATCTTCTCCGAGGCCCTGGATATCGCCGCCGAGCAACTGTGGACGATAAACCTCACCACCGCCCCGCCGCAACTGGTGGTCGTCAAGGACGACTTCCTCAACGTCCCCGACAACGCGCTGTACGGACACATCTTCCACACGCCGGACAACGCCCAGATGGAGACGTTCTACTTCGCCAAGCCGTCCGATTCGCCCGGCGCCATCGCGGAGATAAGCAAGTCGCTGGCGGCGCCCACCCCGCGCCCGGGCGACCTGAAGGTGATGGGCGGGCAGGCGGGCCAGGCCGAGCCGATCGACGCCGCGGGCGCTAAGAAAAGCAAACCCCAGGACGACGGGGACAGCACGGTCGGGGCGCTGATCAAGTGGTCCCTGCTCGCCATCGTCGTCCTGCTGGTGGCGCTGGTGGCGCTGCGGCATCCGTATATCGCGCGGCGCCTGCTGATCATGGTCCCGACGCTGATCATCATTTCGATCGTGGTCTTCGCGATCATCCAGTTGCCCCCGGGCGACTTCCTGACCGCCAAGCGGATCGAACTGGGCGAGTCGGGCGACCCGGCCGACGAGCAGCGGCTCGAGGACCTCAAGACGTTCTTCCACTTCGAGGATTCGTCGGCATCGCAGTACTGCCGCTGGGCCGGGCTGACGTGGTTCACCACGCTGAAGAAGACCGACACGTTCCCGTACTTCGAGGGCGAGCCCGCCGACGAGGGCCTGCTCCAGGGCTCGATGGGGCGATCGATGGAGGAGCCCAACCCGGAAGTCAACGAAGTCGTGGGCGACCGGATATGGCTGACGGTGGGGATCTCGCTGGGGACGATCCTGTTCACGTGGGCCATCGCGATTCCGGTGGGCATCTACTCGGCGGTCAGGCAGTACTCGCTGGGCGACTACGTGCTGACGTTCGTGGGGTTTGTCGGCATGTGCGTGCCGGCGTTCCTGCTGGCGCTGATCCTGATGGTGCTCTCGGGCCAGTCGGGGCTGTTTTCGGCTGAGTATGCGACCCAGCCGGAGTGGACGTGGGGCAAGTTCTGGGACCTGATGAAGCATATCTGGATCCCGGTGGTGGTTCTGGGGGTGGGCGGCACGGCGGGGATGATCCGCGTGATGCGGGCGAACCTGCTGGACGAGCTGAAGAAGCCCTACGTGATCACCGCGATGGCCAAGGGCGTCCGCCCGGGCAAGCTCCTGCTGAAGTACCCCGTCCGCCTGGCGCTGAACCCGTTTGTCTCGGGCATAGGCGGGCTGTTCCCGCAACTGGTCTCCGGCGGGGCGATCGTGGCGATGGTTCTGGTCCTGCCCACCGTCGGCCCGCTGATGCTCCAGGCCCTGTTCGCCGAGGACATGTACATGGCCGGCTCGCTGCTGATGGTGCTCAGCACGCTGGGCGTGGTCGGCACGCTGGTCAGCGACATGCTCCTGCTGTGGCTGGACCCGCGGATACGGTTCAAGGGGGGCACGCGATGAGCAAGGACAAACGCAAGCCCAAGCGCAAGGAGCCGCAGGCCCTCGCGACCCTCTCGCAGTGGCAACTGATCGGCATGCGGTTTCGCAGGCACAGGCTGGCCGTCATCGCCAAGTACGTGCTCATCGTGCTGTACGCCATGGCCATCTTCGCCGGCTTCATCGCACCGCAAAGCACGGACACCGACACGCTCGACCACAAGTACTGCCCGCCCCAGCCGGTGCAGTTCAGTTTCTCCGACGGGTTCTACGTCAACGCCCTGAACGCCCACCAGGACCCGATCACGTTCCAGTTGACGTACAAGGAAGACCCCGACGACCGGATCCCGCTGGCGTTCTTCGTCCGGGGCGAGACGTACGAGTTCTGGGGCCTGTTCGAGACCGACAGGCACCTGTTCGGCATCGATCACGACAGGTACACCCCGCCGCCCGGCGCCGACCAGGCCGCCGCCAAACCGCACACGCCCACGTTCTACCTGCTCGGGTCCGACCAGTACGGGCGCGACATCTTCAGCCGCATCGTCTACGGCTCGCGGATCTCGCTGTCGGTGGGGCTGATCGGCATTCTGTTCACGTTCCTGCTGGGCATGAGCATCGGCGGGGTCTCGGGATACGTCGGGGGGAAAACCGACCTGCTGATCCAGCGCGGCATCGAGATCATCAACTCCCTGCCGCGCCTGCCCCTGTGGATCGCGCTGGCCGCCGTAATGCCCAAGGACTGGTCCGCGCTGCGGGTGTACTTCGGCATCACCATCGTGCTGAGCCTGCTCGGCTGGACGCGGCTGGCCCGCGTGGTGCGGGGCAAGATCCTCTCGCTGCGGGAAGAGGACTACGCCACCGCCGCCCGCCTGATCGGCGCCTCCCACCGGCGCGTGCTGTTCCGCCACCTCCTGCCCGGGTTCACCAGCCACATCATCGTCTCGCTGACGCTGAGCATCCCGCGGATGATCCTGGGCGAGACGTCGCTGAGCTTCCTGGGCCTGGGCCTGCGGGCGCCGATCGTCAGTTGGGGCGTCATGCTCCAGGACTGCAGGGACATCAAGGCGATCAGCATCTACCCGTGGCTGCTGCTGCCGGTGGTGTTCATCGTGGCCACCGTACTGTGCTTCAACTTCCTGGGCGACGGGCTGCGCGACGCGGCGGACCCGTATTCGGCCAGGTGACCGGAGAGTTTCATGGGCGAGACAACCGACAGGAAGACGCCGGGCCAGGTCGCCCTGGAGGCCTGGGGCCAGGCCCCGCCGCCGGCCCCCGAAGTGCCCGACGAGGCGTCCGTCGAGGTTGCCGACGTCGACTGCGTCCTGAAGGTACGCGACCTGAAGACGGTCTTCACCACCGTCGAAGGCGTGCTGCCCGCCGTTGACGGCGTGACGTTCTCCATGGAGCGGGGCAAGACGCTGGCGATCGTGGGCGAGAGCGGATGCGGCAAGAGCGTGACGGCCTACTCGATCCTCCGGCTGATCCAGAAGCCCGGCGAGATCGTCGGCGGACAGATCGTCCTGTGCCCCAAAGGCGCCCCTGAGGTCGACGTGACGGCCCTGAGCAAGACCTCCGACGAGCTGTACACCATTCGCGGGGGCATGGTCTCGATGATCTTCCAGGAGCCGATGACCGCGCTGAGCCCGGTCCACACGGTGGGCAACCAGTTGTGCGAGGCGATCCTGCTCCACCAGGACGTCAGCCGGGCCGCGGCCGAAGCCAAGGCCGCCGATATGCTGACGAAGGTCGGCATCCCGGCAGCGCGACAGCGCCTGAAGCAATACCCGTTCGAACTCAGCGGCGGGATGAGGCAGCGCGTGGTGATCGCGATGGCCATGGTCTGCGACCCACAGCTCCTGATCGCCGACGAGCCGACCACCGCGCTGGACGTGACCATCCAGGCGCAGATCCTCGACCTGATGAAGGACCTGCAGGCCCAGTCGGGCACGAGCATCCTGCTGATTACGCACGACCTGGGCGTGGTCGCCCAGACCGCCGACGAGGTCGCCGTGATGTACCTCGGGCGGATTGTCGAACAGGCGTCGGTGCGGCGCGTGCTCAAGAAGCCGCGACACCCCTACACGATGGCGCTGCTCAAGAGCCTGCCCTCCTTCGCCGAGGCCCACCAGACGCTGGCGTCCATTCGCGGCTCGGTGCCCTCCCTCACCGAGATCCCCTCCGGATGCCCGTTCCACCCGCGATGCGACTACTACAAGCCCGGCCTGTGCGATTTCGCAGGCCCCCCGCCGCTGGCGAGCGTCGATGACGACCATATGGTCGCCTGCTACCGGGCCGCGGAGATACAGCCATGATCGACACCGCCCAGGACACCCCTGTACCCGCTCCGGCAGCCGAGGCCGGCCCCCTGCTGAGCGTTCGCGGGCTGACGAAGCATTTCCCGATCTACGGCAAGGGGTTCTTCCAGCGTCGCGTGGGCGAGGTGCGGGCCGTCGACGGCGTGAGCTTCGACGTGCCCGAGGGCACCATGCTGGGCCTGGTCGGCGAGAGCGGGTCGGGCAAGACCACCACGGCGCGGACGATCCTGCGGGCCCTGGAACCCACCGCCGGACAGGTGCTGTTCCGCACCGACTCCGGCGTGGTGGACCTGGCCGCCCTGCCCAGCCGCGACCTGAAGCCCCTGCGCACGCGGATGCAGATGATCTTCCAGGATCCCTTCAGTTCGCTCAATCCGCGGATGACGGTGGGCAACATTGTGGGCGAGGCCCTGGCGGTCCACAAGATCGCCCGCGGCACCGGCCGCAAGGACCGTGTCGCCGACATGCTCGTCAAGGTCGGCCTCAAGCCCGAACACGCCATCCGCTACCCTCACGCCTTCAGCGGCGGACAGAGGCAGCGGATCGGCATCGCACGGGCGCTGATCGTCAAGCCCGCCCTGGTGATCGCCGACGAGCCGGTCTCCGCCCTCGACGTGTCGGTGCAGGCCCAGATCATCAACCTGCTCGACCAGTTGAAGGCGGAGATGAACCTGACGTGCCTGTTCGTCGCCCACGACCTGAGCGTGGTCAAGCACATCTGCGACCGCGTGGCGGTGATGTACGCGGGCAAGATCGTGGAGATGGCGTCGGCGGGCGATATCTTCGACGATCCGCTGCACCCCTACACCCGGGCGCTGATCTCGGCCGTGCCGCACCCGGACCCGGACGTCAAGATGGACTTCACCCTCGGCGGGGAGGTCGCCGACCCGGCCGACCTGCCGGCCGGCTGCAGCTTCAATCCGCGCTGCGACAAGTGTTTCGCCTCCTGCACGTCCCGGCGACCCGAACTGCAGAACGTCGGCTCCGACCGCCTCGTCGCGTGCCACCTGTACGACAGGGAATCTGACGACACGGGTCAGTAGCGATCCGGCATCTATCGGTTCTCGCTGCAAGAAGCCCCGTCAGGGGCGACAGAGGGTTCCGGCGAGAGAGCGTTCTTTCGCCCCTGACGGGGCTCTTGTAGAGAGAAGAGGCTCGGTTTCCCCGCCCTGACGGGCGGGGCTACCTTCTGTCGGGCCTGCGGCCCTGATGCCCCGCACACCGGGCGGTTCACTACTTCCTCTTCTTGCCCGCCCCGCAGCGTTTGGCCCAGTCGTCCCAGAGGGCGGCCATCGCCTTGGCACGATCGGGCATCTTGCCTGCCAAGTCGTTCAGCTCGGTCCGGTCGGCTTCCATGTCGTACAGCTCCCACGCGCCCTTGCCGTACCGCACGAGCTTCCACTTGCCCTGTCGCACCGCCTTGCCCCCGCCGAACGCCCAGAAGAGGTTCTCGTGGGCTTCGCGGGGGCGGCCCTCGAAGATCGGCACGAGGCTCTTGCCGTCCAGCGCCCGGAGTTTGCGCCCGTCCAGTTCGGTGGGGTAGGTGGCGCCGGCGATCTCCATGAAGGTCGGGAGGAAGTCGATGATGTGACCGACCTGCTTGGTGTACCCGCCGACGTTCTTCTTGATGACGGCCGGCCAGTACGCGATCAGCGGCGTGGCCACGCCGCCCTCGTGGTCCCAGCTCTTGAACTTGCGGAACGGCGTGTTGGACGCGTTGGCCCAGGCGGGGTCGACCGACCGGTATGACTCGACCGGGCCCGGCGGAATCTCCGGCGTGCGGTTGACCCGCTCCGCGCATCCGCCGTTGTCAGTGAGGAACAGCACGAGCGTGTTGTCGGCCTTGCCGAGCTGCCTGATCTTGTCCATCACCTTGCCGATCGCCTGGTCCATCCGGTCGATCATCGCCGCGTAGACCGCCATCCGCAGGTCCCACTGGTCCTTGTCGGCGGCGCTGAGGGTGTCCCACGGTTTGGAGGATTGGTCTCTGGGCGACAGGGCCCACTGCTTGTCGATCAGGCCCATGTCGACCATGCGCTTGTAGCGCCGCTTGCGCAGCTCGTCCCAGCCGATCGTGTACTTGCCGCGATACTTCGCGATGTCGGCGGGCCAGGCGTGCAGGGGATAGTGCGGGGCGGTGAAGGGCAGGTACAGCAGGAAGGGCTTGCCCTCGTCCTTGTATTCCTCGAGGCGCGCCACGGCATAGTCGGCGAAGGCGTCGGTACTGTAGAAGTTCTTGTCCTCGGGCACGTAGCCCGGGATGGCCCTACCCTCGATGGCCCACCGCCTGACGCGAGTCTTGCCCTTTCTCCCGGGGGCGGGCTCGCCCGGGCGGGCCTTGGTGCCCGGGTTCCAGAAGTTGCAGCACCCGTCGGCCAGGCCGTAGTAGCGGTCGAACCCGCGGGTGGTCGGCAAGGGGCGCTGATGCCACTTGCCCGAACAGATCGTCCGATAGCCGGCCGTGCGCAGCACCTCGCCGATCGTCGCCCCGCGCTCCATGTTGGCCTCGCCGACGGCCTGCGAGTACTGCCCCGTCAGCAGCGACGCCCGCGTCGGGCCGCACTTGGCGTTGTTGTAAAACTGCGTGAAGCGGATCCCGCCGGCGGCCATCCGATCGAGGGTCGGCGTGCGGATCTCCCCGCCGTAACAGCCGATGTCCGAGTAGCCCATGTCGTCGGCCATGATCAGCACGATGTTGGGCTTGCTTCCCGCGGCGGCGGTTCTTGCCGCCCGCAGCATCCCCGTCGCCGCCAGCGTCGCCGCGCCGATCCCCATCGCCTTGAGCATCCCCCGCCGCGTCATCGTTCCGGTCTGGCGATTCATACGTCTCGGTCCTTTCGTTATTGTCGTGTCATTTGCAGAGATCATTCGTCAGCGCACGCCTATGCGCAATGGCGCCCACGTTCGGCGCGGTCGGACGACGCGCCGCGTTCGTGACGCGCACTGTTTAGCGGTCGAGCAACGCTCGACGCTCGCCGTTGTCATACGCAAGGACGGCGACGGTTCGCACCGCCGAACGACGAGCGCGGGGCGCTGCCCCGCCGCTAAACGGTGCGCCGTATCGAACGGCGTGTCATGTACGCAACGCTGTCCGGTTCGCCGTACGGTTACTGTCGTCCGATCAAGCTCACCGCGCGGACGGTTCGTGTGCGTTCCTCGCCTTCGTCGCTGAGGGTGCCCTTGTTCCAGAACTTCGCGCGGTAGGTCAGCTCTCCGCCGGTGGGCAGGCAGACCACCGGCGGCGGGCCCTGGACCAGGGCACGGTGCGTCGGCAGCATGGTTGCGTCGGGCTTCTCGTGACAGCCGATGCAGCTCCGCGCCTCGCCCGGGCGCACGTACATCCATATCTGCTGATTGCCCACCACGCGGCGATCACTGTCGAGGACCTGGACGTGGATGAGGCGGTCGGCGGGCACCTGCACGTGGAACGACCCGTCGGCGGCCAGCGGCACCGTGCCGAGCACGCGCGCATGCGTGCCGGTGTGGTTCTTCCACGCCTGCTCGCTGCCGCGGTGGGTCTGGTGGCGCGAGATGACGGGCATGCCCTCGACGACGCGGAGCAGCCTGCCCCGCCGCTTGACCGGCTCGTCCTGCGTGATGAACACCGAACTGCAGAACAGCGTGCCGGTAAACGCCCCGGTTCGCGTCCGCGGGTCTTCGGACAGCACGGGCGGGCGGGGCCGGGCGGCCAGCGGGCGGGCCTCGAAGTCCGCGGTCTTCGGATCGTTGTACACCAGCGTCAACTTGCCCGTCGTCGCGTCCATGAGGTACAGGCCCAGGTCCACCTTCCTGCGGTCCTTCTCTCGCACCGAGGCGGCGCAGAGCACGCGCCCATCGGGAAGCGGCATCGGCGAGGTGACGGCGCGGTTCCCGTCGCGCGGGAGCACGGTGTGGCGGTACCGCCCGGGGCCGACGATGGTCGCCCCGCCGGTGGTGGCGCAGATGAGTCTCCTGCGATCGACCGGCTGGACCTGCGTCAGGCGCAGCACGCGGTGGCGCGGGGGCACCTCGCCCCAGCCGCGCTCGCCGGCCAGCCGCGTCTGCTTGCGCCAGAAGTCGCGCCACTCGGGCCCGTACAGCGTCACGTCCCGCGTGCCGTCCGGATTGGCCGCGTGAATGGTGATCTCCGTCTTGAGGCGCGAGTAGAACAGCTCGAGGCGGCTGAACGCGATCCGCCCGTCGGGCAGGATTGACGGCTCGTTGTCGCGCCCGAGGTTCAGGCCGATGCAGTGGATGTCGCTGCCGTCGGCGTTCATGATCGTCAAGCCGGTTGCGTAGTAGCCGTGGTACTCGTCGCGCAGGCCGAGGCGACTCGACGAGAAGACGATCCGTCCGTCGGGCAGGTAGGCCGGCTGGACGTCGTGGTACGGGCCCCTGGTGATCTGGCGCAAGCCCTTCCCGTCGGCGCCGATCTCGCAGAGGTGCCACCACGGATCGTCGTCCCCGCCCCTCCGAGCGAACAGAACCCGCCTGCCGTCCCACGAGACCTCGCAGTCGGCGACATAGCCGTCGGTGTAGTGCGTCAGTTGCCTCACCTTGCCCTCGGGCCCCGGCGGGCTCAGGACGTAGAGGTTCTTGCCCAGGCGATACGTCGGTCCCGAGTCGGTCGTCGAGTAGGTCTGGCGCCAGATGTCGATCTGGAAATCGTTCGGCATCGAATTGTCGCCCTTGATGAAGACGATTCTCTGCAAAGGTGCGGGTGCAACCGCTTGCGGTTTCGCGTCTGTTTGATCCGGCGCAACAGGCGGTTTCGCAATCGACGGGCGCGCTTCGACACTGATCCCGCGCCGCCACAGCGCCTCGCGCGCCACCAGTTGAATGCTGTGGAACACGTGCGTCATCGACGCCTTCTTCAGCGCCGCGACCGCCTCGTCCGTGCCGATCTCGTCCAGCGCCACCGCCGCCGCGTGACGGATGTCCAGCACGCTGCGCTCGTCGTTCATCAGCGCCACCAGCAGCGCCACGTGCTCGCCCCCGCCGAGGCGCCCGATCAGCCGGATCATCCCCTCGCGCCATCGAGGCGACGGGTCGTCGTATTCGGCCTGCCCCTGCTTTCTGCTCCTGAACAGGAACTTACCGAAGTATCCGTACTCCGCTTCCGGCTTGGAGGCCGCCAGCAGCTTCGCCGCGACGGCAACTGCCGGCCGATGGCCGATGAACATCAGCGCCTTGGCCGCATTGATTCGCACCCATCCGTTGGGGTGTTCCAGGAGGGCGATCAGGTCCGTCGCGTCGTCGGCCCGGGCGAAGGCCAGCAGCCAGATCACCACGTAAGGCTCGTCGGCCGCCTTGCGCCGGGCCAGGGCGGCAAGCACCTTCGCCTCAGGCACGTCGGGGGCTTTGCGGGGGCGTCCCAGGGCCGCGAAGGCCGCATCGAGGGCTGCTCGCCGCATGCCCGCACGGTCAAGCAGCCACGAGGTGACCCGTTGATACGCCTCGGGCTCATAGAGCATGGCCCCGTCGAAGTCCGAGGGCATGTTGGCCAGCAGGTTCGGGACGACGGCGCGGACGGCGGCGACGTCGGCTTCGGCGGAGATCTCCAGTCGCGACAGGGCCTGGGCAATCGCATAGGGCGTCTCGTACATGCGGTCCCGCGGATCCAGCCCGGGGTGGTCGTCCCGCGGCAGCGTTCGCGGCGGCCTGCCATTCAAATCGCGCCCGTAGCGCGGATAGGCCTTCGCCAAGTGAACGACTGCTCGCCGGTCACCCATATCGCCCAAGGCGTCGGCGGCATAGCGGGCCCACAGCGGATTGTCCAGGAAGGCGACCAGGACACCGAACGCCTTGTCCCCGCCCAGGCGCCCCATCGCCCGGATGCCGGCCTGGATCATGATCTTACGCCCTCGCGTTCGCGACTTGCTCCCGACGTGCCTTGCCATCACGTTGGCCACCGCGTCGGCGGCGCCGTGGCCGCCCAGGGCGCCCAGCGCTCGCAGGGCCCGTTCGATACGATGGTCATCGCCCGCGGGCGCCGCGGGCGGGGCCTTGAGCCTCCGCGGGGTCGCCGGGGCGGTCTTGGCGTAGACCCCCACCTCGTGCCACGTCGTAGGGTACGTCCTGTTGCCCGTGGCGTAGGAGGTGATCCGCACATAACGCGTAGTTCTCGGCGTGAATGTCGCCACCAGGCGAAGCGGCGTGGCGCCCTTGCGGCGCAGGACTTCGACGAACTGCTTGCCGTCATCGCTGACGGAGATCGCGTAGTCCCTCATGTGCATCCCGGCGTTGTCGTACTGGTCGACGACAACACAGCCGACCGCCACGCCCTTGCCCAGGTCCACCGTGCAATGCTGTGGGAACGGAACGTTCTTGGTCTGCCAGAACCCCCCGGTCGATCGTCCGTCGGTCAGGACGGCCGGGCGGCCCTTGTAGGTGCTCGACAACCTCGCCGGACGCCCCAGGGCCAGGTTAACCGGCCCGCCCTTCGGCGGGGCCGGCAGGAGCGGCCGCGGCGCCGCGTTGGCGCCCAGCGCGGCCAATAGCTCGGCCGGGGGACGATCGGCCGGGACGTTGGCCCACCACGCCCGCCACGCCGCCGCCCGGGCGCGCCGCTCGGCGGAGCCGGCCAGGCCGTTGAAGGGCAGGGTCATCCCCGTGACATTCGTCAGGGCCACGTGCGCCCCCTGGCGGACCGTCCAGTCGCTGTCGTCCAGCGCCGCAAGCAGGACGCCCACGTGCTTCCGCCCGCCGCAGTAGCCCAGGGCCATCACCGCCTCGCGCCGCACGGACGCCGCGGCGTGCCTGGCCGCCTCGGCCAGCGCGTCGGCTGCCCCGTACGCACGGAGGAACCCCAGCGCTTCGGCAGCCGCGGCGGCCGTCGAAACCTCCGCCGAACGCAGCGCCGCAGTCCGCTGGGCGACCTGTCTCCCGTGGGGCCCACCGGGCGGGGAAGGGGTCTTGGCGAACACTCGCGGAGCGGCGCAGGCGACCAGGAACCAGAGGACACACAGACGTATCATTCGTGGATTCATAGCGTTCTTACCTCGCTATTCAACCCGTCGGCGGGGCCCAGGGACTGGTCCCGCTGCCGGTTACGCCTGCTCCGGCAGGACGTGCGGGGCCTCGTCGGCGTCTTCCTCGTCGTCCAGGACCAGGTCCGGCGAGGTCACCTGCGCGGTGGCGCAGAGCTTGAGGGCCTCCTCGACGGGCATGGCGACCTCGCGGATGCAGGCTAGCGGCACGTAGACGGTAATCCCGCCGAACATGTAGCTGTAGGGCAGGAAGATCGCCACCTTGCCCTCGCCCTCGAGGCCGCGCGGCTGATCGTTGGTCAGGATCGCCAGGATGCTCATGTGCGCCTCGGGCGGCGTGTAGAGGACCACGCGCCCCATGTGCCTTGCGTCCCCGCCGAAGAGCTTCAGCAGGTCGCGGACCGACTCGTAGATCGTCTTGACGCCCGGAAGGCGCTCGACGAGGCGCTCGAGCAGCCCCACCAGGCCACGGAAGACCCAGAACTGCGTCAGCAGGCCGATGAGGTACAGCCCGGCCAGCACGAGCAGCGCCCCCACGCCGGGCCCGACATAAACGCCCCACTGCTGCAGCGGCTCGCGAGCGAGATTGTCCAGCCACGTGCTCAACGCGATCGCCAGCCAGACGGTGACGGCAAACGGCACGACCACCACCGCACCGGCCAGCAGGATACGCAAGTGTCTCTTCATCCGCCGTGCCTTCCTTAGCGGCGCCCGAGTCTCCGGACGCGGAGTGGGCAGCTATATGGGGTCCACGTCCAGCGCCCGCAGGGCCTCGGATTCGTCGGCAGCGAAGGCCAGCCGCTTGTCCAGGCGCGTGATCTTGAAGACCTTCATCAGATTCTCACGCATGCCGACCAGCACGACCTTGCCCTTGATCTCGCGGGACTTGTTGTCCAGGGCGACCAGCACGCCGATCATCTGCGAGGCCAGGAAACCGACCTTGGTGAAGTCCACGATGATCTTGCGACAGGCCTGCTCATCGACCAGGGCGTACAGCGTCTGGCCGATGGACTCGATCACAGGTCCGTCAAGAATGGACGGTACGGTCAACTGGGCCACCGTGACGCCCTGCAGTTGCGAGATAACCAAACCGGATGCGGACATAGCTACACCCCTGTCATGATGTTGGACGATGGTGTCATGTGATTCTCGGAACGTTCCGTCCGATAGAGTGTACCCCGCCACGTGCGAAGCCGCAAGCGGATGAGCGCATGCTTCGCGGCGACGGGAGAACCGTACCCTTCCGGACGAGCATCTCCCACACGAACAGAAGGAGGACGGGGATTACACGGATTGGCAGCGTCCCAAAGGCGTAGGAGGATTGGACACGCCGGGCACCACCGCCGGGACGGGGGGTCCAAGAAACACCGATGACAACGGAAACGATAAGACGGACACGGGGGAAACGGCCTGGCCGCAGATGTCGCAGATTCAAAGAAACAGAATGCAGGGAGATAATTCAAACGGAGAGATGATCACAGAGTCATTTCATTCGTTTCCATCTTCGCCGTTTCCGTCATTCTCCTTCTTCTGCTCTTTCTTTTCCCTCCAATCTGCGAAATATGCGGCTAGAGCCGTTTCCTTTGTTGCTGTTGTCTTCTGTTTCTTTTCGTCTCTTTGCGACGTGTCTTCGGCAAGGCATTTGATGCCCTTGCCCTACTCCCCAACCAGCCCCCCCTACACCTTTGGGACGGTAATCACACGTTGCACGTCCTACCCCTGCGATCGCCGTCCGCCAATCGCCAGTCGGCAATTGTCACACGTCCATTGCCGCCGGCTCGGCGGGCCAGGCGGGGATGCCCTTGGCCGACGCCGCTTGCTTCTGATAGAGGACCTTGAAGGGGTTGGCGTTGGGCACGGGGGCGTCCTCGTTGACCATGGCGGGAAGGACCTCGGACCACCACTGGTCGTAGGCCTTGCGCATCTTGGCGACCTGCTCGGGGTGCTTGTCGATGACGTTGGTGGTCTCGCCGGGATCGTTGGCGATGTCGTAGAGTTCCTTGTTGCCCACCAGGCGGAACCGCTGCGTGCGGACGGCACAGGCACCGTATTTCGAGTCGGCCGCCTTGCCCTTGGACCACCGCCCGCGGTGGACAAAGAGGAACCGGTCGGGCCACGGGGCGGTGGGGTTCTTCAGGAGCGGCGCGAAGGACCGCCCGTCGAGCTTGGCGCCGGCGGGCAGCTTGCCCCCGCAGATCTCCGCCAGCGTCGGGAACATGTCGATGTGGGCCGTCAGCGCGCCGACGTCCACGCCGGCCGGCGTCGTGCCCTTGAGGCGAACGAAGCACGGCACGCGCGTGCCGCCCTCGTTGGCGCTGCCCTTCTTGCCCTTCATCCCCGCGTTGAACAGGCCCTTGCTCGGGGCGGCCGGGGCGGGCTTGCCCTTCTTCCGCCTTCGCGGCTTTCCGCCGCCGGCCTGGGCGGACCCGTTGTCGGTCATGAAGATCACCAGCGTATTGCGGGCAATCTTCCACTGGTCGAGCTTGTCCAGCATGATGCCCACATTCTCGTCGATGTTCGTGATCATGCCGTAGAAGGCGGCGTGTCCGTCGCTGAGGCCGGCGGCCAGGTACGGCTTCTTGTACTTGTCCGGGCAGATCAGCGGTCCGTGCGGGGCGTTGGTGGTGATGTAGGCGAAGAACGGCTTGGGGCCATCCTTGACGGCCTTCATCCACCGCAGCGCCTGGGTGAAGAAGATGTCGGTGCAGAAGCCCTTGGTCTTGACGAAGGTGCGGTTGTGTCGGATGGCCGGATCGAAGTACTTGTTGCCCGGCGCGTCCCCGCAGGAGCCCGGATAGCCCTGCCCGATTCCGCCCGCGCCGTGGATGAACACCTCGTCGAACCCGCGGCTGTGCGGCTGGTACGGTTCCTGGTCCCCGAGGTGCCACTTGCCGAAGATCCCCGTCGTATACCCGGCGTCGGTGAGCATTTGGGGCATGGTCCGGCTGGCCAGCGCCATCCGCTCGCGCTCGTGGATGGTGTGGGTGACGCCCGAGCGGAACTCGTGGCGCCCGGTCATCAGGCTGCACCGCGTCGGGGCGCACGTGGGGCTGACGTGAAATGCCGTCAGTCGCACGGACTCGGCGTGCATCTTGTCGAGGTTCGGCGTCTTGATGACCGTGTTGCCGTGACACGCCAACTCGCCGTAGCCCTGATCGTCGGTGATCACGATGATCACGTTGGGCCTGGCCGGCCATTTGCTCGTCGCGGCGTTCCTGGCCCACGCCGGCCGCGGCATCATCGCAGCCGCCGCCGAAGCCCCGATCCCCTTCATCACGTCGCGCCTGTTGATCATCACAGCAGCATCTCCCAGCCGAAAGGTCCATTGCATCCGCCCGCAACCGCTGCGAACGGGTAGAACAAGATCATATCGCCTCGGGCGTCCGTCATCATACAGGAAAAGGCCCCTCGACGCCGTCGAGGGGATCCCCCCGACGCCGTCGGGGGGCTTTTCCCGCGATATCGCTCTCCGCGGAGACAGGGACCAGGCGCGCCAGAGGTGATGCGAGACGCTCACCTTGTTCGATGTTGGGAAGCGACATAGAATCGAGGGTGAGCGTAGGTACGACCGGAGTATTCGATGGGAGAGCGTGTAGTGAGAATGCGTGTGTTGCGGAACTGTGTGGCGGCGGTCCTGGTAGTGGGTGGCGCCGCCGTTGCCCGCGCCGACGCCCTGCCCGACCTGCCCGCTGACTGCTGGGGGGTCTACAGTTGGTGCTCGTGGAGTCCGCGGATCACGACGCGACAGTCCAGTCCGCACGTCGTCGGCGTGCCGATCGTGCTCAAATGGGACTCGCTCGAGCCGGCCGACGGGACATTCCGCTTCGACGAGCAACTCGGCCAGAGGCTCAAGCTCGCTCGGGACAACAGGTTCTACGTGATGGTCATGCTCTGGGTGGGCCCGTCGGCGCCCAAGTGGGTCTACGACAAGGGCGTGCCCCGGGTCAAGTGCACCACGATGGTCAATCCGATGGGCAAGACGCGAAAGGGCGAGTTTCCGTACTATCTCGACGCGGCCTACAAACGGTACTTCTTCCGGGCGGTTCGGGCGTTTGGACGTTATGTCACGACCCTGCCGGCGGACCTGCGGAAGCGGATCATCTTCGTCCAGTCGGCCGAGGGCTCCACCGGCGACGGATGGGGCTACAAGGGCAAGCCGCTGGAGAAGACCTACGCGATCTCGCGGCAGCAGTGGAGCGATTTTCGCATCGCCACGTGGGAGGTCTACAAGACCGCCTTCAGCATCGACGGGAAGCTGGCGCTGCGGATACTGGTCAACGACGACGCCAATCGCGATGCCGAGCACGCCTGGCTGATGAAGAACCTCGACGCCATCGGCTGCAAGCAGGGCATGTTCAGCCACGGCTATCACATCAGTTACACGACCGAGCGCCTGGCGCGGTGGCAGGCTTTCGTCGCTGAAGCGCAGAAGGCGGGCAAGGAGGTCTTCACGCGCGGCGAGCAGGACGGCGAGTGGAAGGTGGCCGGCTGGAGCAGGAAGAACCCGGGCCAGGCGCTGTACTGGGCGTCGATCTTCGCCACGCATTGCGGGCTGGACATCTGGAACGTCCCCGCCGCGGCGGCGGCCGGGCAGACGTACGCCCCGGCGCTGCGGTTCTTTAACAGGTACGCCGGTCGGCACGACGCGGCGACGGCGCCGGCGGCGTTCTGTGCCCTGCGCCGCGGACTGGACGCCTCGGACGTCAAGGCGTTCCCGGAAGGGGAGTTCGGCAAGCTGAGGAGATCGGGTGTCGATCGCTTTGTGAAGATCGCCAAGGCCTTCGCCGCTCACGGGGCCTACCAGGGCGACCCGCCTGCGGCCCTGGGGGGCGGGATGCGGAACCGCCAGCGCAAGGACTATAACGACGTGGGGTGGAAGATCTGGCCGGGCAACTACTGGCGGTTCCTCGAGCAGTTGGACCCGAATGAGACGAGCGTGGCGTGGTGGCACGTCGGGCCGGCGGACCACCACTACAGCCGCTTCGGGCGCGGCTTCGATCACGAAGCGGGCAAGACGCGGATGTCCTTCCGGCTGGACAGGCGCTTCTTCGCGGGACCGGATCGCCCCCGGGCGGTCTCGGTGCGCGTAGTGTACCTGGACAAGGGCACCGGCTCGTGGACACTGAGCTACGCCGCCGCGCAGGGCAAGACGCGGGGGATGGCGGTCACGTGCAGCGATACGGGCAGGTGGATCGACAGGCGAATCAACCTGACGGACGCCCGCTTGGCCGGCGCCCTGCCCGGCGGGGCCGACCTGATGCTCGAGCACCTCACCGGCGACGACACGGTCTTTCACATCATCGAGGTGGAACGACGGTAACCGGTAGCCCGTAGCCGGGAACAGCAGATGTGATATCTGTTAACCGAAAACGGCGTTCCAACCGCAGAACACCCTCGCGGGAGCATGAACCGGCTACCGGCTACGGGCTACCGGATACCAACCCTGCGGATTCGTCGCAGTGCCTCGGCCGCGGCCTGGCGGACGGATTTGGCGGGGTCTTTGAGAGCGGCGGTCAGGGCGGATCGGGCGGCGGGACCCGGGCGCGGGAGATTGCCCATCGCCGTCGCCGCCATCGCGCGGACGCGGGGCTGACGGTCCGACAACAGCCCCGCCAGCGGTGCTTCGGCACGGGCGGCGCGGGTGTAGCCCAGCCAGATGGCGGCCTGTCGCCGCGAAGCGAGGGCCGGGGCCTTGGCGGCCTTCAGCACGACGGTCCAACTGGCCTCGTCGCCCAGGCGCGCCATCACGCCGATCAGCGTATCGCGGCAGTGCGCGAGCTTTCCGCCGGCGGCCTGCAGCTTGCGGAGTGGCGCCAGGGCTGACGCATCGCCGATGCCCCCCAGCGCCACCAGGCCCGCCTGGAGCACGTCGACGTCGAACCGTCGCGACATCATGTGCTCGATAAGGGGCGCCACGGCGCGGGCGGCCTTCGCCTCGGCCAGTCCCGCGGCAGCCGATGTCCAGCGTCGCGGGGAGTCAGTGGCCTCGATCACGCCGATCAGCGCGGTAATCGCCCTCTCGCCGCCGACCCGCCCCAGCCACAGCGAGGCGCCGAAGAACACGTCGGGTCTCCGGTCGTCCAGGGCGTCGATGAGCAGCGCGACGGCGGCGGGGTTGCCCGACTGACCGAGCCGGCGGACGGCGTAGGCGCGAATCTGCGGGTAGCGGTGTTTCAGCAGTCCGGGCAGCGGCCCGAGGGGCTCGGGGGATTGCCCAGGCGTGTTCGGGCCCAGGGCACGTATGGCGGCCAGGGCCGTCCGGCGGACGCGGAGGTCCGTGTCAATCAGGGCACGGAACAGAGCGGGCTCGGCGCGCCGGTCGGCAATCATGCCAAGCGCCCGTGCCGACGCGACACGCATCTCCGGCGTCTCGCTTGTCAGCGCCGTCGTCAGGGGGCGCACGGCCTGCGGATCGCCTATCGCCCCCAGTGCCCGAACCGCCGCCAGACGCGTGGGCGGGGCCTCGTCGTCCAACAGGCGCACGATCGCGCCGACGGCCTTGCGGTCACCTATCCGTCCCAGGGCTTGGGCTGCCGCGGCGCGCATGTGGGCGTCGTCAGCCTTCAGGACGCCGGTCACCACGCTGGTCGCGCGCCGGTCGCCGAGTCGTCCCAGGGCCGTGATCGCCGCAAGGCGCAGCGAGTAGCCCTTGCTTCGGGCCATCGTCAGCAGGGGCGGCACGGCGCGCAGGTCGCCGATGTCGGCCAAGGCCGTGGCCGCCATCATCGCCTCAGTGCCCTGCCCGGAGAGCTTCTCGATCAGTTCGTCGACCCGCGGATCCGTCGTGCGCGGCCGCTCGGTGCCCGCGGCGGACAGGCCGCTCGCGACAAGCAGCCCCGCCAGGGCCATCCCGATCAGAGTTCTTCTCCAAACCGCCATTGCGATGTCCTTGCCTCCCATATACCACCATTCTCGGTATGTTACAGGGGTCGGGACAGGAGATTATGGGAGAAATCAAGACAGGGGTGCCGTGGCACGTCCTCACCGTCCGCCGAAGACCTTCGTGATCCTCTTTCGCAGGGCGCCGACGTCCAGCGTGCCTTCCTGCGTGTAGATCACCTCGCCGCCGGGCATGAGCATGACGATTCGCGGCACGCCGGGTTTCGTCGTCTTGCCGAGGGCGGCCTGCAGCTTGGCCTTGTCCACGGTGGCGAAGTAGTTGCACGGCGGCCGCTTGATCTGCGGCGGGCGCCATCGTGAGGCCCCCGGTGCCGCGGCGTGGCGGGCCTTGAGGAAGGCCAGCACGTCCGCCCGCCTGGCGGCCGGATCGCAGTTGACCGTCATCAACTCGACCGGGCGGAACTCGAAGATCCGTCGCAGGTGGATCAGGTCGGCGAGGCCGGCCTTGCACGAGGCGTCGTCCAGCGACCAGACGCAGATGACCCGCAGGAAGTTACCGTCGTTGGCCACGAGCGTCTTGGCCCCCGCGGCGTCCAGGTCTGCCAGCTTGACCGGCTTGGCCTTCCAGGCGGCGGTGGCTTCGTCGACGGCCTTTCGCTTATAGCCCCACTTGACCGAGCAGCCGAAGGGGCGCGTGATGGCGACGGGGATCTTCTTGCCCGCCAGCAGGGCGTCGATGGCGTTGATGGTGTAGGACGTCCCGCGCGTGCCGTAAGGGTTCTCGTCGATCGCGCCGGTGTAGCGGAGCTTGCGGTCCTTGTCGAAGATGAAGATCTGCGGCGTGACGGTCGCGCCGTAGCTCATCGAGACGGTCTGCTTCTCGCCGTCGTAGAGGTACGGGAAGGGGAACTTCTTCTCCGCGGCGCGGATCTTCATCTCGGCGAAGCTGTCGCCCAGGGGCGCCCCGGCGACCTCGTCCGGACGTAAGGCGCCGGGGTCGTTCGGCGAGATCGCGACCAGTTGGAAGCTCTTGCCCGCGTACCGCTTGACCAGGCCGATGATGCGGTCCTCGTACATCTGCGAGGTGGGACAGTGGTTGCAGGTGAACAGGACCGCCAGCACGTCGGCGGTCTTGTAGTCCGCCAGCGAGTGCGTCTGACCGTCCACGCCGGGCAGCCTGAACTCCGGCGCCGCGGCGCCGATATCCAGCCGCGCGATATCGGGGTAGCCCGGGTAGGTCTTCGCCTTGGGCTTGGCCTTGGCGTCTTTCGCGGGGGCCTTCTCGGCGCCCACGGCCGGCAGGACCAATACGACGTTCAGTGCGACCACAGTCAGTATCGTCAGGTGTGTCTTCATCCTCGGATTGTACCTGCCGCCCGCCCTCGCCCGCAACGGTTGCGCCGGCGGAAGGCGGCCAACGCGGCTGGCCCCCCCGTAGCCGCCTGCCGCGCCTCTACCCACCCCTTACCCCGTCGGCCGGGAGATCGTCGCTCAGGCCGCGGCCTCGGACGTCCTGGAGGCTCCTGTGAGCGTCCCCACGCCACGGAGAGCCCTCCGCGGCGCTCCTACGTGGCGTCGATCTGCTTGCGATGCGTCCACCGCCAGTGGCCGACGGTCTTGCCCGTAGCGGGATTAACCGCGGCCCCGCTCGTGCCGAACCGGGAAGGCCCCCACCACAGCGACGCGACGGTCATCGCCGTCTCGGAGATGTGGACCACGCCGAAGCTGAGGCACATGTGGCGGGGCGAACCGACGTTGTAGACGTCGAAGCCCTTCCACGTGTAGTGCTCCGACCAGTGATAGTGTCCGTGGAAGATGCCCAGGACGTTGTAGCCGGAGATGACGTCGGCGAAGGCGGCTTTCTCGTCGGCCGACCAACTGTCGGAGTACGGGCCTACGATCGAGTAATGGAAGTACAGCACGATCGGGCGCTGCCGGCCAATCGTCGCGAGTTGGCGCGCGAGCCAGTCCCGCGCCGCCCGGTCGGGATACATGTCGAGGCAGAGGAAGCACACGCCCTGCCAAACCCATCCGCGCACCAGGTGCCCGTGCCGCTTCTGCACGCCGGCCAGCACCTCCGACCACTCGTTGACGTACCGGTCGTGATTGCCCGTGCATTCCTGTACGGGGTACTTCAACAGCCCGTCGCCCCCGGTCAGGCCGTAGTGGGTGACGAACTGGTCCCACTGACCGCTTCGGCCGTAGTCGGTCAGGTCACCCGCGACCAGAACGCCCTGGGGCCTGCCGACGGTCCCGCCGAGACTCGGGGGAAACTGCGAGCCGGGCAGGACGTTCATCGCCTCGATCTGCTTGCGGTTGAGTTCACTGATTCCACTGACGCCGAAGTGCGTGTCCGCGGCGACGAAGAACGTCAGGTCCCTCTGGTCGCTTCCCGGTGCGGCCAGGTCAGTCAGGTCGATGTCCGCCGGCGAAGCCGGACTGCCGCCAGCAGGACTCTCATGGAACCACAGCCCTGCAGCCGCGGCCGCCGCACCCCCTGCCGCCATGCCGAGAAACCACCGTCGCGACCGGCGCTTCGGGGGCGGTGGCGAGGCGTCAGGATGTGTCTTCTCGTCGCCCATGGGACACAATGGAAGTATACGATGTCGCGGGGCATTCGGACACCTGTGGACCTGACCGCCCGCACGATCGCAGACAGGTGGGGTGGCCACTTCAGTGGCCACCTGTGTCCGGGCAAGCCCCCCGCGCACGCATTTGCACCTGTCCCCCACTGCTGCTACGCTGAACGTCGTCGCTGCCGACAGCGGCGACGTTGAAGGAGCAGATCATGAGTAGCAAGAGCGTTGCGTGTCTGACGCTGGGCATCGTGTTGTTGGTCGGTACGCCGACAGCGCGGGGCGATGCGGCCGGCGACGCCACGGCGATCATCAAGGCCTCCGGCGTCTCCGGCGGGCTGGTGGTGCACGTCGGCTGCGGACAGGGCAAGCTCACCGCGGCGCTGCGGGCCAACGAGCGCTATCTCGTCCACGGGCTGGACCCCGATGCCACAAACGTTGCCAGGGCCCGCGAGTATATCAGTTCGCTGGGCCTCTACGGCAAGGTGTCGGTGGAGGCCTTCAACGGCGAGAGCCTTCCCTACGTGGACAATCTCGTGAACCTGCTGGTCGCCGATGACCTGGGCAAGGTAACGATGGCCGAAGTCATGCGCGTCCTGGCCCCCAACGGGGTGGCGTACATCAAGGGCCCTTCGACAGGGCTCAGGGCAAGCAGGAAGACCGTCAAGCCTCGCCCGAGCCGGATCGATGAATGGACGCACTGGATGCATGGGCCGGACGGCAATGCCGTGGCCGACGATACGGTCGTGGGACCCCCGAGACACGCCCAGTGGATCGCCGCCCCGCGATGGCAGCGCCACCATGAGGCGACTCCGAGCGTCAGCACGGTCGTCTCGGCTGGGGGGCGACTGTTCGCGATCATCAACGAGGCCCCGCCGGGCATCGACGGAATGCCGGATCAATGGGCCCTCGTGGCCCGTGACGCGTTCAATGGCAAACTCTTGTGGAAGCGACGGATCGACGAATGGGGTTGGCGCCAGTGGAACGATCACTCCTACGGGCACGGCCGCTGGAACCACCCGACTCACCTCCCGAGACGACTGGTGGCCACTGGCGACCGCCTCTACGTGACTCTGGGGTTCAACGCCCCGCTGACGGCGCTGGACGCGGTGACGGGCCGCACCGTGATGACCTACCCGCAGGCCCGGTTCACCGACGAGGTCCTCTATCACGCCGGAACGCTGGTGCTCGCCGTGAACAACGCCGCCCAGGGCCCGGGACGCGTCAAGGCCAAACCGCCGGTGAAGAAGTCCGTCCTGGCGATGAATGCCCGAACGGGCGAGGTGCTCTGGAAGACGGGCGACTTCGTGGGCGTCACCTCGAAGGCCGACGCCATCGAACGCGTTACCCATCTGTCCATGATCATGGGCGGGGGCAAGGTGTACCTGATCGAGGACGACGCGGTTGTGGCACTTGACCTGAAGACGGGCAAGCGGGCATGGCGCAGGGACCGCCCCGAACGGCCCCGGGTGATCTCGTACGGCAGCTACCACTTCTCGAACCTGTGCACCACGGTCTACCACGACGGGATGGTCCTCTTCATCGAACCCAACCACAACAAGAGAATGCAGGCTTGGAACGTCCCGACCAAGTCCGTGCTGACGGCCATCTCGGCACAAACGGGCAAGGTGCTGTGGACCCGCGAGTGCGGCTTCTGGGGGCATTACAACCCGGGCGATATCTTCGTCATTGACGGCATCGCGTGGGTTCACGACGGTCAATCCATGTCGATGGTCGGCCTGGATCCGCGAACCGGGAAGGTCAAGCGGACCATATCGACGAAGGAAGCGATGGAGCAGGGTCACCATCACCGCTGCTACCGCAACAAGGCCACCGTGCGCCACGTCATCACGAGTCGGAGAGGGCTCGAGTTCATCGACCTGGCGTCCGGGAGGAACCTGCGGCATCACTGGGTTCGCGGCACGTGTCGATATGGGATCCTGCCCGCCAACGGACTCCTCTACGCTCCCCCGCACCCGTGCATCTGCTATATCACGGCCAAGCTCAACGGGTTCTGGGCATTGGCGGCAAAGAGGCTGAAGGTTGAAGGTTCAAGGTTGGAGGTCCCTCGCCTCGAAAAGGGGTCCGCGTTCGGCAAGGTCAATCCGCAATCCGCCCTTCGACGGGGCTCAGGGCAAGCAATCCGAAATCCGCAATCAGACGATTGGCCCACGTATCGCCGCGACGCCGGGCGAAGCGGCTCGACGAAGACCACCGTGCCGGCCAGGCTGAAGCGACTGTGGCAGGCCAGCATCGGCGGACGCGCCAGTGCCTGCACGGTTGCCGACGGGAGGGTCTTTGCCGCGGCGATCGATCAGCACCGCCTGTGCGCTCTGGACGCCGCGAGCGGAAAGCCGCTGTGGACCTACACAACGGGCGGACGGATCGACACGCCGCCAACCGTCTATCGGGGTCTGGCCCTGTTCGGCTCGACCGACGGATGGGTTTACTGTCTCCGGGCGGCTGACGGAAAGCTGGCGTGGCGCCGTCGGGCGGCGCCTGAGGAACGTCGCATGATGAACCGGGAGCAGTTGGAATCGCCCTGGCCGGTCCATGGGAGCGTACTCGTCCGGGACGGCGTGGCCTACTTTGCCGCCGGGCGGTCTTCATTCCTGGATGGGGGCATCACCGTCTATGCTGTCGACCCCGCCACGGGAAAGCTGCTGCGAAGCAAACGCATCCACAGCCTCGATCCGAAGACGGACAAGATGGTCGCCGCCCCGATGCGCTACGACATGCCCGCAGATGCCCCCGGCGCCCTGCCGGATGTCCTGGTCGGCGACGAGAAGGGCCTCTACATGCGACACCTGAAGCTCGACCCCGCCAGCCTGGACTATCGCAGCGCCGCTCCACCGACGCCGGCCGCGAAGGGCAAGAAGGCCAAGAGGCGACCGGGCTTTCCGCTGGTGGGGACTCACCTGATGTCCGTCGCCGGGCTCCTCGACGATTCCTGGTTCAACCAGACCTACTGGACGATTGACGGCAAGTGGCACAGCAAGCTGCTGGTCTTCGACGATGACACCGCCTACAACGTCAAGTCGTTCCCGGGCAGCGCGCGGCACTCCCGGGCCATCTTCACCCCGGGCAAGAAGGGCTACACGCTTGCGGCGAACCAGCGATCGAAGGAGGGCAACCGCTGGGCGAAACAGGTGCCCGTGCGCGTCGTCGCGATGGTCGCTGCGGGCCGGACGCTCTTCATCGCCGGTACGCCCGACGTCGTGGCGAAAGACGATCCGTGGGGGGCGATCGAAGGCAGGAAGGGCGCCGTGTTGTGGGCGGTCTCGGCCGTCAACGGCGAGAAGCTGGCGGAATACACGCTCGGCGCCGCCCCGGCGTACGATTCTCTGGCGGCAGCCGGCGGGCGGCTCTACGTTGCGATGACCAACGGCAAGATCGTATGCATGGGCGCCGGCGAGTAAACGAAAGGTGCGAAGATGAGATTTACGTGTATAGCGATGGCGTGTGTTTGGGCTCTGTTTCCGGCGACGCTGGCAGCTGCCGCGCCGACCGGTGCAAGGGCCATCCTCGACGCCACGGGCGTCAGGGGCGGACTGGTCGTCCACGTCGGCTGCGGGGACGGAAAGCTGACCGCGGCGCTGCGGGCCAACGAGCGCTATCTCGTCCACGGGCTGGATACCGACGCGGACAAGGTCGCCGCCGCCCGAAAGCAGATCCGCTCGCGAGGGCTGTACGGCAAGGTATCGGTGGAGACGTTCGACGGCACGCACCTGCCCTACACGGACGGTCTGGTGAACCTGCTGGTCGCTGGTGAGCTCGGCACGCTGAAGATGGACGAGGTGATGCGCGTGCTGGCCCCTCGGGGCGTGGCGATGATCGGCGGGACCAAGACCGTCAAGCCCTGGCCGGCAAACATCGACGAATGGACGCACTTCCTTCACGGCCCGGGCAACAACGCCGTGGCGGCAGACTCCGTCGTCGGCCCGCCGGCGCGCCTGCAGTGGCTCGCCGACCCCATGCACCTCCGCAGCCACGAACACCTCAACAGCGTCTCGGCGGTCGTCTCGGCCCGCGGGCGGATCTTCACCATCATCGACGAGGGACCGGTCTCGTCGGTCGCCGCGCAGCCGAAGTGGCGGCTGGTCGCCCGGGATGCGTTTAACGGGCTGCTCCTGTGGAAGCGGGACATCGGTCCATGGGAGGGCCACTTCCGCGTGTTCCGCAGCGGCCCGCCGGAGGTCGCCCGTCGCCTGGTTGCCGTCGGCGACAGGGTCTACGCGACGCTGGGGTACGGCAAGTGCGTGGCGGCGTTTGACGCGGCCACGGGCGAGACGGTCCGCACGTACAACGACACGCAAGGGGCCGTCGAGATCGTCTGCGACGGCGGGAAGCTGTTCGTGGTGGTCGGCACGATTACCGCAAAGCCGCTGGATCCGAAGCGGCCTTTCACCGCCACGCCCGCCCCGCGAGACAAGGGCATCGTGGCCGTGGACGCGGCGACGGGCACGCTCCTGTGGAGACGGAAGGACAAGGACACCGCCGCCCTGATGCCCACGACGCTGGCAGTTTCGGGAGGGCGAGTTGCCTTCCAGAACACCCGGCAGGTGATCTGTCTCGATGCGGCGTCGGGCACCGAACAGTGGCGCGCCGACCGGGCCGTCTACACCACGCGCCTGTCCTGGTCGGCGCCGAGCCTGGTGATCTCCGGCGGCGTCGTGCTGTCGGCTGACGGGTCCGCGGGAGGCGTCGGGCTCGACGCGCCCAAGGGCAAGGACGCCGTCACGTGGATCATGAGCGACCGGGACATCCGCCAGCACCCCCCTGGGGACCTGGTGGCCTTCGACGCCGCCACCGGCAAGCAGCTCTGGACGGGCAAGAGCCTCCAGGGCTTCTGCTGCCCGGGCGATCTGCTGGTGATCGACGGGCTGGTGTGGGCCGGGGCGAACGTCGCCCCAAGGCAGAAGGAACTCAACATCGCGGTGGACTTGCGGACGGGCAAGATCGTCCGGCGCGAGACGACCAGCGGCCTGCCCATGGGCGGCCACGCACGCTGCTATCGCGACAAGGCCACCGAGCGGTTCCTGGTCCTCGGCGGGACGGGCGTGGAGTTCGTCGACGTGAAGAACTGGCGATGGCAGGGCAACTCCTGGGTCAGAGGCACCTGCCAGTACGGCGTGATGCCCTGCAACGGCCTGCTCTACGTGCCCCCCGACTCGTGCGGCTGTCGCCCGGAAATGCGCCTGCACGGGTTCGCGGCGATGGCGCCACGGAGGTCAAAGGTCGAAGGTCGAAAGTCGAAGGTCCCACAGTTCGAGAAGGGCCCGGCATTCGGGAAAGGCGTCTCAAATCTCAAGTCTCAGATTTCAAATGGTGATTGGCCGACGTACCGCGGAGACGCGTCAAGAAGCGGTCGAACGACGGCGGCGGTACCGGCGCGTCTGAAGACGGCGTGGCGGGCGAGGATCGGCGGGGAGCTCACGAGCCTGACGGCCGGGGCGGGCAAGGTGTTCGTCTCGCGGGTCGATGCTCACACCGTCCATGCCCTGGACGCGGGGACGGGCAAGACCGCGTGGCGCCGCACGGTCGGCGGGCCGGTCGACTCGCCCCCCACCGTTCACCGCGGGCGGGTCATCTTCGGCTGTCGCGACGGGCGCGTGTATTGCCTTCGCGCCGGCGACGGCGAACTTGCGTGGCGCTTCCGCGCGGCGCCGGAAGACCGGCTTATCGTGGCGACCGAGCGCGTCGAGTCGGCCTGGCCTGTCAGCGGGAGCGTGCTAGTGAGGGAGGGGCTCGCCTGGTTCGTCGCGGGGCGTTCGCCCTACCTGGACGGCGGGCTGCACCTGTACGCCCTGGAAGCGGCGTCGGGCAAGGTCGTCGTCTCGAAGCGCCTGAACTCGCGCGGCCCGGACACGTTCCGCACGTCGAAAGGCGGCAAGACCGGCGGCCAGGTCGTCCCGCCGATGTTGCCCGACATCCTGTCGAGTTCCGGAGGCCTGATCTACATGCGATGGCGCGGATTCGACGCTGAGGGCAACATCGCCACGGGCGTCAAGCCGCACGTGTTCAGCGCGACGGGGTTCCTGGACGATACGTGGTGGCACCGGACGTACTGGCAGTGGGGCACGTGGATGCGGGGCGGGTTCGGTGGCTGGCCCCAGGCGGCCCGGGCCAGGATCGCGGGGCGGATACTGGCCGCCGACGGCGAGACGATTTACGGCTTCGGGCGGGCCAAGTACGACCCGGGGAACCCGAAGGCCGTTCACGCCGGACACATCGGCGTGGTCAAGGACACCTACCAGGACGAGGGATGGATCGACCACTCGCAGAATCCGTATCGGCTGTTCGCCGCGAGCCAGTCCGCTGGAATCAAGCCTCCCGCCCGACGCCGGGGAGGCGGCGGGGCGAAGGTGACGTACGCCTGGCAGGCGCCGGTGCCGATGCTGGTCCGCGGCATGGTGCTGGCAGGCGAAGCGCTCTTCGTAGCAGGCCCGCCGGCCGGTCAGCAGAACCGCGGGCTGGGCAGGCTCCAGGCCGCGTCGACCGGCCTGCTGTGGGCGGTTTCGGCCGCTGACGGGAAGAAGCTCGCCGCGACGCCACTTCCCGCACCGCCCGTATTCGACGGCCTGATCGCCGCCGGCGGACGCCTGTACATGGCGACAACCAGCGGCGAGGTGCTGGCCCTGGGCAAGGATCAGTAGACGGAAGGTGAGATGATGCCACGATCGAGGACATGCGTCATGTGTGTAGTAGCAGCGGCCGCGATTGCGTCGGGCCTTGCAGCCACTGCCCACGGCCAGCCCATAGCCCTCCATCCGGCCAACGGGCATTACTTCCTGTGGCGCGGCAAGCCGACGATCCTCATCACGTCCGCGGAACACTACGGGGCCCTGCTGAACCTGGACTTCGACTACGGGCGCTACTTCAAGGCCCTGCAGGCCGACGGGCTGAACCACACGCGGGTGTTCTCGGGTACGTATCGCGAGGTGGCCGGCTCGTTCGGCATCACGGACAATCCGCTCGCCCCCAAGCCGAACCGCTACATCTGCCCGTGGGCGCGAACGAAGACGAAGGGCTACTTCGACGGGGGAGGCAAGTTCGACCTGACCCGTTGGGACGAGGCCTACTTCGCGCGGCTGCGGAAGTTCATGGCCGCTGCCGACAAGGCGGGCATTGTCGTGGAGATGACGCTCTTTTGCCCGCTGTACCGCGAGGACCTGTGGCGGGCCTCGCCGATGAACCACGCCAACAACGTCAACGGCGTCGGCAAGTGCAGGCGGACGGAGGTGCTCACGCTCAAGCACAAGAGCCTGCTCGAGGTCCAACTCGCGTTCGTCCGCAGGATCGTCAAGGAACTCAACCCGTTCGACAACCTGTACATCGAGGTCTGCAACGAACCGTATTTCGGCGGGGTGACGATGGAGTGGCAGCACCGGGTCATCGACGAGATCGTCCGGGCCGAAGCGAAGCTGCCCAAGAAGCACCTGATCTCCCTGAATATCGCCAACGGCCGCAAGAAGGTCACCCGCCCCCACAAGGCTGTCTCGATCTTCAACTTCCACTACTGCGTGCCCCCGGACACGGTGGCGATGAACTACGGCCTGAACAAGGTCATCGGCGAGAACGAGACGGGCTTCCGCGGGCGGGACGACCTGCTGTACCGAACGGAAGGCTGGGCCTTCCTGCTGGCGGGCGGCGGGCTGTACAACAACCTGGACTACTCGTTCACGCCCCCCCACCCGGATGGGACGTTCCTGAAATACAAGTCGCCCGGCGGGGGCAGCCCGGCGCTGCGGAAGCAGTTGCGAATCATGAAGGACTTCCTGTACGGCTTCGACTTTGTCCGAATGAAGCCGGACAACGCGGTGATCTCCAGCGTCTCGGGGAGGCTGGCGGCACGGGCGCTGGGCGAGCGGGGCAAGGCCTATGCGATCTACCTCCACGTGCCCCTGCCGAAGAAGCCCAAGCAGATCAGGGACTACATGCGCCCGATTGCTCGCGCGACGCTCGTGCTGGACCTACCCGGCGGCACGTACCGGACCGAGTGGGTGGACACGAAGACCGGCAAGGTCGCAAAGGGCGAGAAACTCACGCACAGAGGGGGCAGGCGGCAACTCGTCGCGCCGACGTTCGTCGGTGACATCGCCCTGCGCGTCGTGGCCGGGCGAGACTGAGCGCCCACGATTCCCTACCGGGAATGGACGGCGGGCCGGGTGCCACCCTCAAGCGGAGTCCCGAAGGGCGGAGCTTGTGGGTGTGACACGAGAGGCCGTCTGCAGCACCCCGGCATCCTTCGGCACCAAGAGCACCCACAACCTTCACTTCGTTACGGTTGAGGGTGGCACCCCGCAAGGCGCGCCAGGTCGTGTATTGCCTTACCACCCCCCGTTCGTCACAATCTACTTAATGGCCCGGAGCGCCCTGCCGCTATGCCGTGCGGCACGCCTCGGCGAAGAGAGTTATCGCCCGAAGATCGGAGTCCACCTGCCATGTCACAATGTACCAGACGATACGCTGTAACCGTGGGAATGCTCGCACTGCTGCTGATTCTCACCACCGCCCCACAGCAGGCCGCCGCCGGTCAGGCCGACGACATACTCAGCGCCGCGGGAGTCAAGGGCGGACTGGTCGTCCACGTCGGCTGTGGGGACGGCAAGCTCACCGCCGCGCTGCGGACCGGCAAGCAGTACCTCGTCCACGGGCTGGACACTGATGCAGACAACGTGGCCGCCGCGCGGAGGCACATCCGCTCGCGGGGGCTGTACGGCAAGGTGGCGGTCCGGCGGTTTGACGGCACACACCTGCCCTACACGGACAATCTGGTGAACCTGCTGGTAGCCGACGGATTGGGCAAGCTGACGATGGACGAGGTGATGCGCGTGCTGGCGCCCAATGGCGTGGCGATGATCGCAAGCAAGAAGACCGTCAAGCCGCGCCCGAAGACCATCGACGAGTGGACGCACTACCTCGGCGGCCCGGACAATAACGCCGTCTCGCGCGACCGCGTGGTGGGCATACCGTTCGGCATGCAGTGGGTCGGCGGGCCGAAGTGGGCGAGGCATCACAACCACCTGTCGAGCACCAGCGCGATGGTGACGGCGGGCGGGCGGCTGTTCGCGATTCTCGACGAGGGGGCGGCCGCTTCGCTCAAACAGCCCCCCCGGTGGCGCCTCGTCGCCCGCGACGCCTTTAACGGCGTGGTGCTCTGGAAGCGAGAGGTCGGGCCGTGGGAGGGCGAGATGCGGCCGTTTCGCAGCGGCCCGACGGAGTTGGCGCGGCGGCTTGTCGCGGCAGGGGACCGCGTCTATGCGACGCTGGGGTACGGCAAGTGCGTTACGGCCCTGGACGCCGCCACGGGCCGCACCGTGCGAATCTACGAGGCGACGAAGGACGCGGTGGAGATCGTGCATGCCGGCGGCGTGTTGTACGTGGTCGCGGGCACGATCGATGCCGATGCGTACGACGCCTCGCGCCGCCGCGGCGGACCGGCCCCGCCGCCGCGGAACAAGCGCATCATGGCGGTCGACGCCGAGACGGGCAAGCTCCTGTGGCGCAAGGCCGACGACGAGACGGCTGAAGTGATGCCGACGACCCTCTGCGTCAGCGGAGCGAAAGTGTTCTTCCAGAGCATGACGGATGTCGTCTGTGCGGACGCGACGTCGGGCAAGGTGCTCTGGCGGACCAAGCGGGCGACGCGGCTTGACCGGAGGCAGTGGTCGGCCCCGACGCTGGTGGTCCGCGACGGCGTGGTGCTCAGCGCCGACTGCGCCGCCACGCCGGACACCGCCCCGCGCAAGGGCGGGGGCAAGGGCAAGAAGAAGCGCGCGGGCAAGACCGCAGGCAAGACCGCAAGCACAGGTCAACCCACGTCGGACGGCAAGGTTCACTGGCGAGTGACGGCCTCGCCGAAGCGCCACCCGGACGGCGTGGGCGAGTTGATCGCCCTGTCGGCGTCGGACGGGCGGGAGTTGTGGCGGTGTCCGACGGCCCACGGGTACACGGCCCCCGCCGACGTGTTCATCGCGGACGGACTGGTATGGACCGGAACCAACAGCGGGCGAAACGAGGTCGACTTTGCCGAGGGACGCGACCTGCACAGCGGCAAGGTCGTGCGGAAGCTCGACACGGCGGCGGCGTTTACCCACACGCACCACCATCGCTGCTATCGCAACAAGGCCACCGACCGATTCATTCTCCTGGGGCGAACCGGCGTCGAGCTGATCGATCTGGCCGGCGGGCCCTCGCAGCGCCACTGCTGGGTTCGCGGCGCGTGTCAGTACGGCGTGATGCCCGCCAACGGCCTGCTCTACACCCCCCCGCACGCCTGCGGCTGCTACATCCAGAGCAAGCTCAGCGGCCTGTGGGCGCTGGCGCCAAGACGGACGTCGAAGGTCGAAGGTCAAAGGTCGAAGGTCTCTCGCGTCGAGAAGGGGCCCGCGTATGGAAAGGCGATCTCAAATCTCAAATCTGAGATCTCAGATGACGATTGGGCGACGTATCGTGGAAACAACGGGCGGACGGGGCGGACCTCGGTTGCCGTTCCCGCCAAACTGACCAAGGCGTGGACGGCAGAGGTCGGCGGGCGCCTGTCGGGCGTGGTGGTGGCCGGGGGGACGCTGCTGGTGGCGTCGATCGACACGCACACGGTGCACGCGCTGGATGCGGGGACGGGCAAGGCGGCGTGGCAGTTCACGGCCGGCGGGCGGATCGACTCGCCCCCGACGATCCACGAGGGGATGGCGCTGTTCGGGGCGGCGGACGGCTTTGTCTATTGCCTCAGGCTGACCGACGGCGCGCTGGTCTGGCGTTTCCGGGCCGCGCCGGCCGACAGGCAGACCGTCGCGTTCGGTCAGGTCGAGAGCGTCTGGCCGGTCACGGGCAGCGTGCTGGTGCGCCGGGGCGTGGTCTACTGCACCGCCGGGCGCTCGAGCTTTCTCGACGGCGGGATGGTGCTCCACCGCCTGGAGGCCGCGACGGGCAAGCTGATTGGAAGCAAAACACTCTACAGCCGCGACCTCAAGACCGGCGCCCAGCCGGAGGCCGTCATCGAAGACACCGAGCTGCCCGGGGCCCTGCCCGACGTGCTCGTGGACGACGGGACGTACATCTACCTGCGCGACAAGCGGATGAGCCCGGACGGCACGGAACACAAGCCTACCGTGGCGCACCTGTACAGCTCGGTCGGGCTGCTCGACGATTACTGGTGGCACCGCACGTACTGGTCGTGGGGCCAGCGCAACTGGGGCCGCGCCAGCGGGTGGGCCGTCGCGTCGATGTATCGGCCCAGCGGGCGAATCCTCGTGACCGACGACAAGACCGTCTTCGGCTATGGACGAAAGTCCGTTCGCGGCAACTCGATGGTCGGCTATCACCTGTTCCGCGCCGACAAGCAGGTCCAGGTCATCGACAAGCCGATCAAGAACAACAACGTGGCGCTGATGAAGTACCAGAAGCCCGCCAAGGTCATCACGCACTGGTCGCAGAACGTGCCCCTCGTCGTCCGCGCGATGGTCCTGGCCGACGACGTGCTGCTGGCCGCGGGACCGCCCTTCGTCGAGGACCAGCAGGCCACCGAACCCGCGTTCGGCGCCGAGGGCCGAGGCGTCCTGATGGCCTTTGCGGGCAAAGACGGCCAGAAAATGGCGCGATACCCCATGCCCGCGCAGCCGGTCTTCGACGGCATGGCGGTGGCCCGGGGGCGTTTGTACGTGTCGATGTGCAATGGGCACGTCGCGTGTTTCGGCGAGGAAAAGTGACCTGGTTGGAGAGACTGACGTGAAGAGACTTCAACGCATTGGCGCAGGCCTGACGGCTTTGGTGTTTCTCGCGGTCGGCTTGCCGGGGCGTGCGACGGCCGACGACCGGGCCGCCGGGATCATCAAGAGTTCCGGCGTCAAAGGCGGGCTGGTAGTGCATCTGGGCTGTGGAGGCGGCAAGCTGACGGCCGCCCTGCGAGCGGGCGACAGGTACCTCGTCCACGGGCTGGACACCGACGCGAACAACGTCACCGCCGCGCGCAAGCACATCCGCTCGCTGGGGCTGTACGGCATGGTGTCGGTCCAGGCGTTCGACGGCACGCACCTGCCGTACGCGGAGAACCTGGTGAACCTGCTGGTCGCGGACAGGCTCGGCAAGGTGCCGATGGCCGAAGTCATGCGCGTCCTGGCACCGCGCGGCGTGGCGATTGTCGGCGGGGCCAAGACCGTCAAGCCCTGGCCCGACGACATGGACGAGTGGACGCACGACCTGCATGACGCGGGGGGCAATCCGGTGGCGGCCGACCGCCTCGTGGGCCCGCCGCGCCGTCTCCGCTGGACGGCCGGGCCGCTGTGGGCTCGCAGCCACGGGTATACACCAAGCGTCAGCTCGATGGTGTCGGCCCGCGGACGGCTGTTCTACATCCTCGACGAGACGCTGACCGGTGCAGGCCCGTCCGTGCCGAGTAAGTGGGCCCTGGTCGCCCGGGACGCCTTCAACAGCGTGCTGCTCTGGAAGCGCCCGATACCGGTCTGGGGCTCGAAGGTCTTCAGCGGCACGCCGGACATCGGCGGTGGGGCCGGCTCGGTCGGACGGTTTACCATGCCGCCAAACGTGGGCAAGCGCCTGGTAGCCGTCGACGAGAGGGTGTACGTGACGCTGGGCCCGCAGGCGCCGGCGACGGCGCTGGACGCCGCGACGGGCAAGACCCTGCGCGTCTACGAGGGCACCGCCCGCGCCGACGAGATCCTCCACACCGACGGGAAGCTGATCGTGTCGATCAATCCCGACGCGAAGATCACCCCGCCGGTGCGCGGCAAGGACGGGGGCCCGGCCCCCGCGCCGGACAAGACGGTCTGCGCTATCGATGCCGAGACCGGGCGCGTGCTCTGGACGGCCGGCCCGTTCGCTCCGGTTCGCACCACGAAAGGGCAGGACCCGCTGGGGCGGCTCGAACTGGCCGCCGGCGACGGGCGCGTGATCGTCCTGACGCGGAAGTCGATCGACTGTATCGATATCGCCTCGGGCAAAATCGCCTGGCGGATAGACCGCCCTGCCCTGCCACCGAAGGCGGTCAAGAAGGCCGGTTACTCGGCGATGTACGAATACGAGCTGACGGTGATGGTGTATCACGACGGCGTGGTCCTGTTGGCCCAGCCCGAGCCGGACACGCACCACACGTACCACACCACGCCCGGTACGCTGTATGCCTTCGACGCGAAGACGGGCAAGCAGATGTGGAAGCACCCCTACGGCGGGTGGGGCCATCACACGCAGCACGACGTGTTCGTGGTCAACGGCGTGGTCTGGACGCACGTGAATGCGAAGGCCAGCTTCGGGACGGTGTGGGGGTCCGGCAAGAAGGCTGTCAAGCAGGACCAGGTCGCCTACCGTATCCAGGGCCTCGACCTGCGAACGGGCAAGCTGCTGAAGGAACACTCGACGAAGGACCTGTTCAACGTCGGCCACCACCACCGCTGCTACCGCAACCGGATCACCGAGCGGTTCCTGACCTCGTCGCGTCGCGGCGTGGAGTTCGTGGACCTCGCCACCGGCGTCCAGCAGCAGCATCACTGGGTCCGCAGCGGGTGTCTGGAGGGCAACTTGCCCTGCAACGGCCTGCTCTACGTCACGCCTCACCCGTGCGGCTGCTATCGCGAGGTCCTGCTGACGGGCTTTAATGCGCTGGCCGCAGAGGGCAGGTCGAAGGTCGAAGGTCGAAAGTCAAAGGTCTCGCGACTCGAGAAGGGCCCCGCGTACGGGAAGGGGATTTCAGATCTCAAACCTCAGGTTTCAGATGGCGATTGGGCTACGTATCGCCATGACGCGCGGCGCAGCGGGGGGACGGAGTCCGCGGTTTCGGCCAAGCTTGCCGTGGCGTGGAAGACCAACATCGGCGCCAAGCCGACCGGGCTGACGATAGCGGGAGGCAAGGTCTACGCCGCCGGCGCCGACGCTCATACCGTCTACGCACTGGGCGCCAAGGACGGCGAGTCGGCGTGGAGCTACACCGCCGACGCCCGCGTGGACTCGCCGCCGACGATCCACGCCGGACTGGCGATCTTCGGCTCGACCGACGGGCGCGTGTACTGCCTCCGCACCGCCGACGGGGCGCTGGCGTGGCGGTTTGACGCGGCCCCGCAGCAGCGGCGCGTGATGGCGTTCGGACAACTGGAATCGCCCTGGCCCGTCTCGGGCAGCGTGCTGGTTCAGGGGGGCAAGTGCTGGTTTTCCGCCGGGCGGATGAGCTACCTCGACGGGGGCATCGCCCTGTACGCCGTCGAGCCGACAACCGGGAAGGTGGTCTCCCACAAGACGATCTACAGCCCCGACCCCAAGACGGGCATCATGAAGCCCGAGCCCAGCCAGCGGACGATCCCCGGCGTGACGAATGACATCCTGGGCTCCGACGGGGCCAGCGTGTTCATGCGCCAGATGAATGTCTCGTCCGGCGAGGCGAAGCGCGGCGGCGTGCGCGTGTACTCCACGGGCGGCTTCCTGGATTCGAGCTGGTTCAACCGCACGTTCTGGAAGGCGGGCAAGGCCCAGACGTCCGGGCTGATGGCGCTCGGCGCCGGCGCGGCGTACGGGGTGGAGCTCTACGCCTCGCGCAGCCGCGAGACGGTCTTCGCACCGGGCACGAGCCGCTACAGGCTGGTCTGTCGCCCGCTGGGGACCGCCGCGCCCACCCCGCGAGACAAGCAGGCCAAGAAGAAGCGCCGCACCAAGCGGCCCAAGACGCCCACGTCCCGCTGGGAGCAGCGCGTGGCGATTCGCGTCACCGCGATGGTCCGGGCGGGCGAGACGCTGTTCGTCGCCGGCTCGCCGGACACCGTCGACCCGGCCGACCCCCACGGGGCCTGGGAAGGCCGAAAAGGCGGCGTGCTGGCCGCCTTCGCCACGACTGACGGCAAGAAACTCGCCGAGTACACACTCCCCGCCCCACCGGTCTGGGACGGCCTGGCCGCCGCCAACGGACGCCTCTACATCGCGACCACCAGCGGAGACATCCTCGCCTTCAAGGCGAAGTGACGACGAACGCGTCGGTGGACACACAGGTGGGGGTGGCCACTTCAGTGGCCACCTGTGTCCGGGCACGCCGACGCTTCGACCCGCGGCGCGCCGTCAGCCAGGGCGCCGAGACCGAAGCGCATCGCCAAACGGCGGGCCGGCGGCGCGTAGATCAGGCGGCGCTTGAGGTTCTTGGCGACGATATCACGGACGATGGGCCGCGTGGCGCGGCGGTAACGTTCGGCCAGGTCGGCGGGGTCTCCGGCGAGGGCTTCGGCGGCCGCTATGGCGCTGCGGAAGGCGTAGCTGAGACCCTCCGCCGATGAGGGGCTTATCCAGCCGGCCGCTTCGCCTATGAGGACGGCCGGGCCTGCAACGGGGCAAAGCTGCGCAGCGTGCATGGGCCTGAGGATGACCGATCCGTCCCGCGCCACCGGCGTGCCGGTCACCAGCCCCGCGGCGACCAGGCGGGCCTTGAGTTGGTCGAATCGGCGGTTGGCGTCGGGCCCGGCGGGAAGTGCGGCCCCCAGCAGGAGCGAATCACCTTTTGGGATGGACCACGCGTAGAAGTCGGTAATCTCCGGATCGAAGTAGGCCGAGAAGTACGGAGCCGGCCGCGACGCGACGAGCGTCTCCTGGATGGAGACATAGCGTCGCGGGCCCCCGTGGCGCGGGGCGAACCGTCGGCGGACCATCGAGGCGGCGCCGTCAGCGCCAACGAGGCGCCGCGCGCGGAACGTCCGACTCTGGCCCGCCGAGACGGCTTCGACCGTCACACCGTCATCGGTTCGGACAACGCGTTTGACCGTCCAGCCCTCGGCCAGGTCCACCTCGGCGGGCGCCAGCGAGACCAGCCAGCGATCGAACCGCCCTCGGTCGATGTTGATGTAATGGCGAGGGTAAGTGCGTTGCAGTCCGGTCGGCAGATCGACGGCGCGGACGGCGAAGACCTGCGGGCCGACCAGCACGTCGCGGGGCAGGCCCAGACCCAGGCGGGCGAGCATCTTCTGCGCATCGGGGGCCACCAGCCCGCCGCAGGACTTCACGTCCCGCCGACCGGCGGTCTGGTCCGTCAGTCGCCGCCGGTCGATCAGGATCGTCTTGAGCCGCCCCCCCACCAGCCGCCCGAGCGTCGCCCCGGCCGGTCCGGCACCGATGATCGCCAGATCGTACATAATGCATCCTCCATGCCGCCTACGACGTCGGCGGCTTGAGTCCGGGCGTGATCGGCGGCGGGCTCAGCGGATCGTCGTTGCCCGGCGCTGCACCGCCGGGCCCGGGAGGCACGACGTGGTTCTTCCGGCGGCTGAAGACCTCCGACCAGTCCAGCTTGCCGGTCGCCTGCATGAGCACGAACAGCGTTGCGATGGCGCCGATGGTGACCGTCAGGCCCGTCTTGCCCACCCAGAAGAACGCGTACGAGAAGCCCACAAGGTACACCAGTTGGGCCACCGCCACGTACGTCAGGGCGAACTTCACGCCCACCACGAGGCGCATGTAGCTGACGACGAGGAACACGCTGACGACGGCGCAGATCCAGAACGCCGCGTGGATGTTGACCTGGTCGGCGAGGTAGGCCAGCAGGATGTGGAACGCGAAGAAGCCGGCGGAGATCAGCAGCATATGCATCGGGTGCAGGGGGATCTTCTTGAGCACGACCACGCCGAACAGCACGGTGAAGAAGAACAGCAGGCTGATCGGCGCGAAGAAGCTCATGCGTGCAGCGATGGGCCCGGCATTGGTGCGTTTGGGCATGACGACGCCCATGGCCTGGTTGGTGACCAGGCTCTGGTATTGCCACGTCCCCTCGAACCCGTCGTCGAGCGTTCGCTTGCCGCTGGGGCTCTGCGTGCCCTTGGGGTAGTCCACGTCGGCGAAGTTCATCGCCACGGTCATCGAGAAGTTCTTCAGTTCGCTCATCTCGGCGCCGGCAGGGACGGTTGAATCGCTGTCCCACCGGTGGTAGCCGCCGCTGCCGTTGGATCGCCCCGGCGCGTACAGCCACACGTCCTGACCCTGCGTGGAATAGGACACGGTCACCACGTGCTCGACGTCGCGCGCCACGGAGACGGCCAGGTCGCCGCTCTGCTTCTGCTGCTGGGGCAGTTCCACCGGCTCGCCGTCCAGCGTGACGGCCAGCCCGTCATGGCTGGTGATGCCGCCAGGCAGGTGGAAGATGAAGAACCCGCCTGTCTTGGCCCCCACCCCGCCGGCCTGCGCCGACAGCGTGTACTTTCCCGAGAACGTCACGGCCGTACGGTTGTACCACAGCAGGCCCTTGTAGCGATCCTCGTGCGTGATACGAACGTCGATCTCGCTGGCGTCGGGCGGGAGTGCGTCGGCCGAGTCCGCGCGCCCGCCGGTCTGCGCCGACCAGTACGGCGCGTTCTGCCGCACCACGACCGGCCCGATCAGGCTGGCGACCTCAGCCGACAGCGAGTCGTCCAGCATTTCCGTGCGAACCCACATGCTCGTGCCCAGGACGAACCACGCCATCGACACGGCCCCGAAGATCACCATCATCGCAAACAGTCGTAACACGCTCATGTTCAGTCTCCCGTAGCGGCGAGCCCCTTTACGTCGCCTTGTTCAGTATGCCCTGCAGCAGGTTCACGTATCGTTGCATCGCCTTTCGTCCCTCGGGCGTCATCGCCAGTCGCGTCAGCGGCTTGCGGCCGCGAAACGTCTTGGTGATTCGAATGTACCCCGCCCGCTCCAGCGCGGCCGCGTGGGTCGAGAGGTTCCCGTCGGTCAGGCCGAGTTCGGCTTTGATCTCGTTGAAGTCCAGACGGTCCACCCCCGCCAGCGTCGCCATGATCGCCAGGCGCGTGCGCTGGTGAATCACATCGTCAATCAGGTTGTGCGGTTTGTCGCTCACGTTGCTTCCCGGCTCGCTAGCCGCCGTGTCGGAACCAGACGACCGTGCCGTAAACGATGTGGAACCCGCCGAACGTCAGGCCGATGCACCAGTAGGGTCGCATCTGGAAGGCCGCCGCGCTGAGAAGCCCCGCGAGGATGAAGGCGGCCCCCATCAGGCGAACCTCGACGATGCTCAGGTCGCCAAGCTGCCACAGCGCCACGCCGTAAAACAGCATCCACACCGCGGGGATCAGCCCCCACTGGTTGGGCCCGATCGCGTCGTGCCACCGGTACACGATCGCCAGCGTCAGGCCCATACCCGCGACGATGCAGGGCAGAATGGTCATCCCGATCCGCCGCTTGACGTTCGACCAGAACGGCATGCCTTGCTTGCGTTCACGAATGCGGGTGAGCACCATCACCCCCGTAAAGGCCACCACGAACACCCCCCCCCAAACGGCCATGTTGATCCACATCGCCGTCGCCGGCGCGTTGGTCTGCGAGACGTGCCAATCCACCGCCACCCCCACCAGCGCCGCACACCCGGCCAGGATGGCCGACAGTCCGCTCATGGTGGACAGGCGGATGGGCCTCTCCATCAACTGCCTGATGACCGCCAACTCCGCCGCCGCCTTGTCCGCTTTCATGTCCCGGGTCTCCTGGAACCGCGCCGTCTACTTTGCTCTACAAAGTACTTTGCCGATTGCCGGGCGAAGGTTCAAGTCTTTTCTGAAAAAAAGGGGCGTGAGCGCCCCGGCAGTGCGCGGAGAGACACGACGCCCTCGTACGGGCGGGAGGTTGACCTGACGAAACAGGCAAACGCCCACGGGTCCCATCCCGTGGGGTCTCCGCGGACGGCAGTCGGTCTGCACAACGCGGATTCTGCAGCGCGCATGGATGCGTCACCGTGCGTCGTGACCAGAGGGACCGAGTCTCGTTCGTCGATACCCCACAGGGTGGAACCTGTGGGCGTTGTCCCGCGTCGACAGACCCGTGCGGGGCGCCGCGCCGTGCAGAGCGTGATCGTCGCGACGGAACAGGCAAACGCCCACGGGTCCCACCCCGTGGGGTCTCCGCGGACGGCAGTCGGTCTGCACAACGCGGATCCCGTGGCGCGCATGGATGCACGGTGACGACACCCGGTGTGCTATGAAGGACGGAAAAGGGGGCAGGCAGCGAAGACGGAGGTCAGGCCCCTTGTCCTCCCCCGCCCGCTACCGCCTCCGGCGCCGCAGCAGCGCGCCCAGGCCCATCGCAGCCAGCGTCAGCGTCGCCGGCTCGGGGACGACCAGGCCGATGACGATCGGGTCAAGCTTCTGGTTCGTGCCGCCGCCCGCTGCAAACACCCGCACGCCCGTGATGTCCGCGGCGGTGAAGCCGGTGCCGAAGTCGGAGAGATTCACGATCGCCCCCTGAATCTCGTTACTGGTCGTGCCGTCATATCGCACGTTGTTCGCGATGTCGGGCCAACTGCTGTTGGAGACATTCGTCAACTGGTTTCCGATCAACCCGCCGGCGCCCAGGAGTTGTACGTGGAACGTGTCGTCACCACCGAAATCGGTCAGCAGAAGGAAGTCGTTGTCAACACTGCTTGGGCTTCCCGCAAACGTCACGTCAAACGTGTTCTGATTGGCGACGCCGACGCTCATGTCATCCCCGACCAGGGCCGTCCCACCAACGGTCGCCGACGATGCGAATATCAGGTTGCTGTACGTCGTGCCCCCCGCCGTGATCGACTTCAGATGCGAGGGGGCGTCCGCATTCAGTGCCTTCTGATCCCCCGCCGACGACGTCAGCGTCGTGCCGCTGTTGTTCTCGAACGTGAAACTCGTCCAGACGATGGTGGCCGCCGACCCGACCGCCGACACGCAAAGGACCACCAGAAGTGCCGCCGCAACGTATCGAATTCGTTCCATGGCTAGTCTCCTCGACTGCTCACAGGACCCCATGTGCCACCCTATCGTCTTCGCCTCTTCCGCAGTCCCAGCAGCCCCATCGCTGCCAGCGCCAGCGTGGCCGGTTCGGGGATGATGGCGACCTCGACCGAGTCGACGGCGATGGCGCCGCCGTCGCCGCTCATGATGCGGAGGCGATCGATGGGCATCTCGATGGTGGCCGTGCCGGACAGCGCGGTCGTACCGTCAAAACTCAGCTCATACGCGCCGGTGTCGTAGTTGTAGGTGAACTGGCCGTTTTGGGTCTCGCCGGAGACGCTGGACGTGCCGTCGGTGCCGTTGTGCTGCAGGCCCCATGCCGTCGTGCTGCCGCCGCGATCTCCGATGAAGACCTTCTCGCTGGCGCCGGCGAACAGACTGATGCCGGCGAAGTCGCTGCTGTGGAAGTCGCCGTCGGTGTCGTTGGTCTCGAAGTCCAGCACGAGAATCTCGCCGGCGGCCAGGGCGCGGGTGAAGTCGCCGAACACCCCGCGGGCGGCGCCGTTGGTGTCGATTCCGCCGTTGTTCATCGTCACATCGGTGCCGAGGGTCTGACTCCAGTCGGTCCCCACGTCCGGGGCGGTGTTCTTGACCACCGTGCCATTGGGCGCGTTGTCAAAATCCTCGGCGAAGACCAGGTCCGAGCCGAGGGCCTGGCCGAACGTGGTGGCGATGACGAGGTCGTCATAGATGGTCGTATTGCTCCCGCCGGAGGCCAGGCGGATCTTCGAGTTCCAGTTGGAAATAGTGAACGCTCTGCGGGCGTCGGGACTGGTCTTGTCCGCGGCGCCGGGGTCGATCCAGATCGTTGCCCGGTCGCGATCGTAGTTCTGTTCGACAACGAGGGTGTAGGTCTGGTTGGGGACAACGGTGACGGTGCTGTACGTGGTCCCGACCCCGGACTGCTGGACGGCGAACTTGTCGCCGCCCGGCTTGCCGAAGAACATCTTCTCCGCGCCGAAGTCGAACGCACTGAGTCCGGCCCAGTCGCCGGTGGTCGAGGTGTTGTAGGTAAACTTGTAGTACGTCACACGGGTGCCGCGGAAGGCGCCCAGGCGCTCGTCGGTGGGGCTGGCCTCCGAGCCCACACCCTCGGTCGGGCCGTTGTACTCGCGGTAGGCGCCCGAGCCGCTGGTCACCAGCGTGCCGCCGGAGACGTTAGGTGCACCGAATGCGTTGTCCCAATCCGACACCGTGCCGGTGTGCGTCGCGGAGGTGTTGTCGTAGTCGAAGCCCGTCCCGCCGGTCTGCCCGGCGATCGGACCGTCGCCATACGCAAAGCCCTCACTGCCGATAACCGCCGCCTGTGCAGCGCCCGCACACACAAACGCCACTACCGCCGCCGCCATTGCTGTTCGCTTGATCATGTCTGTTCCTCTCAGTAAGCGGAATCTGTTCTTCGACTCCATAGGCGCAAGAAACCCGATCGGGCCGCTCGTCACTCCCTTGCCGGCCGCCTCGCGTTCCGCACATACATCCGTCATCCTCATCGCGGACCGGGGGGGGGGCAGTCTAGTCGGCCTCCAGCCGAAAACCACTCACCCAGGCTCGCCCGTCAGGAACCACTCCCGACTCATCTTTATTCTACCGCTCAGCGTTGCCTTGTCAAGCGCAAAGTAAAAGCGATCGGCCTCTTCGACACAGAAAGACGACGAGAGCAAGAGACAGAGAAAGGCCGAAGCGAAGAAGGACTTTTTCCTGTTTTTCCTTGCCGGATTCCAGATTTGTGGTATAATATCTAATGAGATGGAGCTGCAGCCGCCGGTGGCGGTCAAGGGCGTCAGCCCATGTTCAATGGATGGATACACGTTATCGACGGTGCGGTGCACGTTACGAAGTGAAGTCGCGTTTTGACCGGTGTCTCGCGTGTGCTCTGTTGCGCCAAAGGGCCAAGTGCAGACGAGACCAAGGAGAACTCAGATGAACGGGCAAACAGCAGTGAAGAACGTCAGGTCTCTTGCGGGGAGTCTGTGCGTGGCGTTGGTGGCGGTCCTGGTCATGCCGGGCATCGCCGGGGCAACGGGCGTCCTGACCATCTTCGATGATGATTTCCAGAACACCGCGACGGGCAACGCCACCGCGGCCCGCCTCAACGCGGGCGTCGACGTGGGCACCTGGACGGTGGGCAACAGGCAGGAATCCAAGATCCAGGCCTCCGGCGGGGCCCGGGCGATCATGATGGATCAGGGCTCGTACAACTTCACGACCACGTTCGCATTCGACGGCCGACTTGACATGGGCACGACGGTCACGCTGGACGCCGCCCTCCGCCGCCGGAACAACGCTCAGAAGCGCAACTTCATCGAAGGCTTCGACGCAAACAACAACGTGCTGTTCCGGATCCGCGTCAACGCCCCGTCCAACAACGACACCAATACCGCCGTCCAGTACGACAACGGGCCCGGCTATACGGACGTGGCCAAGCCCTCGCTGAAGTGGAGCAGCGGGTACAATACGGGGAAGTTCAGGGGAATCGAGATCACCCTTGCCGACACCTACGACATCTGGGTCGACGAGAACAACAACAACGTCAAGAACGCGGGCGAGTTTGTGACCGGACTGACGTATCTCAACGCCCCCACCGCGGACTTCGACCGCCTGGTGTTCCGGGGCAACAGCCAGGCCGGCGCCCGGTACGATAACATCCTGGTCACCACGGTGATCCCCGAGCCGCTGACGATGCTGGCCGTGGGCCTGAGCATCGGAGGCCTCGGCGGATACATCCGCAAGCGGAGGCGCTGCTAGCGTAGACGCGGCATCTTGCCGCGTTTCGGGATCCCTGCGCGGGCGCTGGATCTCCACGTGGTTGCCGCTTCGCGTCACACCACGCCACCCGCCCGTCTCCCATTTCGCCCCCGGTGAACACACCGGGAGGCTCCCCCGCGACCGCCCACGGGCAACGGGAGCACATCCTCGACCGCGACGGGCCCGTGAGCGCACCGCGCCGGTGCGCGGAAGACCCCGGGGGTGATCACCCGGGGCGGAATGCATGCGTCCGAAGAAACGGTCTGGTACGCATTGTGATCGATCAGTGCACCGGGCCCGTACCTACCCTCGCCGTCGCCTCCGCAGGCCGAGCAGGCCGATTGCCAGGAGGCTCAGTGTAGCCGGTTCGGGCACGCCGGTGACGTCGGCGAAACCGTTGGGACCGTCGCTGAGATAGATCATGTCCACGATGGCGCCGTTCTGGCCTGCGGTGCCTGCGGTGTCGTACGAGCTGTTGCCAAGCCGCGTGATGCCGGCGGCGTCGATGTAGTCGTCCACGACGGTCGCCGTGGCCGGACCAAGTCCGCCCTCGCCGCCGGAGACGTCCGGGTCCACCCAGATGTGCCACGTGTCATCGCCGTTGTCGTTGATGGTGATCCGTCCAAGCACCAGGGCCGTCTGGCCCGTCGTGAACACGCCGGTCGCATGCGTGGCGTCGTTGACGTAAAGGTCCGCCCCCAGCGTCTGCACGCGCGGGCTAACGGGCTGATGACCGGACTGGTTGAAGCTGATCCCGCCTCGTGAGTTCTCATGGGTGTTCTGCACCAGGAACGAGAACCACACGGTGTCGCCCGTCATCGGGGCGGCCAGGTCGCGGGTGTTCTGACGGGGATCCTGGTATCCGCCGCGGATCGACTGCGGCGTGCCCACCTGGGTCAGTGCGTAGTTGGTCGCCGCCGGCGCTGTCAGGTCCCCGCTGACCACGTTGATCGTGCCCGTAGAGCCCCAGCTATTGGTGTGGCTGAGGCCTACTCCGCCGTACTGGTCCCGCTGCACCCCGGGCGTCAGGTCGTTGTAGTCGACCGCAACGTAATCAATCACATCGGCCACCTCGTCAAGGGTCGTCGCGACGACGATGTCCCGGAACATGACGGTGTCGTCTACGCCGTGCGCCCGCTTGCCGAGGCTGCTGATCGTCGTGTCGCCACCGTGATTGGTCGTGATCACCGGCGTGGGGGTCGTCGCAGTCGTCGGATCGACCTGAAGGGAGAACCGGTCGTACGGGTTGCCGGCACCCGAAGTCGTCTTGTACAGGTGTCCGACAAGGCGGTTGGTGGCGGGAATCGCCAGTTGCGTCGGCGAATAGACGCCCCCGTCGGTGCTGCGATGGCGAACGAGGAAATCGGTGCTGCCCGGACCCTGGTCGCCCTTGACCCCGATGTTCTGCGCGTTCTCGTTGTCGAACCACAGCACGCAGAACTCGTTGTTCCCGACGGTGCCCGTCGGCCAGTCGATGGTGAACCCGATGTAGACATCGTCGCCCGAATACGCGCTGAACGATCCGATCGTGCTGCTGCTGGTACCGGTAACCGTCTGGTCCACCGGGGCGTAGAGCACCGCCGCACCGGCGGGCCCAGCGGCGATCAACGACACGACGGCCACCCCGCACATCAGCGACATTGCATGGTTACGCTTCATCGTAAGCACTCCTCATCCAAGAGCTATGTGAGTCGGCACCCGCGCCTGCGGGTGTGCAACGTGTATCTGTTGTTCTGTTCAGCACGTCAGGCTAGATACGAGACGTCCGTCGCCGTCGCAGGCCCAGCAGGCCGACGGCCAAGAGGCTCAGCGTCGCCGGTTCGGGGACTTCGGTAATCGAGGCGAAGTTCAGGGCAACGGCGCTGCTGGTACCCTTGACCGTGAATGCGATCGTGCCGCTGCCGTTGGTGCTGATGCCGTCCCAATCGACCACAACGGTCGAGTTCAGGCCCGAGGCATGGACCACGTCGACCCCGCCGGAGCCTTGCGTGATGTGCCACGTCTGGGTCGTGCTCTGTTGGTTGGCGCGGGACCCGTAGAGCAGCAGGTCGTAGGTCAGGCTGTCGTTCAGGCCGGTCAGGGCCACGGTCATGCTCGAGGGCGATTGGTTGGCGAAAAGGCTGTCCTCGAGCGCTTCTTGCTCGAAAGCGGTCAGGGCAGCTGGAAACGACGATACATCAGCTCCCGAGCCCGCTCCGCCGCCGTTGCCAGCTCCGTCTTCAGTAACCACGATCGACCAGCCGGTAGCCGCCGAGGCCGTGTCGGTAAGGGCGACCACGCCGGTGGTGACGTTGTTTCCGTTAGGGCCGATGAAATCGATGCTGTTGTACGCCGCGCTGGACGGGTTCTCCGAGCGGCCGAAATCGATGAGAACCGGTGCGGCATGGGCCGTACTCAGCAGGGCGAAAACCGTCATCGCGCAGAGCAGAGCAGTGCGAGCGGTTAGCCGTGTCGTTCGTGTGGTCATGGGTTTCTCCTGTTGTCTGAAGCAATCCTAGTGTTTCGGTTACGCGCGTGTACCTTCTCGCGCAAAGACGGCGCAGGCGAGACCTCCTGCTCTCACTTCACCTCGCCACAAAGAGCTTGTGCAGGCGACAATCGCCTGCATTCATAACAATTGTACCCGATTCTCACGGTCGCGTCAAGAAGAATCTCACACCCGTGAATCGGCCTGCGCCAAGAAAAAACGGGGCGTCCCCATGGATCCCGATGTCCATCGGGATCCCGCGATGTTTCCGTCGCAGTTGCGGTGTTGCGCTTACGTCCGCCGGCGCTTCGGCCGCAGGCCCAGCAGGCCTATCGCGGCCAGGGCGAGCGTCGCCGGCTCGGGGATGAACTGAATCCCGATGGCGTCGGCGCGGAAGTTGCCGCCGCTGGAGGTAATCACGACGGTCAGCGTGCTGCTGTCGGCCGGGCCGACCGTCCCGTCGCCGACGTACTCGAAGGGACTGCCGTTGGGATCGGGAGCGACCCCAACGCCGATCTTATGTGCGATGAATCCCTGCGAAATGTCGATTCCGCCAATGTCCGTCGCGGTGTCCACGCCGTCGAACGTGCCCACGAACGCCCCGTTGGCCGCCACGCTGCCGTTTGCGTCGGTCCTCGGCCAGTCATGCAGCCACGTGGCAAAGATGCGGTAGCTGCCCTGGGCAAGACCCGTAAACGCGTACGTCGTCGACTGGCCAGAAGGCGCCCATCGGCCCAGATTACCATACACGCGGTCGCCGCTGTCACTATCCGTCCCCCCGCCGCCGGAGTCCGAGACTCCCGCATCCGACCCCGCACCGTCCCAGTCCAGAATCGTAATCGGCTGGCTCGAGCCGGTGTTGTTGGTGGTGATAACCGCCGCGCCAGTCGTACCCGACGCCAGGAAAACACACGCCACTGCCACAGCCACAAGTAGTCGTCCAGATTTCATGATGAGATTCTCCATTGGCCTATGCCTCATGCGTACATGCCATCCTCAGCACGGAAGTGTGCGGCTTTCTTGGCTCGGTAACCACTCACACAGGCCCGCGTGTCAGGCAACAGTCCTGACGACGTTTAGTATACTGCTTCATCTCGCCCTGTCAAGCGAGAAGTTGAGTCTTTTCGGCCGCTCGGCGGGTCGTTGCGCTTGGGTTACCGCCTGCGTCGGCGCAGGCCCAGCAGGCCTATCGCGGCCAGGGCGAGCGTCGCCGGCTCGGGGATGATGCTGCCGTGGGCGCTCCAGTACAGGCCCTGTCCGGCCGTGCCCTCGAATCCGTTGTCGTTGATCTCTCTCTCGCGGAAGGGATTACTGGTGCCGGCCGTATTGGCTCCACCGAGATTGGCGATGTCTACACTACCGTTTTTCCCGCGTAAAGCGGTCGCCGAGTCGTCGCCCGACCAGTTGGTCTTGCCGCCAACGTTGATCGGAGTGAAGCTGTTGGTGGTGATGGACCCGCCGCTGGGCTTGACGGCGATCTCCAACGACGGACTGGCGTCGATGGGGTCGAACACCACGGCGACCGAATACGTCGTGCCGGCCGACAGAGCGCCGAAGCTGCTCTTGGCGCCGATCATGTTGTTTCCGGAAGCGAAGTTGAGGTCGTTGAACGCCGCCGGAACGTTGGTGTTGCTGCCGTCCATCTTGCTGATGAAATGGACCTCGCCGCCGAGCAGGTACAGGCCGCTGCCGTTAGCGTCGCCGCCGATCTCGATCAGGTTGACCGCCTCGGTCGTCGAGTCCAGGTCGCCGGCGGCCGGTGTGAAGGTGACGTTGAAGGTCAATCCGGCGGCGTTCTCCGCCCCCGAGGGATTGCCCGCACCATATCCGCCGGCACCGTCATCATTGTCCGTGAGCGAGTCGAATCGGGCATCCACCGGATCCAGATCGACGATAAGTTCGGCCTGGGCGCCGGCGACGGATAGAAGGACGGTCAGGACAGCGGCAGTGGCAATCAAGGTTCGCATCGTTGTCGTCTCCATCAGAATGGACAAATGGCTCAGAATACGATTATACATCCGAACAATGCCGTGTCAAGCGCCAAGTTGGATCTTTCTTGCCCTTTGCGTGCACATACGGCCGGCCGGCGATGTCGTCGCCCCGTACCGCGCCAGGGCGGGGCGTTGGGCGGCATCCCGGCCAGGGCGTTTAGCCGCCCCGTAGCCGCCTGCGGCGCCTCTACCCACCCCTTACCCCGTCGGCCGCCAGATCGTCGCTTAGGCCGCGGCCTCGTGCGTGCCAGGGCGTCTGGCCGAGGACGACGGGGGATTGACTCGGCCGAGAGGTGCCGGTAGCATGCGCGGGCGTGGGGCATCCGGTGGAGATGTCCCCGTCGTTGCGGCAGACCTGTGAGATTGCGAGGCCTTCCATGCCGATTGCGGGACACATGGCGTTCAAGCGGTTCGGACGGACGCGCCAACTGCGCATCAACTCGCCTGCCGACCTGGCGCGGGTGGTGGACCTGGACGAAGCGCACTGGATGGCCCTGGGCGCGCCGGTCGGCTCGCTCAACTGCGACGCGGACTTCCTGGCCATGGTCGACAGCGATTCCAACGGGCGGATCATGTGCTTCGAACTGCGCGAGGCGGTGGCGTGGCTGCTGGCACACCTGCAAGACACGTCGGGGCTGGCCGAGGCGAGCGAGTCGTTGGCCCTCGACGCGATCAACACCGACAGCGAGACCGGCAGGCAGATCTATGACTCGGCGGCCATGATCCTCCAGCAGTTGGACTGCGCCGAGGCGGGCGAGGTGACGATAGACCAGGTCCACCAGGTCAAGGCGCTCGTCGAGCAGAACCCGGTAAGCGAAGCCGGCGTGGTGCTGCCCGAGGCGGCCGACGACGACGAGGTGGCCCGCTTCATCGCCGACGTGATCGCCTGCGTGGGCGGGGCCGAGCATCCCAGCGGGAAGGTGGGCATCGACCGCGAGGAGATGAACGACTTCCTCGTCCAGGCCCAGGCATACCTGGACTGGCAGGACCAGCGCACGATCCCCGCCGGCCAGACCACCTCCGACATCATGCCGCTGGGCGAGCGGACGTGCGAGGCCTATGACCTGTACGTCTCGCTGCGTGACAAGATCGAGCAGTACTTCGCCCAATGCAAGGCGGCGGCGTTTGACGCCCGGGCGGCCGAGCGGGTGGCCGTCAGCGATGCGGACCTCCAGGCGATCGACCTGTCGGACCCGGAGGCGATTCGCGCGTTCATGGCCGCGGCGCCGCTGGCCAAGCCGCGTGCGGACCAGGTGCTGGCCTTCGAGGACCCGGTCAACCCGTTTTACTTCGCGCAGTTGGCGCGGTTGCGCACGGAAGTCGTCGAGCCGGCGCTGGGGCGCGAGGCGGCGGCGCTGACGGAGAAGGCGTGGCGCAAGGTCGAGCGCTTCTTCGACGTGCACGACAAGTGGATCGCCGCCAAGGCCGGCCAGGACGTCGAGGACATGGACAACGAGGCCCTCGCCCGCTACCTGGACCCGCGCTTCCGCGACGCGGTGGAGCAGTTGATCGCCGCCAGCACGCAGACCGCGTTCGTGCTGGGCAATATCCGCCTGACCCAGAAGCTCCTGCTCTACCAGGCGCACCTGACGGCGCTGGCCAATAACTTCGTCAGCTTCCCGCACCTGTACGATCCGACCCGACGGGCGATGTTCGAGATGGGCACGCTGATCATGGACGGGAGACACTTCGACTTCTGCCTGCTGTGCGTCGACCGGGCCCGCCACGCGAAGGTCGCCGCCACCGGCAACATGTGCGTGCTCTACGTCGAGGTCTGCCCCGCCGACGCCGCGACGTACGAGTTGGCCGTCCCGGTGACCTCGGGCGGGCTGGGCAACCTGTGCGTGGGCAAGCGCGGGATGTTCCGCACGGTTGACGGGGCCGAGTCCGACGCGCGGGTCGTCCGGATCATCGACAATCCGATCAGCATATCCGAGGCGATCGTCTCACCGTTCAAGCGACTGGGCCGCCTGCTGACGGGCAAGATCGAGGCCTTTACGACGAAGGCCGAGAAGACCCTCGACAGCGAGGCCGACGCCATGGTCAGCCGACCGGCTGAGGCCCAACCGGCCGCCAAGCCCGCTGAGAGCACGTCCAGCGGCCTGCTGGCCGGCGGGCTGCTGATGGGCGGCTCGGTGGCCATTGCGGCCCTGACGTCGGCGGCGGCGTATATCACCAAGACGCTTGCGGGCGTCGAGACGTACAAGATCCTGATCGGCCTGGCCGCCGCGGTCATGCTGGTCATGCTCCCGACGACGATCGTGGCGATCATCAAGCTGCGCCGTCGCGACCTCAGCGCGCTGCTCGAGGGGTCCGGATGGGGCATCAACGCGCGGATGCGCCTGACGTTCCGCCAGGGGCGTTTCTTCACGTCGCGCCCGTGGTATCCGGGCGGGGCGGTCGGCACGGGGGTCAGGCACGCGCGCCTGCTGGTCGGACTCTTCATCGCCCTGTGCCACCTCGTCGGGTTCACCCTGTGGTGGTGGCTGGGAGGGTAAGCCGACCGAGTTGACCCGGCGCGGGCCGGCGGACTGACCCTACGCGCCTTCCGGCTGCGATTGCGCGGGCGCGGGGGGATGCTCGCGGGCCTCCTCCTCCTCTTCCTGCCGCCTCCGCCGGCGCGAGCCCCCGCGCCGGCGACGGAACATGAGCACCATCGCACCGAGCGCCAGCAGCGCCGCGGCCCCGGGCTCGGGGACGGCGTAGTCCAGCACCTCGATCCACGTGATGTCGACCTCGGCCTGGGCCGACGACGTGTCATCGCCGAAGAACAAGGCGTTGATCTCATCGTACGGAGTACCGAAATCCGAATAGTCGGCCACCGTGCCGGAAAACAGCGGCGAGCCGCCCGCGAAGACCTGGTACGTCGAGCCCATGATGGCCAGATCGTACTGCGTCAGAGCGGCCGTGGTGTTGTAGGCCGCCCCCGTCCCGTGCGTGAACAGCGGCACGCCGTCGTCCTGAGGCCAGATCTCGTCTTCCCAGAACGCCAGTTCCAGCCCCTTGCTGTCGGCGCTGAGGACAATGACGCTGAAGCCCGCCCGGTCGTCGCTTCCGGAATGGCCCTCGCTCTGGATCTGGACGGTGAATCGCACAGTGAAACCGGTTGTCCTGTCCATGATGGCAACTTGCGAATAGCCGGCGTAGATGCCGTTGAGCGCCGTCGTGTTCAGCGTTGTGACTCCGCCGGTAGCGCCGTGGATCGCCAGGCCGCCGGAGAGGTCCGTGTAGAGCCACCCCTGATCTTCAGGCGTTCCGCCGTCCGAGCCGTTGTACAGCACGGCCGCCCCCGCGTTGAATGCCGACAATCCTACCGCCAGTACAGCGACAAATGCCAAAGAGCGCATAATCCGCTCCTCCTTCCCGTAGAGCAAGTCTATCTGAGCGGTCCATCGCTGTTTCAGTTGTGAGCTATATAACTGGTATTATTATACCGCCTCGGTCGCTGTCCGCCAAGAACTTATTTGGGCGTCAGTTCCTATGGCACGTTCGGCCGGCGGCGGTGTTATAGTATTCAGATGGATCTATCGATCGTTATTCCTGAGTTTAACGAAGCACGGAAAATCGCCGCGGACGTCGAAGCCGCGGGGGCGTTCCTTGCCGCCGAAGGGCTCAGCGGGGAAATCCTGGTAGTAGACGACGGCAGCAGCGACAACTCGGCCGACCTGGCCGAAGCGGCGGCCGTGCCGGACGGCGTCGAGAAACGCGTCATTCGCTGCGAAGTCAATCAGGGCAAGGGCCATGCCGTGCGGACGGGCATGGTTCAGACCCGCGGGGACGTGATCATGTTCGCCGATGCGGGGCGCTGCATTCCCTTTGACAACGCCCTGCGTGGCCTTGCGATGCTCCGCGAGGACCGCTGCGATATCGCCCACGGGTCGCGGGCCCTGCCCGACAGCGTCATTACGCGGCGCAAGAGCCTGTATAGGCGTGCACTTACGCGAGTGTTCCGCTGGGTCATGCCCTGGCTGTCGGGCACGCCGAGGTCCCTCAGCGACACGCAGTGCGGGTTCAAGATGTACAAGGGCCCGATCGGGCGCGAACTGTACAGCCGCTGCGTCTGCAACGGGTTCCTGTTCGACATCGAAACCGTGCTCCGCGCCGTGCGGGCCGGCTGGCGGATCGGGGAGTTCCCCGTCGAGTGGCACAGCGATCCGGACTCGCGCCTGCACCCGGCCAGGCTTATCCCGCGTCTGTTCAGCGAGTTGCGCGAGATCCAACGGGCCCTGAAAGAAGAGGACTGAGATCGAATCGGGACGAGGGGGCCAGACGCTTACAGGTGAGGCTCTTCCAGGGGGACCGGACAATGGGCTGTTCGGCCGCAGTCGGCGCAGCGCTCGCCCGTGAATACCTCGTGAAGCATGTCGGCCACCGGGTCGATCAGGTGCGGATCGTCGGTCACGATGCCGGCCTCAAAGTTGCGCCGGCGCCGGCTCTTGGCGCCGAGGCCCGCCCCGGTGAGATTGGCCGATCCCAGGTACATCCACGTGCCGTCAGCGATGATCGCCTTGGCGTGCATTCGCGGGCAGCGTCGCATCGTCAGCGTGGGCGGGCAGCTTGCCTTCAGGCGGGCCAGCACGGGGGCTGTCGGCACGCCGCTGTGGAGCAGGCTGATCTCCACGTCACGATCCGACAGGTCGGCCAGGTGGTCGATGATGCTCCGGGCCCCGCCGCGCCGGTCGTCGGGAGGCACGTGGAGGTCCTTGACGTCGGCGGTGGCGATGAAGAGGCGGTGGCGGCACTGCTCCAGGGCGGGACGTACCGCCTCTGGGAGGTGTGACTCGTTCAGGACCAGGTCCAGCATGGCGATGTTATCGACCAACGGGAGGCAGGGCGTGCAGTCTTGTTGCACGCGGAATGAGCACGCAATCGGTCACCCACGTGCAACGAGTTGCACGCCCTACGGGTCGATCTCGGGCGGCGGGGCGAGGGTTTCGGCGTACGCTTGCCACAGGTCGTGCATCACGAAACCGCGCAGGGGCACGTTGGGACGCAGCATGGGATACCAGTTCCAGTTGTGTTCCTGGCCGCCCGGGTCGTCCGGCGGGGGCGGCAAGGGGACATACGCGTGGCGCTGGCCGGGCGGGGGCACGTCGTAGATTCGATACATCAGCGCCGCCTCGATCTGCGGCTTGGTCACAACGATGGGCGCCAGGGCCTCGGCGCCGGTCGGGACGGCCCTGGGATAGCCCACGCGCGGCATGTCGCGGAGATACCACGGCAGGGGCCACACGTCGCCGTCCGGACAGATCACGTGGATGGGCGTAGCGATGCCCTCTTCGCCGGCGCGTGCGATCTTGCGGATCTGGTCGGCCAGCGTTATCGCATCCGACGTGGTGTGGGCGTAGACGTAGGGGTTCGTGGGATCCTCGCCGGCCGGTCCGCTGCCGCGCCAGGCCTGGTACCCCAAATGCCCCGCCGCCGCGACGAGCACGAGGGCGATCATCGCCCTGGAGTAGACGCACGGCGCCGCCCGCAGTGCCGCCGCAGCGCCGATGCCGGCCAGCAGGATCATCCCGTGCAGGAAGCCGAGCATGCACCAGGGCGTCTTGTACGGGATCAGGGCGTAGACGATGGTCAGCACGAGCGTGTAGACGACCAGGAACCGCGCGACGGCGAGATGCGTCTTGCCCAGCCACCTGCCCGCCGCCGCCGCATACCCGCCGAACAGGGCCAACACCACGATGGCCGCTTCCGTCCAGACCGCCCCGCCATCCTCCTGCCACCACGCCAAACGGTGCAGATACTCGTACCACGGGTACTCGTGGTTGCCCCCCGCCCCTTCGCCCGGGGCACGGTTGAAGTAGTGCTGGTAGGTTGTGACGGAATGGACCACACCGCGCGGGTTCGTGAAGAACGACGAATGGAACAGGGCCGAGATCGCAACGGCAGCGACCAGCATGATCGCAACGGCTATCAAGAGGGCCCTGGGGCTGACCGTCGCCTCACCGTCACCGACGCCGGCGCGTCTGCGATGCCACAGCCATACCGCGACAAGCGCGACCGTCGCGGCGAAGCCGGCCAGGACGAACGTCTCCTTGGATGCGTGCATCATGCCCGTGCAGACCCCCGCCAGGACCAGCCACGCGACGCGGCGCGCCCGCTGTCGAGGCCCGGCGGGCACGCGATATGCCCGCCACATCGCCGCAGCGCCGACGAACGTGAAGAACACCAGGAGCATCTCCTGGATGTAGTAGCGGCTGTAGAAGACCATCGCCGGCGAGATGCACGTCAGGACGGCCGCGGCGATCAGCGCGACCGGGCCCAGATCGCGCCGGAGCAGCCACGCCGCCGCCACCAGGCCAATGCCGAAGATCGCCGGCAGCAGCCGCAGGTGCGTCTCGCTGATCTCGACGAGCGTCTCGGCTCCGCCTGCCCGGGCGATGGGCAAGGTCAGGTAGGGCAGCGCCGGTCCGTGGTACTCGAAGGGATCGTACGTCCACTTGCCCTCTTCCAGCAGGCCGCGGAACTTGATGGCGTGGACGGCTTCGTCGGTGTGCATCACGCGCGTCGTCAGGTTAACGCGCGCGAGGCGCTTGTCGGGATCGACAAGCGCCTCGAGATCGGTCAGCCGCAGCAGCGACGCCGCTGCGGTGACCGCCAGTAACGCGACAGCTACGAGTATCGAACGGGTCATTTCACGGGCTTGCCGTAGACCTCGACCTCGATGTAGTGGTTGGACTCGTCAGTGGTG
>CAZVEV010000002.1:0-61029 GCA_964625865.1 uncultured Planctomycetaceae bacterium | reverse complement strand
CACGCGGCATGTGGCAGGGCTCCGCGTGGTTGCTCCGCCGCGCTCCGCAGCCCACGGCACCGGCCCTGTGAACCTTCGACCTTTGACCTTCGACTCTCCCGACGCACGTCGGGAGACATCACACCAGGTGCCGCTTGGACGCCCGCGTGAACGGTTTGATCTGCTGGGCCATGTCGGCGTAGCCTTCGCGGCCCATCAGGGCGAACGTCGCCTTCTTGCCGAGTTCCACCGCCGGCTGATCGTACGCGTTGATGTTGAGCATCTCGCCCATCAGCGAGGTGGTGTACTCGTAGAGGAAGATGAATTCGCCCACCGACTCGGGCGTGATCGCGTCGAATTTCAGCGTCACGGTCGGCCGCTGCGAGACAGCCATCGCGTACTCGGTGGCGATCTTCTCGGCGTTCAGGAGCTTGCTCAGCTTCGTTCCGCGGAGGTATGACAGCCCCGCACGGTCGCCGAACGCGTCGGGCACGCGGACGTCGGCGGGGTGCTTCTTGACCTCGAGGAAGGCCGTCAGCTTGTCGTTGGGCCCCTCGCGGTACAGTTGGACCTGGCTGTGCTGGTCGGTCGCCCCCAGGGCCTTGATCGGCGTCGGGCCGGTGTGGACCTCCTGCCCGTCGCGCGTGGCCGCCTTGCCCAGCGACTCGGCCCACAGTTGACGATACCAGTCGGCGAGCATGTACAGGCGGTTGGAATACGGCATCATCACGTGCATCGGCTTGCCCTTGGCCACGTACGCGAGGTACTTGATCACCGCGAGCATCGTCGCCGGATTGTCCTGCCAACTGACCTCCGCACACCGCCGGGCCATCGAGGCCGCCCCGGCGAGGATCGCGTCGATGTCGATCCCGCACATCGCGGCGCTGAACAGTCCCACGGGCGTCAGGACGCTGAACCGCCCGCCGACGTCGTCGGGCACGGGGAGCATGGCGTAGCCGTCGGCCTGGGCGATCTCGTGAAGCGTGCCCTTGGCCATGTCCGTCGTCGCGACGATCCGCTGTGCGAAGGCCGCCCCGAGCTTCTTGCGGAGCAGTTCGCGGACGATCATGAACTGGCTGGCGGTCTCGGCCGTCTCGCCGCTCTTGGAGATCACGTTGACCAGGAGCGTCTTGGCCCGCCGCCCGATGAGCTTCAGCGTGTCGTTGACCAGCGCCGGATCGACGTTGTCGAGCACGAACAGGCGAGGCCCGCCGCGCTTGCGCTCGGTCAGCAGGTTGTACGTGGCCGGCTTCAGCGCCGCCTGCAGCGCGACGTTGCCCAGCGCGCTGCCCCCGATGCCGAGCACCAGCATGTCCGTGGTGTTGCCTTTATACCGCGCCACCAGCGCCTGGACCTGCGCTCGATAGTCGGTGTTGTCCGGCAGGGCCGCGTAACCGAGCAGCCCGGCGGCGATCTGCGACCGCACCTTGGCGTGGGCCTGGCGGATCAGCGGGTCAATGCCCGCCAGGTCCGCCCGCGTAATCCCGTGCTGATCGCCCACAACCTTGCTCGTCGCGTTCTTCCAGAACAACTGCACCATCTGTCCGTTCCTTATCTGTTCCGCCCGCTCAGTCCTATCGTCGCCGCGCTGCCCGCCCTCTCTCCGGCGCGACATACCCTACGGCAAGGCATCGGCGTTTTCCAGTCTGCTTGGACAGGCAGGTCGAAAGTCCAAGGTCGAAGGTCGAACGTCCGTCGCGTCACAGGGCGAAGCCGCGGCGTATCGCCGCCGTGCCGTTGCCTTCGAGCACGGTATTCATACGTAGGACAAACGGCACCGCGGCGATACGCCGCGGCTCCGCCCTGGCGCGCACAGGAAAGCAACGCCCGACATTCACCCTGTCCCGATTCCTCTTGACACTGCCTCTCTCGCCCGCGACAATGCCTCCCGTGGGACATGGATTGCCCGCGCGGCGCAAATCCGCAATCCGCAATCCGAATTCCGCAATCGAAAGCGCCCGTAGCTCAATGGATAGAGTGCTTGCCTCCGGAGCAAGAAGTTGCAGGTTCGAATCCTGTCGGGCGTAGTGAGATAAGGCCTTCAAGAACGAGAGCTTGGAGGCTTTTTCTTTGTCTCGACGCCCAAAGCGGTGACCGGTTCTCTGACGCTCGGTGACCGGTCTTCCTGATGCATCCGAGGTACTTCCGCCACTGGCGAACGGGAAGATGCGGAACGGCATGCCGAACTCGTTGACCTTCTGGTGGACGTACTGGCGAGAGCAACCCATCAGATCCCCAATCTCCTTGTAGTTCAGCCCCTCGACCGCAACCTTCTGATACAACCATTCTCGATCCACCAACTCCGGAATCCGATTCCTGCTGGGAGCATTACGGTACTTGAGCTTGTACTTGTTACAGGCGTAGTAGACTGAACTGGTTGACATGCCGAGCCGTTCAGCGGCCTGACGGACCGTCAGATCCTCGGCGGTCAGGAGATCGATGATTCTCTGATGTTTGGGGCTGATGCTTCTTCTCGGAGTCATACTCTCGGCACCCATTTGCCGAAAACCCGTGAAAACGCCTGCGGAACCTGTCGAGGACAGGCACCGTCGGAGTTCTCTCAACGCTAACCGTCGTGGGGCGTTCTCAGAAATCCTACATCAGCCAGTTGGCTCGGGGCAAGAGAAGATTGTACTTCACATGGGTCGCCAAGAAGAAAAACAGCCCTTGATCGGTGACCGGTTTGGTGACCGGTTTTCGTTCCAAACGGTTCCAAACTGTACAACAATTGGACACTCAGCTTTCGCCTCTTGTCTTCTCATAACATCCGTGAAAAGAAGGTGTTATCAGCACAAGTTGCAGGTATGAAAGTGACCGCTGGGTTCTCTCCGGAGCAAGAAGTTGCAGGTTCGAATCCTGTCGGGCGTAGTGAGATAAGGCCTTCAAGAACGAGAGCTTGGAGGCTTTTTCTTTGTCTCGACGCCCAAAGCGGTGACCGGTTCTCTGACGCTCGGTGACCGGTCTTCCTGATGCATCCGAGGTACTTCCGCCACTGGCGAACGGGAAGATGCGGAACGGCATACGACCATCCGCAGCGGCGGACCGTTTCTCGGCGGCGGCGGAGTACGCGGACAAGATGTCAAGCCGGTGACCGAACCGAACGAAGGTGCTCTTTCAAAGAAAACGCTCTTGACCTGGACGGGGGCGTGTGGTAAGGTTTCTGATAAGAGTTGGTCACCGGGACCAACAGAGCCTGGCGAGGTAGAGTGGATGCCTTTTGCAGCCGAGTGAGGAACAAAGACCGGCCGGACACTTCGCCTGAACGGTTACGAGGAATCGTTGCAGATGGGTGAGCTTTGGCGGCTTCTCCATCACCGCAGGAGTTTCAAGATGCGAACCATGATTGTCACACTACTGGCACTGGGCCTGGTGGGCACGACCGCACAGGCCGCGATCGTTTACACCACCTCAACGAGCACCACCGAGCCGACAGCGTCGACGACGGACCTGCTGCAGATGTCTCTGGCCTCGAAAGGCGCCGGAAATGACAACGCCCCGACCGACTGGGACGTCGACGGTGACGTGAGCCAGGGTAACTGGGGGGCCAATGTGCATAGCGGGATTATCAGCGGGGACGCGCTCGAGTACTTCCTCGATGTCAGCACGAACACGCTGGGGTACGACATCCAGCAGATCGACGTCTATTCGGGATGGAACGATAACCGGGCGGGACACCAGTACGCATTGGAAATCAGCTTCGTGGGCGATCCGTCATGGACGTCGGTGACCATCACCGGCGGGCCGGTGAGCACTGGGGTCGTCAGTGGCATCTTCGCAGAGTCTCATCTGTTCGATAACGGCGGCGGGCTCATCGGAACGGGAGTCGATGCCCTTCGTCTCGATCACTCGACGATAGGCAACGGGAACGTCTGGCGTGAGGTCGATGTGATCGGCACGCCAACGCCTGAACCGGCCACCCTCGCCCTGGCCGCGGTCGGCCTGCTGGGGCTGCTGCGAAGGCGAAGACGGTAATCCGATCCGGAATCAGCACGCATACCAAGCCCCGCCGGTTCGCCCGGTGGGGCTTTTTCAATGGACCGGCTCGACTGCGGGCAAGACAACGACCCAATGGCTGAACCGAACGGCGTCGTTTTTCTTCAGGTTGGCCCTTGACCCGGCCGGGCTAGTGTGGTAGGTTACCTTCGAGTCGGCTCAGGGATGTTCCCTGGGCGTCAACAGATTCGCGAGGCGAGCCAAACGGATGGGTCACGTGCTGAGAGCCACGGGCACAGAGGATTACGCGAGCATCGAATGCTCGGCCTTTGTCCAAACGCCTCACCCTCGGTTTACCCTGTCGTCAGACCCTGAGCCTGTCGAAGCGAGCAAGGTCGAAGGGGCCACCGACGCACCGTCACGCGGAATCAGATCTCCTATCAGTCAGGAGGAAATCAAATGAAACAGCGAACCATCATTTGTGCAATCGTTGCAATCGCAGTCGTCCACGTTGGCATGGCTTCCGCTGCCATCATCAAACCATCATCGGTGACCACTGACATCACCGGCGATGCCGGCTCAAGCCACTTGTATTTGTTGGATGACAATGCCGGTTTCGCCGCCGCCAGCCTTCAACGGCCTGCCGGGACTGGCGTTGCCCTGAATACCGGTGAGTCTTTGGCCAACACGATGAACACGGTCGCCGAACTAAGCGGCGACGGTCACGCTGAGTCATGGACGCGCGGGACGGGATCAGGAAATCCAGAGTTTGTCTTTGATCTTGGAGCGGACACTGCGGTGGGATCGATTATCCTGTGGCAGTATGGCAACAACGGTGGACCCCTCACCACCGATCATGGAAATCATACCCGTGATTTTCGCGTAATCCTGCACACAAACGCTGAAGGGAACTCATTTGATTTTGGCACAGAAACGGCAGACCTGTCCGGTACGATGGACGATATTCCCGGTAATGTTGCTTCTGCCAACTATGCCCAGTTCTTTAGTTTCGGCTCGTCGCAAACAGCTCAGTATGTCGCTGTTCGCATTGACAACAACTACTTGGGTCAACCCGGTATCACTGGTGGCGGCGACCGTTACGGTCTGGGCGAAGTTCGGCTGGCCACCGAGGTTCCCGAACCGACCACCCTCGCCCTGGCCGCCGTTGGCCTGCTGGGGCTGCGACGAACGCGGAAGCGGTAGCTCGATCCACGATCTTCAGACACACCAAGCCCCACCGGTTCGCCCGGTGGGGCTTTTTCAATGGACCGGCTCGACTGCGGGTCCGTAGGGGGCGTGTTCTCGGGTTGAATCGGCATGGCTACCGAACGAGAGGGAAGGGCATGTACGACGGCTCGCCCGTCAGGAGCCGTCTTCCGGCTTGAGAATTCCCTGCAACTGCCGCCACATCTCGTCTGACGCCGCGTCCAACCTGCCCCGGTCACGCTGAGCAAATGCCTCTTCATCCCATTGCCCGGGTTATACCATGGTCGCCCAGGAAAGGCTTTGGGCAACAGGCCCAAGAGGGTCGCACACTATCGCGCCTCCACGTGGTTGCCGCTTCGCGTCAAGCCACGGCACGCGTCACGGGATGCATACAGTTAAGCGATTGACACGCAATGTCCGACGAATGAGGTATCGGCGCGGCTTTGCGGTCGCCACGTGATGTCCTTGCGCCCGCTGCAGGAGATTCTCATGAGAACAAAATGGCTCCTTGCGATGACGCTTCTGGGGATCGCGCTTGTCGGTTGTTCCGACGGCGCACCCGAGGACACGGGGCCGAGCGAGGCCGAGGCAGCGCGTCTGGCCGAGGCTCGCCGGGCTGAGGCCGCCGCGAAGGAACTGGCCCGACGCAAACTCGCCGAGGCCACCCAGACGGTCAAAGACCTCCTTGCCACTCGCGAGGCGCTCGAGGCCGACGTGAAGCGTATCGGTGCGATGCGCAGCCGCGTCGGGGCCATCGAGGCCTGGGCCGCCGGAGGCACGGACTGGCTGGATCACCTGGCCAAGCTCAGCGCCGCGTTTCCCCCCGCCGCCGACGCCTTCCTCGTTTCTCTGACCACCTCCGGCGCCGATACGATACGCCTGTCTCTTCGCTCACGGTCAACCGACGTGATCGAGCAGTTCTCGACGGGCCTGGCCGGCGCCGGCTACACGGTCAGACCCGGTCCGATCCGTTCGATGAGCGACGCGCTGGCGGTGAAGTACGCCCATGCGGCATCGTTGGACATCACCACCCCGCCGGCCGCGGCAGCCAGGCGGGACGACGCCCCACTTGCGCCTGCACCGGCGGTCAAGACGACAAGTCGGCCCGGGGCTGCACCACCGCCGAAGACCGCGCTGGCGCCCATTCCCGAACAGATCGCGGCCCTGCGTCACCAAGCCGAGGGCCTGCGGAAAGACGTTCAGGGCCTGAGGGACCAGGCCGCCGAGGGGGAAACCCTCAAGACGCGCCTTGGCGCCCTGGCTGCGGTAACATTCGCCGCCGAGGCGTCCGACGTCTCGAGCAAGGCCCAGGCCCACCTGACCGACGCCGCCCGCCGCAGCGGCGTCAACACGCAGAGCGAGTTTCAGCTCAAGCCGCTGGACGGGGCGCAGCAGCGCGGGGCCTATCGCGTCGTCGGCTGGACGCTCCGCGCGCGGGGCAAGCTGTCGGACGTGGTCGACCTGCTGTTCCTGGTGTCTCGCGCGCCGTATCTGCAGCGGATGGCCGCCCTCTCCCTCCGTGCCGACCAGGCCGACAACAGCGTGGGCGTCTCGCTGAGATACGAAACGCTCGCGCTCGACCATGACGCGGCCGAGGCCCTGCCCTTCCCGGCCCCCGACGCCAGAATGCCGGGGGCGAAACTCGATGCCCCCGAGCGAAAGACCTACGACCCCGTCGTCAAACGGAACGTATTCCAGGCGGTCGCCCCGACTGCGCCGAAGCCCAAACCCAAGCCGAAACCGAAACCCAAGCCCAAGCCCAAGCCCGTCGGGGGCGAGCAGTTGAGTCTGGTCTCGGCGATGCAGTTCGGCGGGAAGTCCACCGTCACCATTCGCGACGAACGCACCAAGGCCATGAAGGCGTATCGCTCGGGCGACCGCCTCGCCGGCGGCGTGATCGTGATGGTCGATAATCGCCGAATGCGCCATCCGAAGAAGCCCACGGTCTTCAGCACGGGCAGGCTTCTGCTGAAATTCGGCACGCACTACTGGGCCGTCGAACTGGGCGACAGGCTGAGCGCCGGGCGCTACATGACCGGCGGCGACCTTCCCAAGCCGTTGCAGAAGTAGACGCGGACGTAGGGCGTGCAACTCGTTGCACGCGGGACGAGCGGCGTGTCCATTCCGCGTGCAGACACGTTGCACGCCCTACCGCTAACCTGACGCGTTTGGAGACCCCTGGCCGCCCTCAATGCGCCCAAACACCCTCAAGGGTGTCGGCCGCGAGATAACGCCTCAGGCCGCTTCGCGTCAAGCTACGGCACCCGCTAGTCGTTCAGTTCGGCGAAGGCCTGCATGAGTTGGCCGAACATCTGCCCGAAGACGGCCAGCGGGATCTCGTCCTTGCCGGCGCGACGGACCTTCAGGTCGGGCCATTTCGGACCGGCCAGTTTGATTGCCGACCTGGCGCCGTAGCGAAGCTTGCTGATGCGGAAACCCTCGGCGCGGATGTCGGTCAGGACATTGTCGGCATTGACGTGGAAGTGAATCCGAGAGATCTCCTTGTCGAACGATCCCCACGTCAGGATCGTCCCGCCGTCGGCCTTGGTCACCGAGATGGGCATCGAACCGTGTCGCTTGGCTGCGTAGCCCAGGAAGGCCAGCAGCCCCGTTCGGGTGGTAAGGAACGGGGAGTTCCAGAGCCCCTCGCTGGCCTTGGCGGACTGCTGCAGCGAACCGGACAATCCCATGCCCATCGTGAAGTGGAACTTCCCGTCATCGCCGCGAGTCAGGCTGGACTGGAACGTCGGCACGACGGCCGTGCCCGGGAACAGGAGGATGCTCTCGCTGCTGCCGGCGTAGAGGCGCGTACCCTTGGCGTCCGTTCTGTAAGCGACGATCAGCTTGCCCTTCTTCAGGAGCATGATCTCGAGGACGTTATCCGCCGGCACGGCGGCGATGTATGCGCGGAACAGCGGCGCCGAATCCTCGTCCAGCACTTCGGCCTCGCATTCAAGGACCTCGGTCTTCTCGCGAAACCGGGCCAGGACGGCCAGGATCGTCGTTACGTTCGCCTGCAGGTTCTCGTCGTAGGTCTTGAGGCAGGCGGCATACTGCTCGGCTGTGGTGCGCCATGGGCCGACAGGGTACTTGGATACGTCAGCCAACGCCTGTCGCGCTTCGGCACGCCTGCCTTCGGCGAAGAGGCACGAAGCCTTCCAGAACAGCACCTGCACGTCGACGTGCTTTTCGGGCAGGGACGCGATCTTCGCCAGGGCCTTGTCGAATCGCCCGGCGGCCCAGTCGGAGCAGGCGGCTATTCGGATCATGGTCGGCATGCGTTGTTCGGCGGGGCTCAGGCGTGAGAGGAAGTACCGCTTGAACGCATGGGCGTGGCCGTTGTCGGTCATCGCATCGAGCCGGGCCACCCGGTCGGCGGCAGCGGCGTCCGGGGCGAGGCACACCGCGACGACCTTGGCCAGTTTGGCCTGCTTGCCTTCGGTGTCGGCCTTCAGGACGGCGCGAAGCCTCCGGGCGAGGGCCTGTTCCATCTCCGCATCGCCGACCTGCCGGGCCAGCAGGATGCACTTGAGCAGAAACGTGTTGTCCTTGAGGAAGTCGTCCTTGAACCGCCCCGCGCCGCGCCGGATCCCGCGTGCGAGGCTCCGAGCCTTCGTGTCATTCATGTCGTCGAGCCACGCATCCAGCGCGCCGAGGAGGAACTTGCGGTAGGCCTCGGCGTCTTTGAAGGCCTTGAAAAGGTGCAGGCCGTACGCACTGTCCGAATAGTGCAGCACGAGGGCGATCCGGGTGGCGTTGACCTTGTCGGCATCGCCCTGGAGGCCCGCCAGTATGTGCAGATCGAACACCACGCGGGGAGCATAGGGACTCTTGGGATTGGCCTGGACGAAGGCGGTGGCGTCCGCGACGTATTCGCGAATCTTGCCCGCGCGGAGGTACTTCTCCATCCGCGGGAAGTTCTCCCCGTCGGTGTCCTGCGCGGCCGACAGGGCGGGCGTGTAGAGGACAGCCAGAACAAGGACCGTGCCGGCGGCGAGCTTCATCGCAGTTCTCCCTGAATTCAAACACCTGTCCCGTCGCCCCGATGCCCGTGCGACGGGTTACCGTTCCTTGAACTCGGTCTCGAGTTCCTTCAACTGACGGCGGTTGGTCATTCGGGCTACCGTGCCCATACGGCTGACGATGGTCAGTCCGTCGAGATGGTCGTTTTCGTGCTGGATCACCCGGGCGGCCAGGTCGTCAGCCGTTTCCTCGAACGTCTCTCCGTCCAGGCCCAGCGCCCGCACGGTGACGACGGCAGACCGCTTGATCTTGCAGTTGATTCCCGGAACGGACAAGCACCCCTCTTCGCTCTCGACCGCGCCTTCGGCCGAGATGATCTGCGGGTTGATGTAGACGCGCCGGTCGGCGGGATCGAACGTGGGCGAGGTAACAAACAGCCGGACCGCCAGGCCCACCTGCGGAGCGGCCAGCCCCACGCCGTTGCCCTCGAACATCAGTTCGAACATGCGGTCGACCAGGGCCGTAACTGTCCCGTTGACCTCACCCAGCGGCGCCGCCACGGTGGTCAGTCTCGGATCGGGGTAGTGGATGATCTCCAGTCCCGCCAGGTCCGCCTGCCTGATTCTCTCGTCAGCATCCATAATGCGACCGTCAATTCTCCGTCTAGAAGAACCATTCCCTGCCTTTTCATTGTAGATTTGCGATTCCGAATCTACAATCTGCAATCGGAAATCGATATCGGTAGTGCGAAGGAACGACTCGTGGACGAGGCCGCTTTGGACAAGTGTCAGGACGTGCTCCAGTACGAGTTTAGTGATCGGCGGCTGCTCGCCCAGGCGCTGAGGCACGCGTCGACGGCGGCCAACAGGCTCGACAGCAACGAGCGGCTGGAGTTCCTGGGCGATGCGGTACTCGGCATGGTGGTCTGCAACGAGTTGTTCCAGGCCAACGCCGACCTGCTCGAGGGGGAGATGACGAAGATCAAGTCGCTGGTCGTGTCGCGCCAAGTCTGCGCCCGAATCTCCGAGGAGAGCGGTCTGAGCGATCTGCTGTCGCTGGGCAAGGGCATGCCCGGAGGCCAGGGGCTCCCGCGGTCGGTGGCGGCGGCGGTCTTTGAGTCCGTCGTGGGGGCGATCTTCTGCGACGGCGGATTTGCCCCGGCCCAGGAGTACGTCCTGAGAATGGTCCGCCCCCGGATCGCCGCCGCTATCGAAGACGAGCACAAGGCCAACTTCAAGTCCATGCTCCAGCAGGTCGCCCAGCGGAAATGGGGCGCCACGCCGGAGTACCAGTTGCTCGACGAGAAGGGCCCGGACCACAGCAAGTGTTTCGAGATTGCCGTCGTCGTCGGGCACAAGCATTTCCCCAGCGCGTGGGGCACGAACAAGAAGGAAGCCGAACAGTCCGCCGCCCGCCGCGCCCTGGTCGAGATGGGCCTGGCGGAGCCCGAGGAGGAGTAGCATCCTGTCGTTCCTTCCACGTTTAGCGGCGGAGCTTGCTCCGCGTGCGGCGTCGCTTGCGACGTCGACAGGCAGAGAACACGCTGCGTGGATCGAACGAGGAACGCGGCGAGCAAGCTCGCCCGTTAAACGTGGAACGAACGACAAGGTTTTCTCACAAAACCTTTATGCAATTCCTTGTGGCGTGTCGATAGCAGACATATACTTCCCTCTTGACGGCGACAGGGAAGTTGCCGCTTGGCTTGCATGTACGGATACACGGCGTGACCGGATCAAGGATGATCAACACACTCGCGGTCCTTCTGGCCGCGCTGACGGTGGGGACTATTGTTCTCATGCTCCTCGAAACCGATCCGATCATTCCCAAGATCCGCAGCCTGATCGCCGCCTCCGACGTCGACCCGATGAAGATCGTTCGCGACACCGACGCCCCGCTGGTCAAGTGGACCGAGGTCGTCGTCCACGCCACGGGCGCCGAGGGACCGGATATCGCCCGATTGTGCCACTTCGTCATCGCCCCTGACGCCGAGGGCACGGGCTACGAGGTCCAGGCCACCGGACTGTGGCGCAGGCAGGGCAACAGCCTGCACATTCTCGGTCCAAACAGCGACCTGAGCGAAACCAGCATCTCGGTCTGCCTCGTGGGCGACTTCTCTCTGCGCCGCCCGACCGATGCCCAGTTCCGCCAGTTGATGGCCCTGGTGCGGTCGCTGCAGTTCGACTTCCGCATCGCCAGGGGCCACGTCTATCTCTACCGCGACCTGGACGCCAGCACGTACTCGCCGGGGCGGGCCTTCCCCGAAGGTACCTTCACCGCGCGACTGCTCCGCCCCGAGAGGTGAGATACTTCGGCACGCCGTGTTTCGACGCGGGGGTGTCGTGGTTTGACGTGATGCGGCAACCACGCCTGCCTGCCGACAGGCAGGTTGTCTCCTTTCGGGAATCGTGGGTGCCGCTTTGCGTCAAACCACGGCGCCGGGCATGATGTTGACAGTCCCGGCAGACAGGTCTACCATCACTTCCGCTGCCACGGACGACGTTTCCGAGCGTAAGGAGAAAATGTCATGGCCGGCAAAGCGTCGAAATCCAAGCCTGCCGCGTCAAAGCGCCGCAAGAAGACCGCCGCCGCGCCGGCTAAGTCGTGGGGCGGACGACTGACCGCCGAAGCCGACGCGGCCACCGCGCGCTTCCTGGCCAGCCTCGACGTCGACAAGGCGTTGTGGCGATACGACATCGCCGGATCGGTCGCCCACGCGCAGATGCTCAGCGAGGTCGGGCTGATCTCCAAACGCGAGATGCAGCGTATCCGTCGCGGCCTGCTGGTTATCGCGTCGGACATCGAGGCCGGGGTGCTCGATATGCCCATCGAACTCGAGGACATCCACATGGTCATCGAGAAGGCCCTGATCGACCGGATAGGCGCCGCGGGGGGCAAGCTGCACACCGGGCGCAGCCGCAACGACCAGGTCGCCCTGGACCTGCGCCTGTGGGCCCGCGATGCGATAGACGATCTTGTCGACCGCGTGCGGGAACTGCAGCGCGGGCTGGTTTCCCTGGCGGCCGACAGCGCGAAGATCGTCATGCCCGCTTACACGCACCTCCAGCGTGCCCAGCCGATCCTCGCCGGGCAGGCCGTGCTGGCCTACGTCGAGATGCTGCACCGCGACGTCGGGCGACTGGCCGACGCGCGGGCGCGGGTAAACGTCTGTCCGCTGGGCTCGGGCGCGGTGGCCGGCACGTCCCTGCCGCTGGACCGCGGGCGGACGGCCGAACTGCTGGGCTTCCCCGTCATCACCCGAAACAGCATCGACGCCACGAGCGACCGGGACTTCCTGGCCGAACTGTGCTTCGCGTGCGCCATGATCGCGGTGCACCTGTCGCGGTGGGCCGAGGACTGGATCATCTACTCGACAAGCGAGTTCGGCATGATCGAACTGCACGACGCCTACTGCACGTCCAGCTCGATGATGCCGCAGAAGAAGAACGCCGACACGCTCGAGCTGGTCCGGGGCAAGAGTGCCAACGCGATCGCGAATCTCGTGGGCATTCTCACGCTGATCAAGGGCCTGCCCCTGGCGTACAACCGCGACCTGCAGGACGACAAGCGCTTCGCGTTTGCCACCGTCGACGCTGTGGACCAGGCGCTGACCGTCGCAGTCGGGGTGGTGGCCACGACGAGGTTCCGAGCCGAGAACATCGCCCGCACGATCGACGCCGGCTACCTGGATGCGACAGCGCTGGCCGAGTACATCACCTCGCGCGGCGTGCCCTTCCGCGAGGCCCACGAGATCGTCGCCCGCCTGGTCGCCCAGGCCGAGAAAGATGACCTGGCGCTGGCCGAGCTGCCCCTGGCGACGCTGCAGGCCGCGTGCAAGAAGATCAACACCGACGTCGCCAAGCATCTCGGGGCCGCCAACGTCGTCAAACGCTACGCCCCCCGAGGCGCCGCCGGTGCCAGGCAGTTGCGAACCCAACTGGCCTTCTGGAAGAAGACGCTTGCCTAGAGCAGACCCTCCGCCTCGGGCCGTTCAATCTACAATCGTAAATCTAAAATCTAAAATTGAAAGAGCTGCCTTTCATAGACTGGATTCGCTCCCAGAGCGACTTTGACCCCGCCGCCGTGCCGGTCGGGCCCGGGGACGATATGGCCGTCGTGGCCTGCGGCCAGCAGGGCCTGCTGGTGACCATAGACCAGGTGCTCGACGGGACGCATTTCGTCTGGGCCGACTGTGGGCCGCGAGCCGCGGGGCGAAAGGCGATGGCTCGCAGCCTGTCGGACGTGGCGGCCATGGCGGCCGTGCCGGTGGCGGCCGTCGCGTCAGTGGCCCTGCCGCCCGGCTTTGCCCGGGCCCAGGCCGAGGAGATCTACCGCGGCCTGCGCGCTGCGGGCGATGCGTTTGGCTGTCCTTTGGTCGGCGGGGACGTGGCCTCGTGGGACGGGGCGCTGGCGATCAACGTGACAGTGCTGGCCCGCCCCGCAGACGGACACAGTCCTGTGCTCCGCAGCGGCGCTCAGGTCGGTGACGCGATCTGCGTGACCGGCGGGTTCGGGGGGGCGTGGCACACCGAGCGTCACCTGTCGTTTACCCCGCGTATTGCCGAGGCCAACGCCCTGGCCGACCGCTGCGACGTCCACGCGATGATCGACGTATCGGACGGGCTGGCCGTCGACCTGCGGCGCCTGTGCGAGGCCTCCGGCGTGGGGGCAATCATCGAGGCTGACCGCATACCGATCCACACCGACGCGACGGGCCTGCGGGCGGACGACCCGCTGGGCGCGGCCCTCGGCGACGGCGAGGACTACGAACTGCTGTTCACGCTCCCGCCGGACCAGGCCGACGCGATCGTCGCCGAGCCGATCTGCGAGGTGCCCATCGCGCGGATCGGGCTGGTGCAGGCCGACCTCACCGTCCGGATCGTCGGCCCCGACGGTCGCGACGAGGAACTGGCCCCCAACGGATGGGAACATGAAACCTGACGCCCGGACGGACATCGAGCGGTTCGAGACCCGCAGCACACGGGGCACGATCGCGCTGGGCAAGGCGCTGGCCGAACGCCTCGACGTGGGCGACTGCGTGGCGCTGATCGGCGGGCTGGGCGCGGGCAAGACGGCGCTGGTTCGCGGCATCGCGGCCGGGATGGGCCTGGCCGAGCCAAAGCTGGTCTCGAGCCCTACCTACGTGCTCGTTCACGAGTACCCCTGCCGCGTACCGGTGTACCATCTCGACCTGTACCGCATGGTCGACCCCGACGCCGAGCTGTTCGACCTGGGTCTGGACGAGATGCTCGATACCGGCGTGGTCCTTATCGAGTGGGCCGACCGCGTCGAGAGCGCCCTGCCCCCCGACCACGCCGAAATCCGTATCGAGATCACCTCGCCCACCCATCGCATGTTGACGCTCCGGACCGGGCGGTAGCTCCCATCAAACACCGAAGCCCGCGGATGCATGCACCCGCGGGCTTCGGACGTTTGCGCTATGTCGCACCGGTGCGCCTATTCTTCGGGAACGGGCTCGCCGATCGGGACTTTCTTCATCTTGATCTGGGCGATGATGACCAGGAGGATGAACACGCCCACGCCGGCCAGGCCGACCCAGCCGCCGCCCCAGATGCCGGGCAGGCCCTGCGTCTTCTTGTAGGCCATGAACACGCTGCCGATGGTCACCGCCACCACGCCGACGAACATCAGCAGGTTCCATATCCAGCGAAGCAGGAATGGGGGCATCGAATCGCCAAGCAGCTTCCGCTGGTTCAGCAGGAGGGCGAACGTCGCGTAGGCGATCGGGATGACCATGAAGGCGATCACCGAGGTGGGAATAGCCAGGTACGGTGCGGCCTGCGACCAGATGAACGGCCCGAGGATGCCCACCGCGGGGATCAGGCAGCCGAAGCGATACAGCCAGCCGTGCGAGGGCTTGTCGAAGATCTCGCAGACGGTGAAGCCGTTGATCAGCATGAGAATGATGATGCTGGAGATCGCCATGCCCACCACGCCGATGCCGAAGACGTAGTTGGCCACCACGTCACCGGTCAGCGGCGACAGGGCGCGGGCCAGGTCGATCGAGTCGCGCTTGACGAGCATCGCGGCGATCTTCCTGTCGGCCAGCGGCAGGCCCGCGACGATGGCGTCCTTGGCCTTGCCCTCGTCGCCGAGCTGCTTCGTCAGGGCCTTCAGGTCGGCGGCGTACGTCTTGCTCTCGGCCGCTCGCTTGAGGGCCAGGCCCTTGTACGCGCCGACGAGCTTCTTGTTGACCTTCCGCATCTTGCCCTCGGCCGCCTTGTTCAGCAGGGCCGCGAGGTGGCTGTGCTTCTCCTGGGCAGTGTGCTGGGCGAAGTGGGCGTCGGTGACCTCGGCCAGGACCTTCGCGGAGGCGTCCTTGACGAAGGCCTCCTTGCCCTCGTCGATCAGCCAGTCGCCATACGCGGCGCCCACGAGTTCCTCGACCTTCTCGGCGTCGGGCGAATCGGCGGCGGCGATGGCGATCGCGGCGTCTTCGGCGGCGAACGGAACGGCGGGTACGGTGTGGAACTGCGACGCCGAGGCGATGACCACGCAGCCGGTGGCCAGGATGAACGGAATGAACAGGCCCGTGGACAGGTCGAACACCGCCAGCCCGCGGAAATCCTTGTTCCAGCCGCGCTTCAGCATGGAATACGGCAGGAGGAACGTCATGTTGATGCCCACCGCCGTCGCTGCCGCAGCCACCAGGACGTCGCGCTGCGAGTTGACGATCATCGTCGTCCAGAACCCCTGGACCGATGCGCCGACCGCCGCCAGTGGACCGTCAAACGAGGACGCCGGCGTGTAGAACAGGCGGTAGTCCGGGATCAGGCCGTTGCCGATCTTGTCCCAGTTCAACTCGCCCTTGACCGACATGTACACCACCACGCCGAAGAACGAGACGACGATGATGGCGACCATCGCCTTGAGCAGGATGTCGAAGAACTTGACCGCCTTGCCCCCGCCGTCGTAGCACAGGACGATGATGATGCACAGGACGGCGATTGAGCCCGAGACGATCCACTTGGCCTGGTCCGGGTCCATGGCCCCTTCCCCGAACGTACCGGGCATGAGGTTCTGGCTCATCGAACCAAAGGCCAACCCGAACTGCGGAAGGGCCCAGACACAGTTGGCCATCAGCGTCGCCAGGATCCAGCCCCAGCCGAGCACGGGATTGACGTGCTCCTTGATCGCCTTGAACGGCCTCTCGCCGGTCGACAGCGTCACGTAACCGATCGCGCTGAGCATGATGATACCGATGATCATCGCCAGGGGCTGAAGCCACAGCAGCGCGAACCCGCCCAGGACGCCGAGGTACAGGCTGCTGGCCAGCGACCCGCCGCCCAGCGTGATGGCGCTCTGCAGCCAGCCCGGGCCCGAGAGCTTGACGAACGCTCCAAGCTTCGCCAGTGCGCCCTTGCCCCGGGCCTCGGTCAATACCGCCCGTGCGTGCTCGACGTCCGACATCGTCGCGCCGCCGTCGGTGATCTGGTTCTCTGCCATGTCAGCCTTCCTTCTCTATCCAGGGGTTCTCTGTCAGGTGCTCTTTGATCTCGCGATCCGGCGCCGTCAGGCCCGGCCAGTGCCTCACAGTGATTCAACCGCGACCTCGGCGCCGCGTTTCTCGGCAGAAACATACGCGCTGTACGTGGTGGCGATGCAGTCGGCGGCCAGCGAACTGTCGCTCTCGACCTCGTCACCGTAGGCCACCGCCCGGTAGAACGCCTCGATCTCCTGCGGGTAGCCCGTAAACCAGTCCTCGTCCGGCGAGACACACGTCCAGCCCTGCTTCGTGCCGATCTTCTCGACGGTGTAGATGTCCGCGAAGTTCGTCTCCAGGGCGTTGTAGGTCTGCATGGCCGTGTTCGGGTTGATGTTGCAGATCGAGCGGTGGTTGTTGGTCGAGACCTCCAGCCAGTTGTGGATCCCGCCCAGGACGATGTCCGAGGCGAAGATGTCGGCCACGCAGCCGTCGGCGAACACCACGTGCATCAGCGACAGGTCGTCGATGTCGTGGTAGTTCGAGCGGATGTGGCCCTCGTCGCGGAAGGAGTCCATCCGCGTTATCGCATGCGTGCGGGCCGAGACGGCCACCGGGCGGATGGGCTTGCCATCGCGCGCCTTGCCCTCGACGCGCTTGAGGTACAGTGCCGCCGTCAGCGGATGACACCCCTTGCCAATCATCACCCCCCCGCCGGAGTACTTCCAGTACGCATAGGTCGCCGCGTGCGAGCCGGAGTGGGCCTCCTCGCCGTGCATCCAGAGGATCTGCGCGCCGGTCTTCTCGAGAATCTCGCGCTCCTTCTGGATCGACGGGGCGTAGACCCAGTTCTCGGCGTAGAGGATGCGCCCTTTGCTGTCGGCTTCGGCGGCCAGCATGCGACGGACGCTGTCCAGCGCCGCAGCCTGGGCGACCGTCTTGTCGCACGTCTCGCCGTTGAAGTCGTCGCTGCCATCGCCGAAGTAACCCGTCAGCGGCTTTTCGACGATGGCGAACGTGTCGCGGGCGAGGGCCTCGACGGCCACCGCCTCGTGCGAGGTGGCCGTGGTGCACACGTGGACGACGTCCACTTCATCGAGCATGGCCTCAAGGCTCTCGAACTGCGTAATCCCTCGCGTCCGGGCGTACTCAGCCGCCTGCTCGGTATCAAGAGAGAACACGCCCCGCACGTCCACGTCCGTGCCATAGACCTTGCGAATCGCCTCGAAATGGAAGGACGCGGAGAAACCCGAGCCGACAATGCCCGTACGAACCGTCTTCTTTGTCATGGTGAGTAATCCATAGTGCCCGCCCCCCACCGGACGTGACCTCAGTGTCCCGCTATCATGCCCGAATCGCCCGGGATTGCAAGCAAACTTGTCGTTCACTCCACGTTTAACACTATGTTGTCGTTTCTTCCACGTTTAGCGGTCGATCGTCAGATCGACGCTCGTCGTTCGCGCGACGTTCATCGTCCAAACGACGAATGTCGATCCGACCCGTGCGTCACGCTATGCGTTGTCGTACGACGAACGTCGATCTGACGATCGACCGCTAAACATGGAGATAACGACAATCTACCACGACTCGGTCACGTCCATGATCTTCCCCGTGGGGGGCTTCTTCTTGATCGTCGAGTTGGCGATGCGGTCCTGGAGTTCAGCGGTGAACAGGTCGGCGTCAACGGGCAGGTCCACCCAGGCGTCCGTCCAGGTCGACAGGAGCATCGCGTTGGACAGTTCGAGGCTGTTGATGCCGTCGGCCCCCGGGACGATAAGCTCGGTCTTCCCGCCGTCGCGAATGGCGGCGACCCAGTTGGCGGTGATCTTCTTGTGCTCCGGCTCGCTCTTGCGCACGGGGATCTCGCAGCGCCAGCACTCCGGCTCGGAGAAGCCGTTTTCCGTCTCGCGGGTAAACTGCGGCTCGGGCGTGCGGAGCCGCCAGAACGTCAACTCGTCGTTTTCCATCACGACCTTGCCGTTGTCGCCCACGATCTCCATCCGATTCGACCCCGGCGCCTCGCCGGTCGACGTGATGAACGTGCCGGTGGCCCCGCTTTCATATTCCACGTAGGCCGTCACGTCGTCCTCGACCTCCAACTCGTGATACTTGCCGAAACTGCAGAACGCCCGCACACGCTTCGGCAGGCCGCACAACCACTGCCACGTGTCCAGGTCGTGGGCGCACTGGTTGATCAGCACGCCGCCGCCCTCGCCCTTCCAGGTCGCCCGCCACAAGCTCGAATCGTAATACGCCTGCGGACGATACCAGTCGGTGGCCACCCAGCCGAACCGCTTGATCCGGCCGAGTTGCCCCGAGTCGATCAGGTCCTTGAGCTTCTGGTGGATCGGGCGCGTCCGCATGTGGAACATGATGCTGAAGACCTTGCCGCTGGCGGCCGCCGCTTCGTTCATCTCGCGGACGTGCCTGGTGTGAACGCCCGCGGGCTTCTCGATCAGTACGTGCAGGTCCTTGGCGAATGCGGCGATCGCGACCTCCGGGTGGAAGTAATGCGGGGTGGCCACCAGTACGCCGTCGATCAGCCCCGAGGTGAACATCGCCTCGGTGTCGCTGAAGTAGGCCACCGCGTCGCCCAGCGTGTCCTTGGCCCGCGCCAGGTTCGTCTCGCTGAGGTCGCAGACGGCCGTCAGTTCCGCATCCGGGACCTCGCCGGCGGTCAGATACCTGCTGTGGGCAACGCCCATCGTCCCGAATCCGACCAGTCCAATTCGTGTTTTCGCCATAAGAAAAGCCCTTCTCCCGCCCCCGCATTCGCGGCGAGCATTCTATCATCTGGCGCGCAGGGGTCAACCGGGCGAGAGCGTCTGGGGATCACCGCGCGCGATACAGCGTTCGGGACGGAAGAGTTGGATCGCTGAAGCGACCAGCCCGAAAGAGAACGGCGCGCGGGAGGGACAACTGCGCGCAGGGGGGAACCGCACGTGGGAGGGAGAACTGCACGTGGGGAAGGCCTTGCAGGAACAGACTTGTCCCTCCGCGCATATCGAGTACGATCTACCCACTCGCCTGGAGCATTCTTTCGGGCTGGTCGCTTCAGCGATCTAGCTCTTATCCGAGCGTTCCAGTGCCAGTGATCACGTGGGAATGACCAAACAAGAGCAATCACGCGGGAGACCTCCATGTTCAAGCGCATCGTCAAGTGCTCCTCGACGCGCGACCACCATACCGACGGACACCACCGCTTCGAGCACTGGTACGTCGACAACCAGGTCTACTTCATCACCGCGCGATGCAGGGACCGCTACATGGCGTTTGCAGCGCCCCAAGCCCAGGCGATCTTCTGGGACCGTTTCGAACACTACACCTCCGCCTGCCAGTTCTTCCCGTGGGTCACATCGCTGGTGGGCAACCATTACCACGTGCTGGGCTACTGCAAACACGGGCGAAACCTGGGGCGGATGATGCAGCGGATCCACGGATCGGTCGCGAAACTCGTCAACGACGTCCTGCCCGAGCGACGCACGCGCTTCTGGCGAGAAGCCGGACACCAGGACTACTTCGACGGGTGCATCCGCGATGAGAAGCAGTGTCGGCGTGCGTATCGCTACACGCTGACCCAGTGCAGGCGACACGGCCTGGGCGACGACTGGCGTGAGTTTGAAGGCACGCGAATGCGGATTGAACTCGAGGCGGGGGTCAGGCGCGCGCTGGAGCTCGGCGCGTTCATGGAGACCGTCCCGTACAAGCGGTACCAGGAGTCTCGGGGCAGAAGCGTGCGGAGGTGAACCTGCTCGCCGGGCAGTGAGGAGCGATCGTCTCAGAGCTGGATCGCTGAAGCGACCAGCCCGATTCGCCCTTCGGGCGAAGGTCCGCCCTCTCGCACACAGTTCTCTTTCGAACCCTCTCGCACGAAGTTCCCTTTCGAACCCTCTCGCGCGAAGTTCTCTTTCGAACCCTCTCGCGCGCAGGTTTCTTTCGGGCTGGTCGCTTCAGCGATCCAGCTCAGGCGGGGGTGATCTCCGCAAGGGCTTCGACCAGGGCGACGGCGTTTTCGATGGGCATACCCGGCTGGAGGGGCTTGGCGGGGGCGAGGATGTACCCGCCTCCGCGGGCCATCTCGCTGCACAGGTGGGCTACCTCGGCGCGGACATCATCGCTCGTGCCCTGCCCCAGCGTGCTTTGGCTGCCCAGCGCCCCCCAGAACGTCAGCTTGTCCCCCCACCGGGCCTTCAGTTCGTAGGGGTTCATCCCCGCCGCCTCCGGCTGGACGCTCTCCAGCACGTCCAGGCCGATCTCGATGATGTCCGGGATAATCTCGGCGACCGAGCCGCATGAATGGCTCATCACGATCTTCCCCGCATCGTGGACGGCGGCGTAGATCTTCGCCCAGCGCGGCTTGATGAGCTTGCGCCACCGCTCGGGGCCCAGGATCACCCCTCGCTGGTCGCCCCAGTCGTCGCCGAACAGGATCGCATCGACCGGCAGGTCGACGGTGTAGTCCACGAACGCGAGGTACAGTTCGACCAGGCGATCGAGCATCTCGATGTAGAAGTCCTCGTTCAGCGCCGCGTCCATCAGGGCGTTCTCGAAGCCGCGCAACGTCCAACTGCGCTCGAAGAGTCCCCAGCCCAGGTCGCCTATCAGGAAGGTGTCGGCTGTCGCATCGCAGGTGGCGAAGCCTTGGGCTTTCCAGTCGGGTCGGAAGAAGCTCTCGGGCGTCGGGAAGTCGTACCCGTCGAGCGTCGGGGCGGCAAGCGGGGGCGTCTCGAGATGCCATGGCCTCCTGTCCGACCGCCACAACTCGCCGAATCCGCCGCGAAAGTGCTCGTCATCGACCGGTTCGCTGACGTTGGTCTCGACGGCGCCCACGCGGATGATATACGTCGTCAGGCGGTCGCGCCAGTCGTCGCCGCCGTAGTGGGCGTTCAGTTGCTCGTCAATATCGCCCTCGAAACGGAGGGTGTACGGTACGGTGGGTGTCCGACGGTGATGGATCTGTTCGAGTACGATCTCGCGGGGCGTCATATCTGTTCTCCGAATCAGGCCCATCGGTGCGGTCCGGAACGACGCCACCATGATGCATGCGGCGCCGCCGGGCCGCAAGAGTGCAACGTTGGGACATCTCGTGCGTTATATAATGGAAGGGCGACGCCATTGTCCGGCGGGGCCCGTATTGACGACACGCCACGAGCGCTGAATGCGAACATCCATACGCACAAAACTGATAGTCGCGATTCTCCTGCCCCTGCTGGCGGTCTACCTGGGCGTGCTGGCGATCAACTACACCACGGGCAAGAGGCAGGCTCAGGCCCAGGCGGAACAGCACCTCAAGGAACTCGCCTCAAACCACGCCACGCGCCTCGACGGGCGATTCCGCGCCGCCGAGCAGGCTGCGGCGGCCGTAGCAACCCTCATCGCTGACCGACAGACCCTCACGCCCCCGCGACAGAGCAGCTTCTATCTCGCCCGACGCGTCAGCGGCGATCCGCTGTTGTTCGGTGCGGTCGTCGCGATAGAGCCGGGCGTTGCGGGCAATGCGAACCATGCGGGACAGTACTTCTACCGCGTCGAGACCGAGCCGGCCGCCCCCGCGCCCGGGCGCGGCGGACGCAAGCCCGGACAGCCGGCCTCCAGACCCGCCAAGGGGCCCGCCGCCCGATTCCGCAAGGCCCCGCCCTTCAGACGCGGGGACCTGGCCAAGGACCACCCGACGTTCTTCGAGGAAGACTGGTACGCCTTCGCCCGCACGACCGGACAGCCCGCCTGGTCCGAGCCGCGACTGGTCAAAACCGCGGGCCAGACCCCCATCTGCCGATACACCGTCCCGCTGATGCGCGAGGAGCAGTTCGTCGGCGTGGTGGCCTTCGATATCTCCGTCAAACGGTTCTGCCAGTACGTCGACAGCACGAAGCTCGAGGGCGGCCACTGCATGCTCGTCAGCCACGCCGGACTGCTCGTCGCCCACCCATCGAAGCGATACCAGATGAAGCAGAACCTCTACGCGCTGGCTGAGTCCAACGACGAGCCGGCCCTGTCCGACCTGGCCGATGATATGGCCAACGGCATTCGCGGGATCCGCAAACTGCCCGGGCAAGACGGGCAGACCGACTGGGTGGTCTTCTCCCCGGTCGAGAGTCCCGGCTGGTCCTTTGCGGCGGTGATTCCCGAATCGCGGATCATGGACCCGGTGTCCCAGCGACTGCGAAGCAACATGTCGATCATGCTCGGCGGGCTTGGGGTTATCATGGCGATGGTCCTGCTGGTCTCGATCCGCATGACGCGCCCGATCAGCACGCTGGCCGCCGTGGTGCGACACGTCGCCGACGGGGACCTCGACGTCCGGGCAGAAGGCATCGACAGCCAGGACGAGATCGGCGAGTTGGCCGGGGCGTTCAACACCATGGTCAGCGACCTGAAGCGTCACATCGCCGCCCTGACCGACGAGACGGCGGCCCGGCAGGCCGTCGAAAGCGAACTGCGCTTCGCCCGCGATATCCAGACCTCGCTGCTGCCCCAGGCGTTCCCGCCGTATCCGGACCGCGGCGAGTTCGACCTCCACGCCATGGTCGTGCCGGCCAAGCAGGTCGCCGGCGACTTCTTCGACTTCTTCTTCGTCGACGACGACACGCTGGCCCTGGTGATCGCCGACGTCTCGGGCAAGGGCGCGCCGGCGGCGATCTTCATGGCCATGACGCGAACGGTCCTCCGCGCCCAGGCGATCTCGGGCAAGGCCCCCAAGGACGTGCTGACCCGCGCCAACCACATCATCGCCTCCGACAACGACCGCGCGATGTTCGTGACGCTGTTCTTCGCCCACTACAACACGCGGACCGGCGAGCTGGTCTACGCCAACGCCGGCCACAACCCGCCCTGCATTGGCGGCCGGGGCGACGTCCACCGCCTGGCCGAAAGCACCGGGCCGATCCTGGGCGTCTTCGCCGACCAACAGTACACCCAGCGGACGGTCCAACTGGACCACGGGGCCTCGCTGGTGCTCTACACCGACGGCGTGACCGAGGCCCTCGACGCCGCCGACCGCCAGTTCAGCCTCGACCGCTTCGAGCGGATCATCGCCCAGAACCCCACCGCCAACCCCGAAGAGATCACCAACCTCGTCGTCCAGACCGTCGAGCAGTACCGCACCCACGCCCAGCAGGACGACGTGACCCTGATGGCGCTGCGACGGAACTGACCGCCCGCCGAGGGCGCTAGGACAGGTAGGATGCGGCGGCGGCGGCGACGCACAGGAGGGCGGCGCCGATGCCGGCCAGCACGTACTGGCGTCGCGTTTTGGAGTAGGGCAGGCCGAACTGCTGGACGGCTTTTCGGCCGGTCAGGAGCAGTAGCGGGACGACGAAGACCAGCACGATCAGGACGGCGGCGGCGATCATGGCGAAGACCAGACCGATGTGCGACTGGTCCGGCTCTGCCGCGTCCAGCGCAAGGGCGCGGCCGTCGATCCACAGGCCCGCCAGGGCAAGCAGGACCCCCGCCCAGAGCAGAACCAGGCAGACGCGTCGCCAGGTCCGGTTGACCTGGAGCAGCCCCCGGGCGGCGCGCATGATCACCAGGCAGAACGGGCCGACCACGAAGTACTCCCAGTGGAGCGTGATGTAGCGGCCGGACAGCAGGTTCGCCAGCCCCGTGCCGGCCAGGGCGAGCAGGCCGACCAGTCCGGTCAGGAAGATGATGGTGGCCGCCCCCTGGACGGGCCAGACCAGGCGTATCTTCTCGTATGTCGTCAGCGGCCGGGGCATCGGTGCACTTTCACTGCGGAGGGAGACTCACCGGCCTCCCTTGTTACGTCATTGTACGTACGAGAGCAAGCCTATGTTTGCGTTCGAGGCGACTGTCGGTTATCATACTGGATTCTGCACTCATGGCAAAAGCGAAGAAGACAACCCGGAAGGCGAAAAAGGCCGCAAAGACCGCCACGAAGACCAGAGCCGCCAGGACGACCTCCTCGAAGACCGCATCGAAGAAGGCGGGTTCGCCGGCCAAGCGGGCCGCCCGGAAGCCGGCCGCCAAGGCCGCTCGGACCATCGCCAGGAAGTCGGCCAAGCCCGCTGCCGTCGCGCGAGAGATCAGCATCGTCGGGGCCAGGCAGCACAATCTGCGCAACGTCGACGTGCGGATCCCGCGCGACAAGCTGGTGGTCGTGACGGGGCTTAGCGGCTCGGGCAAGAGTTCGCTGGCGTTCGACACGATCTACGCCGAGGGTCAGCGCAAGTACGTCGAGAGCCTTTCGGCGTATGCGAGGCAGTTCCTGGCCCAACTGGCCAAGCCGGACGTCGAGCACATCGAGGGCCTGCCCCCCACCGTCGCCATCGAGCAGCGCAGCGGCGGATCCAACCCACGATCGACGGTGGCGACCACGACGGAGATCTACGATTACCTCCGCCTGCTGTTCGCCCGCGTGGGAACCCCCCACTGCTGGACGTGCGGGCGCCCCATCGCGTCGCAGACCGTCACGCAGATGGTCGACGCCCTGTGCGAACTGCCCGAGGGCACGAAGTTCATGGTCCTCGCCCCGATCATACGCGGCCAGAAGGGCGTCCATGCCGAACTGCTCCGCCACGTGCAGCGCGAGGGGTTCGTCCGCGTGCGGATCGACGGGACCATCGGCGAGCTGAAGGACCTGCCCGAACTGGACAAGAACACGCGTCACACGATCGACGTGGTGGTCGACCGCCTGATCATGAAGCCGTCGGTGCGGATACGCCTGTCGGACAGCATCGAGACGGCGTTGGCGCTGGCCGGCGGGCTGGTGGTGGTCTCGTACGAGCCGGCCGGCGAGGACGACGCGTCGCCCCGGCGCAACGGGACCAACCCGTTTGCCCACTGGAAAGACTGGCTGTTCAGCGCGACCTACGCCTGCCCGGAGCACCCCGAGAGCAACCTGCCCGAACTGGCCCCGCGAATGTTCAGCTTCAACTCGCCCTACGGGGCGTGCGAGGCCTGCGACGGGCTGGGCACGATCCTCGAGTTCGACCCGGACCTGATCGTGCCGGATCCCACGCTGTCGCTGACCAACGGGGCCGTGGCCGCGTGGCGACACGGGGGCAAGCGGATGAATATCTTCTACAACCGCGCGATCAGGCGGTTTTGCCGCGCCTACCGCGTCTCGGCCGTCACGCCGTGGAAGGACCTGCCCGCCGACGTTCGACAGATCCTGCTGCACGGCGATCCGGAGGGCAAGTGGGAGGGCGTGATCCCGAACCTGACGAGGCGATGGCAGAAGACCGACAGCGAGTTCGTCAAACACCGCATGCACGGGTTCCTGTCGGAGCAGCCGTGCAGCGAGTGCGGCGGCGGGCGGCTGAGGGCGGCGTCACTGGCGGTCACCATCGCCGACAGGAACATCCGCCAGGTCACCGACATGAGCATCACCGAGGCCCTCGCGTTCTTCTCCTCGCTGGAGCTGGACGCCGAGCGGGCCCAGATCGCCGAGATGATCCTCCGCGAGATCACCCACCGCCTGAGCTTCCTTGCCGACGTCGGCCTGGACTACGTCACGCTGGCGCGGAAGTCGTCCACGCTGTCGGGCGGGGAGGCCCAGCGGATCCGCCTGGCCACCCAGGTCGGCAGCGGGCTGGTGGGCGTCTGCTACGTGCTCGACGAGCCGACGATCGGCCTGCACCAGCGCGACAACCAGCGCCTGATCCGCACGCTGGAGCATTTGCGGGACATCGGCAATACGGTGATCGTGGTGGAGCACGACGAGGAGACGATCCGCGCCGCGGACGAGATTGTGGACATGGGCCCGGGGGCCGGTCGCCACGGCGGGCGCGTGGTGGCCCAGGGCACGATCGACGAGATCTGCGCTGCCGAGGGGTCGCTGACGGGCAAGTACCTCTCGGGCCAGACGCAGATCGAAACGCCGACCGGCCGGCGGAGGCTGGCCCGGAAGCGGAGCATCGAGATTCGCGGCTGTCGCGAGCACAACCTCAAGAGCATCGACGTGCGGTTCCCGCTGGGGGGCATCATCTGCGTCACGGGCGTCAGCGGGTCGGGCAAGAGCACGCTGGTCAACCAGACGCTCCTGCCGGCGCTGCGGCGGCGCGTGTACGCGTCGCGCGACAAGGCGGGCGACTTCGACAAGATCCTGGGCACGGGCCTGATCGACAAGGTCATCGAGATCAACCAGGCCCCGATCGGGCGCACGCCGCGCTCGAACCCCGCGACGTACACCGGCGTGTTCGACCTGATCCGCCAGCTGTTCGCCAAGACCCGCGAGGCCAAGATCCGCGGCTACAAGCCCGGGCGGTTCAGCTTCAACGTCAAGGGCGGGCGCTGCGAGGCCTGCCAGGGCCAGGGCACCAAGCGGATCGAGATGCACTTCCTGCCCGACGTCTACGTCGAGTGCCAGGAATGCAAAGGCGCCCGCTACAACCGCGAGACGCTCGAGGTGCGGTACAGGGGCAAGAACATTGCCGACGTGCTGGCCATGCGGATCGAGGAGGCCCTGCGGTTCTTCAAGAACTTCCCCAAGATCCGCCAACTGCTCCGCGCGCTGAACGACGTGGGGATGGGCTACATTGAGCTGGGCCAGAGCTCCACCACGCTGTCCGGCGGGGAGGCCCAGCGGGTCAAGCTGGCGTCGGAGCTGGGCAAGACCGCAACGGGCCACACGCTGTACATCCTCGACGAGCCGACCACCGGGCTGCACTTCGCCGACATCCACAGCCTGCTGAACGTCCTGAACCGCCTGGCGGACATGGGCAACAGCATCATCGTGATCGAGCACAACCTCGACGTGATCAAGTGCGCCGACTGGATCGTGGACCTGGGCCCGGCCGGCGGGGACGGCGGGGGTAAGCTGATCGCCGAAGGGCGCCCCGAAGCGGTCGCCGAGATCAAGGCCTCCTACACGGGCCAGTTCCTCGCCAAACACTGGCGCGACGAGAACGTACGCGGGTAACTCGTCAATACCGGTAGGGCGTGCAACTCGTTGCACGCGGAATGAACAGTCCGTCCTTTCCGCGCGCAAACAAGTTGCACGCCCTACCGCGTTGTTTCAGTCAGACGCTTCGATGCAGCTTGCTTCTTGGCGTCCTTCTCGTTCACCAAGACGCCAAGAAGCAAGCTGCTCCGCGCCCTCGCTGTCGGTGCGGTCGGGCGCTGGCGCTTCTCACCACGCGGGAGGGAGAGTTCATGTATTCCGCGTGCAAGCAAGTCCCGCGCCCGACCTTCTTCCTGCGCAGTGGCGGGTAGTCCTCTACGATGACCTCACCGTCGCACAATGACACGCCCCGCCCGGCGCGCCGGACGGGGCATGGTTCGATTGTCGGCGTCTGTCGCCCGGGGGCGACCGACGGGGTGTTACGCGTCGAAGCCCTTGCGCGGCGTGCGCTTCAGGAGCTTGTTGTACTTGGTGTCCTTGAACGTGAAGTCGGGGTTCATTTCCAACTTCTTGCCCGCGATCAGCGCCACATTGCCCAGCAGGACGTTGGCGGCCATCGGGCCGGCAAAACCGAAGTGCGAGTTCGTCTTGTTCCATGCGATCTCGCCGCGGCAGGCGGCCAGGAACTGGCCGAAGTGGTTGTTCGAGCGTTCCTTGAAGACCCTCGGCGGCGTGCCGAACTCTTTGTGCTTGGTCCTGGGCAGCAGTTCCGGGCGGTCGTTGTAGTCGCTCTTGGAAATCAGTACGCCCTTGTCGCCGACGAACATCGTGCCCGTGTAGGCGACGCGCTCCCAGACGCGGTCCTTCTCGAGTTCCGCCGGACGCTTGGGGCGGAGCTTGCCGTCGTACCAGTACGAGTCGAAGCCCGGACGCTTGTCGGTCTTGGGGAAGACGCACTTGATGATCGACTTGCTCGGGAACGTCTCGCCGTCGACGATGCCCGAATTGTGCAGCGGCTCGATGCTCAACGGGGCCGTCGGTTCCATGACCTTGTACATGGCGTTCTGGGTGTGGCAGGCCATGTCGCCAAGTGCGCCGGAGCCGAAGTCAAGCCAGCCGCGCCACTTGAAGCCGTGATAGACGCCCTTCTTGAACGGGCGCATCGGCGCGGGGCCGATCCAGCAGTCCCAGTTGAGGTAATCCGGAATGGGATCTTCGCCCTTGGGTCGTCCGATGCCCTGCGGCCAGACCGGACGGTTGGTCCACGTGTGGACTTCCTTGACCGTGCCGACCGCGCCGGCGGCGATATACTCGTACACTTTCTTCCAGCCCTCGCCGCTGGCGCCCTGGTTGCCCATCTGCGTGGCGACCTTCTTCTCGGCGGCCATCGCGGCGAGCTGCTGGGATTCCCAGACCGACCAGGTCAGGGGCTTTTCGCAGTACACGTGCTTGCCCAGCTTCAGCGCCCGCATCGCCGCGGGGTAGTGGCTGTGGTCCGGCGTGGAGACGACGACGGCGTCGATCTTGTCGCCCATGTCGTCGAACATCTTCCGGTAGTCGGAGTACTTCTTCGCGTTGGGACGACCCTTGGCGGCACGGCTGACGGCCCGCGCGTCAACGTCGCACAGGGCAACGATGCCCCCGCCGCCCTGGTCGGCCCCGCCCAGGTGCGCCCCGCCGCGCCCGCCGCAACCGATGTTCGCGAAACGTAGCTTCTTCTTGGCCGGCTTAGCGCCGATAACGAAGGGCGCCTGCCCAACCACGGTCGCCGCAGCCGCACTGGCCGCGGATACCTTCAGGAAGCCGCGACGTGATAGGTTGTTCGCCATTGTGTGTCTCCGATTACTGGTGTTAGTGATTCAACCGAATCCAATAGTATACACGATGAAACGCGGCCAACAACAGGAAGTTTCGCCCGTCTCGCCCCGGCGCGGGCTCAGTTTCCCGTGCCCAACACCGCGTCGATCACGCTGTCAAACGGCGAGGGGTCGCGCATGAGGGCCTCCACGTCGTCCAGGTCCAGCGGGGCGGCGCCGGTCAGGTTCTCCATGCCGTCTTCCGTGACCACCACCGTGTCTTCCACGCGAACGTAGATCTTCTCTTCGGGCACCCACATCTGCGGATCGACGGTCAGCACGACGCCCGGCTCGAGCGAACGCTCGCGGTACGGGCCCACGTCATGGACAGCCATCCCCACCGGGTGCGACATGTGGCCGCGGAAGGTCAGCGTCCGTTCGGCGGCGGCTTTGAAGATCTCCTTCGAGAAGGCGGTGGCCTCGACGACGGGGGTCATGATCTCTGCGGCCCGGTCCATCACGTCGGCGGCCGTCACGCCCGGGCGGATCAGCGCGAGCAGTTCCATGTGGTATCTGACAATGAAGCCGTACAGCTCGCGCTGCCACGGCGCGTACGTGCCCCCCACCGGCCACATGCGGCCGATGTCGCTGGTGTAGTTGCCCGAATCCGGCGCCACGTCCATGAGCACCATCTCGCCGTCGTTGAGCACGCAGTTGTTCTGGAAGTAATGGGCGTGCCACGCGTTTCCCTGCCCCGCGATGATCGGACGATAGCCCTCCCGCATGCCGTGCAGTTGGTAGACGCAGTTGGAGACCGCCCCGAGGTGGTACTCCATCATGCCCGGCCGCGTGGCCCGCATGGCCTCGACGATCGCCTGGGCGCAGACCGCGCCTGCCCGGCGGAGCACGTCGACTTCGCGCGGACTCTTGACCGAGCGCATGCGGTCGAGAATCGGCGACAGGTCGCGGACCTCCGCGCCGTCGGTTCGCGAGCGGATCAGGTCGATGAGCATCTCCTCGCGGGGCTGCTCGCCGTCCCACGGGTCGGCGGCCACCAGGCCGGCGCGGTGGCTTAGCTCGTCCCGGCTCATCATCCGCTGCTCTGCCGGGCCATGAGGCGTGTAGACGACCGTCGCGGCCGCGATGTGCTCGTTGAGCGCATCGAGCCCGAACACGCCGGCCGTGCCCGTGGCGGCGATGATGAGGTCAGCGTCGGCGGTGGACAGGGCGGCGCCCTCGGCCCGCTGTTTCTCGGGCGGATGGGGCAGATAGATCCTCGCCGTCCGCGTCGCCCCGTCCAGAAGCAGATACGCCTGGGGGGCCTCCAGGCCGCAGCAGTAGTAGAACTGGTGCGTCTGGCTGAAGAGGTCGAAGCCCCTGGTCGGCGCGGCGCCCTGGACAAGGGCCATCGCGTCAGGACCGATGGCGTCGCAGATTCGCTGCCGCCGCTCGACGAACTCGCCGGCCGGGAAGTCCTGCTGGAACAGCGCCGCGCGCGCCGGGTCGCTCGATAGTGTCTCTGTCATGATGCCTCGCACCCCGTCTGGTTCTCACCGTTCGCCCCCAAGCGTCCGCACATTATGTCGCCCCCCCTCCACGGGTGCAAGCATCTGGCAGGGCGGCACGGGGGTGCCGGCCGCCGCGTCCCGGCCAAGCCCCGTAGCCGCCCCGTAGCCGCCTGCCACGCCCGAAGCCACCTCCTCCCCCTTCGGCCGGGAGATCGTCGCTTAGGCCGCCCTCTCGTCGCTGCCAGGGGGTCCGGCTGAGCACGAAATGCACGAGGGGACCGGTTTCGTCGAGAAAGCCTGTCCGTCCGATACGCTCTTCGGTACGATCAGGGGTGTCCCGGGCGACGGGGCCGCCATAGTCCCATCGCACGCGGACCCCTTTGAGCATCATGTCTCTCATCTGAAGGAATGGACCGATGCACAGATCAGTCACCGCTCTCGTTGTGACGTGTGGGGTTCTCGTTTCTCTCCCGGCCCAGGCCGCACCACCGGCGGCCGTCGACGTGCTCAAGACCCTCGGCCTGCAGCGCGGACTCTGCGTTGTGCTCGGGTGGGCGCGGGCCGACCTGGCGGTCGAGTTGGCCCGGCGAAGCGAGATGACGGTCTTGCTCCAGGTCGCCGACCGGGCCGCCGCGCAGAGGGCCTGCCGCGACATCGACGCCGCCGGGCTTTACGGGCGGCGCGTCTTCGTGGCCCAAGGCGCCTACGGCCGCATCGCGCTGGGCGACAACCTGGCCGACGGCGTGGTCTCCGGCATAGCCAGCGGCGCCCCGCGCGCCGAGATCCTCCGCGTGCTTCGCCCGGCGGGCAGGGCGATAATCGGCTCGAACGTGGTGAGCAAGCCCCGGCCGGCCGGCGCCGACGACTGGTCCCACCACTACCACGGGCCGGACAACAACCCCCAGTCGCGCGACACGCTGGCCCGTACGCCCCTGCTGACGCAGTTCATCTCGGCCCCGCGTTACGGCCCGGCGCCCCAGGCGGCCGTCGCGTCGGCGGGACGGATCTTCATGGCCTTCGGGCACGTGGCGTGGCACCAGCGGGAGGAGACGGTCCTGAACACGCTGATCGCCATGAACGGGTACAACGGCACGGAGTTGTGGCGCCGCAAGCTCAAGAGCGGCCTGATGGTCGACCGCAGCACGATGATCGCCACGCCCCAAACGCTGTATCTGGCCGACGACGTCTCCTGCAAGCTGATCGATGCGCGGACGGGCAAGGTCACGGGCGAGATCGCCCCGGCCGCCAACGTCGCCGGCGGGACGTTCTGGAAGTGGATGGCCCTGTCCGACGGCGTGCTGTATGCGCTGATCGGCCCGGCAGAGCCGCTCGACAAAGTCGCCAAGTGGCGGCTGGGACGGCACGGCTGGCCGTGGGGAGGCATCTCGAAAGGCTACAACGCGCGCAGCTACACGTGGGGCTTCTCGCGGAAGCTGCTGGCCATGAACGCCAAGACGGGCAAGGTCCTCTGGACGCACACCGCCGACCTGCCCATCGACAGCCGCAGCCTGTGCATGGCCGCCGGGCGGATGTTCATGTGCACGTTCGGGAAACGCCTGACGTGCCTCGACGCCAAGACCGGCCGCACGCTCTGGCGCCGGACCAACGACAAGGACGCCGACCTGTTCAAGGCCATCGGCGACTACCGGCCCGGACACGGGTACATCGGCGGGTGGAAGTCCACCGTCTATCTCAAGTGCACCGACAAGGCGGTGTACTTCATCGGCCCGCAGGTCCACCACCTGACGGCTGTGTCGGCCAAGGACGGCAAGCTGCTGTGGGCCGACAACGCCCGCGACCTGCACGTGGTCATCCGCGACGACGGGCTGTACACGATAGGCCCGCAGAAGAGCCAGAACCTCACCCGCAAGCTGGACCCGCTGACGGGCAAGGTGCTCGCGACGTTTCCGGCCAGCCGGCGGGCCTGCACGCGATCCACCGGCAGTGCCGACGGGATCTACTTCCGCGCCTCGGGCGGGTCGCAGCGCCTCGTGACGGGGCGCCCGGGCGTGCAGCAGATCTCGCCGATGAGGCCGTCGTGCCTCGTTGGCGTGATGATCGCCAACGGCCACATGTACTGGGTACCCTGGACCTGCGACTGCAACCTGCAGATGTTCGGCGTGATTTCGTGCGGCCCGGCGGGCACGTTCGCGTTCGGCCGGCAGGCCGGGGCGGATCGGCTCGAAGCATCTCCCGAAGCCGGGCAGACCCCCGCGCTGCCGGTGGCCGCCAACGATTGGCCGACCTACCGCGGGGACAACGCTCGCTCGGCGCGCAGCGGCGCCACGGGGCCCCACCAGGTCAAGGAACTGTGGCGAATCAAACCGCCCCGCGCGTACGAGCCCACCGCGCCCGTCGTCGCGGGCGGGATCGCCTTCGTGGGCGCAGACGACGGCATCGTCCGGGCGTTCGACGCCGCCACGGGCAAACCGCGATGGCGGGCCTACACCGGGGCGGCCATCCGGTTCCCGCCGACGATCGCGGGGAAGCTGGCGCTGGTGGCGTCCGGCGACGGGTGCGTCTACGCCCTGGAGGCGGCGACGGGCAAGCGACGATGGCGGTTCCGAGCCGCACCGCAGGCGCGAATGATTCCTATCTACGGCAAGCTGCTGTCGACCTGGCCGGCCGCCGCGGGCGTGATCGTCGAGAAGGGCACGGCCTACGTGGCGGCGGGGATGAACACGCATGACGGTACGCACGTGTACGCTCTGGACGCAGCGACCGGGCGGGTCAGGTGGCAGAACAACACGTCGGGCCATCTCGACCGCGCGTCGGGGCGCGGGGTGGCCGTCCAGGGCGAGATGCTGCTGCACGCGGACAAGCTGTACCTGGCGGGGGGCAACGCGATGTCGCCCGGCGTGTACGACCTGAAGACCGGCAAGTGTCTCAGTCCCCCGCCGCGCGGCCCCGGATCGCGCATGCCTCGCGGGCGGGAACTGACGCTCACCAACGGCCGGGTCCGCGTCAGCGGGCAGCCTTTCTATTCGGCGCCTCATGCCCCGGTCTATGACCGTTCAGTGGTCTGGCCGCCTCAGACCGTCGTGACGGCCAACGTGAGGCTGACGCTTCGCCCGCCGGCGGGCGACCGAAGGAACTGGGCGCTTGCGGCGACGCCCGTGGCGGGGGGCAAGGCCCTGTGGAGCCGCCCCCTGCCCAGTGCTCCTGTTCGCTGGGGCCTCGCCGTCGACGCCGCCGGACGCGTGATCGTCACCTGCCGCAACGGGCAGATCATCTGCTTCGCCCCCGCCGGACGGTGACCGGAGAACAACGCGCCGACACGGGGTGTCGTGGTTGCTCCGCTGCGCTCCGCAGCCCACGGCACCCAGCCGAGTGGGGTGAACGACCCGCCGCCCTATCCGCCGATCCGTCCCGCCAGGTCCACCATGTGCCACGCCGTGACGGCCATGGCGGCCAGCACGACCAGGGCGAAGTACTTCTTCACGCGATCGCCGTGGAGCTTCTGGCAGAGAAACGTCCCCAACTGCACGCCCAGCGAGCTGCCCACGATCATGAACATCGCGACGGCCAGGCTCACGTTGCCTCGCCACGCGTAGCCCACGGTGGCGCAGGTGGCCGAGACGAGCACAACGACCAGGCTGATGCGGACGGCGCCGATCGGCTGAATGCCGACCGCGACGACCAGCAGGGGCAGGTAGACCACGCCCCCGCCGATCCCGAGGAAGCCCACCACCACGCCGCAGACGCCCGCCGCGGCGATGGTCACCGACAGGCTGAACGTCTTGTCGGAAAAGCCCGGCACGGGCCACTGCGGGCCCAGCGCCAGCCGCTGGAACGGGGCATCCCTCTCGGCGTGGACGGGACGGGCGATCACGAACGCCACGAACGCCAGCACCACCAGCAGGACGCCCCGCAAGACCAGTTGGAACACCACGTGCTGCTGGCCCGTCCATGCAGCGGCCAGCCCCGACGACAGTTGGCTGCCGCAGTACGCCCCCACCCCGGCGCCCAGGGCGACCCCCAGCCCCAGCCGCAGGTCCACGCGCCCGATCCGCAAGTGGCGCCGCAGCCCCGTGGCGGCCAGACCCACCGCGTGACAACTGACCGAGCCGAGGACGATCTGGTCGGGCAGGCCGAACGGTTTGAGCAGGAGCACCGGCGTCAGCAGGAACCCCCCGCTCGTGCCGAACAGCCCGCCGATTGTCCCGATGGCCGCCCCCACGCCGACCAGGGCGAGCATCATGGGCCAACTGGCCAGCACGCCGGTGGGATCGAACAGTTCGAGCGTCATGGCGTATCCCCTGCCCCGTCGGCCGGCTGCGTCTCAGACCCCGCCTCCGCCTGCCCGCCTCGGGCCGCGCGGCGCCGGCGATTGACGTGAAAGAACCACTCCACAAGCAGCCCCCAGGCGACGGGGACCACCAGGCACAACAGGATGTACTGGATTCTCGTGAAGGTATCCATGGCGACAATGTGCGGCTGGTTCGTGGGAGCGATGGTAGTGGCTGCAACCGTGCCGGGGCAAATCTAATCGTCGGGTGCCGTGGACTGCGAATCGAAGCGAAGCAACCACGTCATGTGTATTCGTACACGGGGGTCTCGATGACTCTCTCGGGGGCCTTGTTGCTCTTGATCAGGGCCTGAATGTGCTCGACGGTCTCGGGTGTGAAGAACTGCTCGCCTGTCTCCCGACAGACGCGGGCGGGCACATGCTCGATCAGGTAGAACCTGCCCCCGTGCTCCAGCGTGTACGTCACTTCCGTGTCGATCATCGCTTCTTTCATCATCTTCCCTCGTCAGTCCGTCTTACGAGTCCTGAAGTCGGTCCAGAGGTCCGGGGCCGGCTGATACACCGTCACGATCTTGACCAGCGGCCGGGAGGGGTAGCTGCATTGCACGTGAAGCGGGCGGCCGGCACGCGTGAATCCCAAGATCAGACAACTGGGTCCATACTTGTCCTCGGGGTAATCCTCGATCACTTCGCTTCGGTTCGATATCGCCTCTTCCAGTTCGGCCACGCTGATGTCGCGGACGATCGTCTGATCAACGGCGTGCTTCGAGAACTCGTACCGCCGTGCCGCGATCTTCGTCCGGATCTCATCCAGTAGCGCCATGTTCGTATGCTAACCGATGCGATCTGCTTCGTCAATCCGGCCCTGTCTGGCCTGGAGAAGGATTGACGACGGGGCGTAGTGAGTCTAATCTGGAGGGGCATTGGTGCAGGGAAGCGGATATGCGATATGGACCGATCATCATCGCCCTTGTAGGGCTCGCGTTGTGCGGCTGTCCGAGACGGGACGCGCCGCCGGCCAAGCTGCCTCCCCCCACGCCCGATCCGAGGCCGGAACCGAAGCACATTGCTTCCGTCGAAGCCCGGCCTGACGTGAGTATCCCCCAGACCTCAGCGGGAGCGTTGCGATGAAACAGGTACTGACAGCGGCGGTCTTGGCGAGTGCGGCATGCGTGCTGACGGGCTGTCCGAACGGGCCCGGGCCCGGGACGAACGGGACGGCGAAGACCGCGGCCAAGCTGACGACCCGCGACTTCGTCGTGGCGATCGAGCAGGACGGCCGGCGGGTGATGCTGAACGATCACACCGCCCGCCTGGCCCGCAGGCCGTTCACGGTGATCCTGGTCCTGCCGCGCTGGGGCGGCGTGATGGTTGGCGCCTCGCACAAGAATGACATGGCGGCGGCCGTCCGCAGAGGGGCGCCGGTGTCAACCGTCCTGCCCCTGCCGAAGCGCGGCCTGCCGGAGGACCTGGGCAATCCGCGCCAGTGCGTGTTCGTCACCGAGAAGGGCTTTAACTACTGGTACTACCTGGGCGAATCCAAGAGCAGCTTCGACCAGGTGATCTCCGCCCCGCGCGAGTTCGTGTGCAAGCGCGTGGTCGCCCGTTTCGCCGCCAACAACGACAGCCCCGCGGCGCCGCTGGCCGACCTGCCCCAACGCGACCTGTACCTGACGTTCGTCGCGACGGCCTGGTCCGGCGGGCGACGCGTCGAGACGTCCGCCGAGTACGTCAAGGTCACGTTCGAGTAGAACTGTGGAAGCGGCATCTTGCCGCTTTGAACGGCCTGCAAGTGCGCTCTCCGACCGTATGACGGGAGCGAGCCAGGTGGTCTCTACGATATGGAGGGAACGCGGCAAGATGCCGCGTCTACAGAGCCATCTTGCGGATGATCTCGGCGTTGACCGCGTCCCACTGGCGCCCCTGATCGTCGAGGCCCTTGGGCGTCTCGAGGATCATCGGCACGTCGGACAGTCGCTTGTCGCCCACCAGCGCCGCAAAGCCCCGCAGGCCGATCTCGCCCAGGCCGATGTGCGCGTGGCGGTCGACGCGGCTGGCCAGTTCGCGGCGCGAGTCGTTCAGGTGAATTGCTCGCAGTCGGTCCAGGCCGATGATGCGATCGAACGCGTCGAGCGTGTGGCGGCAGGCCCCAGGCGTGCGGATGTCGTAACCGGCGGCGAAGATGTGACAGGTGTCGAGGCAGACCCCCACGCGCCGGGGACGGTCCACGCGAGCCAGGATGGCGGCCAACTGCTCGAACGATCTGCCCAGCGTGTTGCCCGACCCCGCGGTGGTCTCCAGCAGGATCTTCGGGCGCCGGTGCGGGCAGGCGGCGAATATCTCGTTCAGCGCCCGCGCGATCAGGTCGATCCCGCGATCCGCCTGCCGGCGCGAGCCCGGGTGGATCACCAGGTACTCGACCCCCAGTTGCCCGCAGCGGTCCAGGTCCTCGATCATGGCCCGGATCGACTTCCTGCGAACCGGCGCCAGGCCCGCGAGGTTCACCAGGTAGGACCCGTGGGCCACCACCACCGCGATGCCGGCAGCCTTGCGGGCGCGCTTGAACTGCGCCACGGCCTGGGCGTCAAGCGGGCGACAACGCCACTGCACCTGGTTGCGCAGGAACATCGCGACGGTCTCGAAGCCGTACTCGGCGGCCGCTTCGGGCGCACGGTGCAGCCCGCCGCCAATGCTCAAGTGTGATCCAAGCAGCATCGCCACATCCTATCGGTGCAGGCCAAATCGCGAAAGATGCTTGTATCTGCGGTCGCGGGGCAAGAGAATCGCGGCGCGCGTGCGAGTGCGACGCGCCCGGTGCCACGGTCCTACGCGACGCGGAGGGCCGTGCATGCGACAATCAGCCGACAGAGGTGCAGACGATGGCCAACGGATTCTACAAGATAGATAAGCCCAGCAACGAACCGGTCCTGAGCTACAGGCCCGACAGCAGCGAGAAGGTCAAGCTCAAGGACAGCATCGCCGAACTGCGGTCGCAGGAGGCGGAGATCCCGCTGATCATCGGCGGGAAGGAAGTCCGCACCGGCGACATGGGCGAGTGTCGCCCGCCGCACGACCACCGGCACGTGCTGGGGCGGTATCACAAGGCCGGCACGGACCAGGTGGACGCCGCGATCGCCGCCGCCCAGGACGCCAAGGCCGACTGGGCCGCCATGGCGTGGCAGGACCGGGCGGCGATATTTCTGAAGGCCGCCGACCTGCTGGCCGGGCCCTACCGACAGGTGCTCAACGCCGCCACCATGCTCTGCCAGTCGAAGAACGCCTTCCAGGCCGAGATCGACTCGGCGTGCGAACTGGTGGACTTCTTCCGCTTCAACAGTTTCTTCGCCACCCGCCTGTACGCCGAACAGCCGGACTCGGCGCCGGGCATGTGGAACCGCCTGGAATACCGCCCCCTCGAAGGCTTCGTCTTCGCCGTCACGCCGTTTAACTTCACGTCCATCGCGGGCAACCTGCCCACCGCGCCGGCGCTGATGGGCAACACGGTGGTGTGGAAGCCGGCCTCCAGCGCCGTCTACTCGGGCTTCTTCCTGATGGAACTGCTCGAAGAGGCGGGCCTGCCACCCGGCGTGATCAACTTCCTGCCCGGACCCGGGGGCCAGGTGGGCGATCCCGCGCTGGCCAGCACGGACCTGGCGGGCATCCACTTTACCGGCTCGACCGGCGTCTTCCAGGGCATGTGGCGGACGGTGGGCGAGAATATCGCGGGGTATCGCAGCTATCCGCGGATCGTCGGCGAGACGGGGGGCAAGGACTTTGTGTTCGTTCACGAGTCGGCCGACGCGGTCGAGACGGCCACCGCCCTGACGCGCGGGGCCTTCGAATACCAGGGCCAGAAGTGCTCCGCCGCCTCGCGCGCCTACGTGCCGGACACGCTCTGGCCCGCCATTCGCGAATCGCTGGTGGCGCAGGTCGAAGAACTGACAATGGGCGGCCCCGAAGACTTCACGCATTTCATCAACGCGGTGATCGACCGTCCGGCGTTCGAGAGCATCACCGGGTACATCGACCACGCCCGCAGCAGCCGGCGGGCCAAGGTCCTCACCGGCGGCGGGCGCGACGACTCGGCGGGCTTCTTCATTCAGCCGACGGTGATCGAGTCGAAGTCGCGCACGTTCCGGACGATGGTCGAGGAGATCTTCGGTCCCGTGCTGACGGTGTACGTCTATCCGGCTGACAAGTACGCCGAGACGCTGGCGACCTGCGACGCGACCTCGCCGTACGCCCTGACCGGTGCGATCTTCGCGCGCGACCGGGCGGCGATCGCCCAGGCCGCCGAGGCGCTGACCCACGCGGCGGGGAACTTCTACATCAACGACAAGCCCACCGGCGCCGTCGTCGGCCAGCAGCCCTTCGGCGGGGCCAGGGCGTCGGGCACCAACGACAAGGCCGGCAGCATGCTGAACCTGCTGCGGTGGACCTCACCGCGGACGATCAAGGAGACCTTCGTCCCGCCGACGGACTACCGGTATCCCTTCATGGGCCAATCCTGACAGACCCACGAGAAACTGGAGCACACAACATGATCGACTATGAACTGGGCGTCATCGGCGCGGGCAACATGGCCGAGGCCATTCTCCGCGGCGTGGTCACCAGCGGATATCTCCATCGCGACTCGATCGTCGCCTACGACCCGGTGATCGCCCGCGAGCAGATGCTGGCGATCGAGTTGGGCATCCTCTGCGCGCGGGACAACTCGATGACCGGCGGGTGTCCGCACGTCCTGCTCGCCGTCAAGCCCAACGTCGTTCCGACCGTGCTGGACGAGATCAAGCCGGTGGTCACCGAAGACTCGACGATCATCTCGATTGCCGCCGGCGTGACGACGGCGTTCATCGACGAGACGCTGGAGGGCAAGGGGCGCATCGTCCGCGTCATGCCCAACACGCCCATGCTCGTGGGGGCGGGGATGTCCGCGATAGCCGCCGGACCCCGCGCCACCAACGACGACGTCCACTGGACCCAGCGCCTGTTCTCGGCCAGCGGATTGACCGTGGTGGTTGACGAGGGCATGATCGACGCGGTGACGGCGGTCTCGGGCTCCGGGCCGGCGTATTTCTTCTACCTCATCGAAGCGATGACCGCCGCCGGAGTCGCCGAGGGCCTCGACCCGGCCGTCGCGGAAATGCTTGCCACCCGAACGTGCCTCGGGGCCGGCCAACTGCTGGCCACCACGCACAAGGACCCCGCGCTGCTCCGCAAACAGGTGACCACCCCGGGCGGCACGACGCAGGCGGCAATCGAAACGATGGAAGCCTCCAACGCCAAGGACGTCCTGGTCGCCGCCGTCCGCGCCGCAGCGGAGCGAAGCAGGGAACTGGGACGGTAATCGGGGCGAACGGCTCGCGCACAGAGCGATGTCAACATGACTGTGCGGAGCAGCTTGCTTCTTCGCGTCTTGGCGATTCGTTGAGGAAGACACCAAGAAGCAAGCTGCATCGAAACGTCCGACCCCGAGTAGTTCATGACGCGTGCGGCGCCGTGCGCCGTCGAACGACGAACGTCGATCTGATGATCGACCGCTAAACAAGCGCGCGAGGCGCTACTTCGCGAGGAACTCCTCGAACGCGCCGCCCAGGACACTGCGGACCTCGCGGGCGACCTCGGTGTGCGTCGGGCGCCATCCCGCCTCGTACAGCAGGCGGTACTTGGTCGCCAGCACGTCGGAAACGGTCTGACGCGTGTGGGTCCACTTGTAGATCAACTGGTCCAGCACGCGAGCGTCGCTGTGGTTGGCGGTGAAGGTGGCCCCCAGAAGCTCCAGGCGCTGAAGCGTCATCTCGGCGATGATGCTCGGATCGTTGCAGAACCACCAGCAGCCGAACAGGTGCAGATTGCCGAACTTCCTCGCGCAAACGCACAACTCGTGCTGGTTGACGCGGGAGAGCATCGTCACGAGGAACTTCACGTCGGGGTGACCGGAGCAGAGGTTCTGGACGGCCGTCACGTCCGCCACGCCCACGCCGTCGCCCCCGTCGCGCAGCGGCGGATTGACGCCGCGCCGCACGCCGATCATCAGCGCCACGGGCAGGCCGAACTCGCGTGCGGTCGGCAGGATCACGTCGTCGATGGCCCCCGCGGCCGGCCCGTCTGCGGGGTAGGCAAACGTGTTGGGCATCGAGGCGGCAAGGTACATGGGGTTGATCTTCGCGATCCAGTCGCCGAGGAATCGTCGGGCGTTGGCGAAGCTCTCGCCCGAGCCGTCGGCCTGCACCTCGTACCCCGCCTCGCTCATTGCCGTCGCCGCCGCCGGCCAATCGTCCGTCAGCGGGTCGATCCGCAACGCCGTCCGCAGGCACGCGGGCACGGGCAGGCCCTCGTCCCAGCAGGCGACCTCGGGGGCAACGAACGGGTTGTTCGTCATCACCGCGTAGTCCAGCCCGGCCAGCTCGAAGACCTTCTCGAGATACGCCTCGGCGTCCTGCTCGGCGAACCACGCGCGGATGCCCGCCAGGTCGCGCCCGGCTACGTCCAGGCCGAGACGGTTGAGCGTCGTAATCGCCCCGCGCGCCGCCTCGCTCAGCGCACCATGCCCGATGAACACATGCTCCCACACCAGGTCGGCCTGCTGGGACTTGGGCATCTTCCAGAACGCCGCCGGCGTCAGCGTGCGCGGCGCGATGGTGAACAACTCGGCTACCAGATAGTGGTACGTCAGCAGTTCGTCCACGCCCCACAGCAGCAGGTCCCCATGGGCCGGCGGGAACAAATGCGTGTGCACGTCGGTAATCGTCACGTCGGCGACCGCATCCCGCACCGCAATGTCCAACGTCGCCACATCAGCAAAGTCCGTCATCGGTCAAGCTCCTTCGCGCTGATCTCAGTGAGTACTGTCTCCCTGGTGTGCGCCGATCTTCGTCGCCTGTCAGGCAAACGCCCACAGGCTCCGCCTGTGGGGTATCTTCGACAACGCATCCCGTCATCGTCATACGGTCCATCAGCGTGCGCCATCGAGTCCACCTTTCCCGCGGACCGACTCTCGTTCGCGGATACCCCACAGGCGGAGCCTGTGGGCGTTTACTCGTGTTGACACACGGATCGTTACGCGTCGATGACCGTCAGTTATCCGTCTGCTTCATGTCCGTTGTTTCGCTATCCGAAGAACGCGAAGGCGTTGTCGAAGAACAGGCGGCCGTCGGCGCGCTGGACGCCGCCGCGGGTCCACTGCGGGTGGTGGGTGACGTCGACGAACCGCTCGGGGTGCGGCATGAGGCCCATGGCGCGGCCGCTGGGGTCGCAGATGCCCGCGATGTCGTCCACGCTGCCGTTGGGGTTGATGGGAAACTCACCGGGATTGCCCTCGGCGTCGACGTAGCGGACGGCGACCTGGTCGTCGTCGCGGAGTGTCTGGAGGATCGTGTCGTCGCGCGGCACGAACTTGCCCTCGCCGTGGGCGATCGGCAGGGCGATGATCTCGCCCTTGGGCAGGAAGACGCACTTGTCGGAGTCGGCCCGCAGGTGCACCCAGCGGTCTTCGAACTTCCCGCAGTCATTCCACGCCAGCGTCGCGTCGCGGTGGGCCTCGCCGGCGGCCACCTTGCCCCACGGCAGGATGCCGGCCTTGATCATCACCTGGAAGCCGTTGCAGATGCCCAGCACGAGCTTGTCGGCGGCCAGGAACGCGTTCAGCGCGTCGGCGAGGCGATGGAGCATCTGGTTGGCGAGGATCTTGCCCGCCGCCACGTCGTCGCCGTAACTGAAGCCGCCGGCAATGATCATGAACTGGACCTCATCCAGCAGGGCGGGATTCTCCATCAGGCGGAACACGTGGACGCGCTCGGTCTCGAACCCGGCCTGCGCCAGCGCGAACTCTGTTTCCCTGTCGCAGTTCGTCCCTGCCGATCTCAGTACCAGCGCCTTGGGTGTAGCCATCGCTCTTCCTTCTGGTCTAAGGTCGAAGGTTCAAGGTCAAAGGTCAAACGCCTCGCATGGCGCGTCATTAGACCTTCGACTTTCGACCTTTGACCAATCCAATCACCTACAGTTTCCGATACATCCGAACCATGATGCGGCGCATTTGGAGCTTCTCGTACAGCCCGACCGCCGCCGCGTTGTCCAGCGCCGCGTGCAGGACCACTTCCTCGGCCCCGCGGGCCTTCATCGCCGCAAACGCCGCTTCCATCAACGCCGTCGCCACGCCGCGCCCACGTGCTGACTTCCGCACGACCACCTCGCGCACGACCCCGCGACGCCGCGCCATCTCGACCAGCGGGGCCTCCACCGCAACCACGGTGAAGCCCACCACCTCGCCGCTCTCGTCCTCGGCCACCAGGAGCACCTTGTTCGGCTGGCCGAGGAAGCTCCTGAACTCCTCGACCCACCGACCCCGGGCGTCGGGGTGATAGCACCACGCTTCAGCGTCGTAGGCGGTGTGCTCGTCGGCCAGTACCTGCCACAACTCGCCCGCCGCCGCCGCGTCGGCCGCCTCGGCCGATCGGATTGTCCACTTCTCGTCGGCCACGGACCACCTACCAGTCGAACGTTCCCTGCCACGCCGCCTTGGCCTCGTCGGCCCCCGCGTCAATGACCGTTCGCCCTTCGGACGTGATCACCACGCGGCCGGTGTCGGTGACCTCTCCGATCTCGCCGAACGGGCAGTCGCGGACGATCCGCAGGAACTCGTCGTACTTCTCGGGCGTCACTTCCACGAGGAACCGCCCCGCCGACTCGCCGAACAGCCTCGCGACCTCGCCCGCGTCGCCTTCGGTGCAGACCGCGTCGAGGTTCAGTTCCACGCCGAGCCCACCGGAAAATGCCATTTCCGCCGCCGCGACGGCCAGGCCGCCTTCGCTCAGGTCGTGACACGCCCGGACCGTGCCGGCTTCGATCGCCTTCTGCAGCGCCTGCATCGTCGCCAGGTTGCCCGCCAGGTCCACCGGCGGCACGTCGTTGCCGCTGTCGAGGCCCTCGACGAGCAGGTAATGACTCCCGCCCATCTGCCCGCCGGTTCGTCCCAGCAGCAACAGGATGTTGCCCGCGTCCTTCGCGTCGGCCGTCACACAGCGGTTCGCGTCGTCGATCACGCTGATCGCGGAGATCAGCAGCGTCGGCGGGATGGCGATCGTCTCGCCCGTGTCGGTCTGGAACTCGTTGTTCAGCGAATCCTTGCCGCTGACGAACGGCGTGCCGTAGGCCCGCGCCGCGTCGCGACACCCCTTGGCCGACTGGACGAACGAGCCCATGCGGTCGGGCTTGTTGCAGTTGCCCCAGCAGAAGTTGTCCAGGATAGCCGTCCGGTCCAGGTTCCCGCCGACCGACACGCTGTTCCGCAGGGCCTCGTCCACCGCGTGCAGGGCGCTCTGGTACGGGTCCAGGTCGCCCAGGTGCGGGTTCATGCCGCACGAGATCACCACGCCCTTGCGGCTGTCCAGCACGGGGCGGACCACCGCCGCATCGCCGGGGCCGTCTTCGGCCACGCCCACCAGCGGCTTGATTACGCTGCCGCCCTGGACCTCGTGGTCGTACTGGCGGATGATCCACTCCTTGCTCGCGACGTTCGGGGCCGCCAGGATCGACAGGAGCGTCTCGGTGTAATCGTCCTTGCGCAGGGTCGCAGGCGAGGGGGCCGGCGGGTTGTCCCACAGGGCCTGCTTGGTCGGGCGCGGACACCCGTCGTGGAGGAACTCCATCTCCAGTTCGCCCACCATCTGCCCGTTGTAGTACAGGTTGAGCATCTTCCCTTCCGTGCCGAAGTGCCCTATCACCGTCGCCTCGACGCCCTCGTCGGAGAAGACCTTCAGGATCCGCTCGACGTTCTCCTGCGGCACGGCCAGCGTCATTCGCTCCTGGGCCTCGGAGATCCAGATCTCCGCGTAGGTCAGCCCGGCGTACTTCAGGGGCACGCGGTCGAGGTGCACCTCGGCGCCGATGTTCTCGCCCATCTCGCCGACCGAACTGCTCAGCCCGCCGGCCCCGCAGTCGGTAATGCACGAGTAGAGCCCCATCTCGCGGGCCTGGACAATCGTATCGAGCATCTTCTTCTCGGTAATCGCGTTACCGATCTGCACCGCGTGCGAGAACTCGGTCTCGTGCTCGTGCGTCAACTCGCCGCTGGAGAACGTCGCCCCGTGAATGCCGTCCCGCCCCGTCCGCCCGCCGACGCAGATAATCGCGTCGCCGGCGCCGGGCTGGCGCTTGCGACACTTGTCGATCGGCAGCAGGCCCACCGTGCCGCAGTACACCAGCGGATTGCCCAAATACCGGTCGTCGAAGTAGACCGCGCCGTTGACCGTCGGGATGCCCATCCGGTTGCCGTAGTCCCGCACGCCGCCCACCACGCCGCGCATGATCCGGCGCGGGTGCATCACGCCCTTGGGCACCTCCGCCAGCGGCATCTCGGGCATGCCGAAACAGAAGATGTCCGTGTTGGCCACCGGCTCGGCGCCGAGGCCCGTGCCCATCGGGTCGCGAACGACCCCGCCGATGCCCGTCGCCGCCCCGCCGTACGGGTCGATAGCCGACGGGTGGTTGTGCGTCTCGACCTTGAAGCACACCGCGTGGGTCTCGTCGAACTCGATCACCCCCGCGTTGTCCTCGAAGACGCTGAGGCACCACGGCTTGTCCAGCTCGGCCGTCACGCCGAAGACCGTCGACTTGATCAGGTTCGGGATCTCCTCGACGACCTCGCCCGCGTTGTTGCGGACCGTCACGTCCGAGCGGAACGTCTTGTGGACGCAGTGCTCGGACCAGGTCTGGGCGATCATCTCCAGCTCGACGTCCCGCGGCTCGCGGCCGACGCGGCGGAAGTACTCCTGGATGCCCTTCATCTCCGTAACGTTCAGGAACAGGTCGCCGTCGGTGCTGAGCTTCTGCAGGCCGGCGTCGTCCAGGTCGCGGATGGGCACGTCGGTGATGACCAGTTCGTAGGCATCCTCGTGCGACTCCGGCGGCGTGTAGGCCTCGGTGTGGACGTGCTCGATGGTGGTGTTGGCCAGCAGGCGCGAGGCGATGGTCTGGCGGACCTCGTCGCTGAACTCGCCGGCCAGCTCGTACCGCCTGGCCGTCCGGACCGCATCAATGCTGATGCCCATGTCGCGGATGGCCTGTTCAGCCGACGCGGCGACCGGGTCCATCACGCCCGGCTTGAGGTGGACCTCGATAACGCCCGGCCCGTCGGACGACGAGCCGGGAACCAGGTCCTCGACGACCGGGTCGACAAGCAGTTGCTCACCGACGCGGGTCGCATCATCCGCGGTCAGCTCGCCGATCAGGAAGAACAGCCTTGCCGACGTAACAGCAGTCACTTCGTCGATGCCGAGTTCCTTGATGTGCGCGAATACGCCTTCGGCATGCGGGTCGCCGAAGCCGTCTTTCGATCGAATCTCAACGCGATGGATCATGATTCGGTGTCCGTTGGGGGTTTCCGATGAGCGACCGCCGGGCGGCCGCCGGGCGGCATTGTATCGGGCGGACCTGTCAGGGGCAAACGCCAATCCATTTCGCGACGGATCAGCATGCGACCTGATTCTCTGGCGAGGCGCCAAACGCCCACGAGAACAGACGGAGGACGGGGATTACACGGAGTAAGGGATTAGAGGGATTGAGATGTCGGCGTGTGTTCCATGTCTAGCGGGCGAGCTTGCTCGCCGCGTTCTGTGTGATTCACGCTGCGCATAGTCAAACCTGAACGACCTCGCATCTTGAATCCCCCGAATCCCTTAATCCGTGTAATCCCCGTCCTCTTTCTGTCGTTGTGGACATCCGCCAGGAAGGAACGTGCCACCCCACATCACATCTCCGCTCAGTGGATGCCGTTCTTCCGGCGGTACGTCCTGGGGGGCTTGCCCTCGACCGTGCCCTCGCCGGTGGGCCTGTGGGCCGCCACCGGTTCGCGCGCCTCGCGGCGGGCGCGATCCTCACGGGCGGCGCGGATGATACGGACCGTCTCGGCCAGGCTGTCGGTTACGGTGAACAGGTCCTCGTCCTCGGGATCGATCTTGTCATACCCGCGCGACGGCAGGAGCGTGCGGTGCATCCACTCGAGCAGGCCGCGCCAGTAGCTCCGCCCGATCAGGATGACGGGGAACTGCTCGGCCTTGCCCGTCTGGATCAGCGTCATCGAATTGAAGAACTCATGCAGCGTGCCGAACCCGCCCGGGAAGCAGACGAACGCGTTGGCGTACTTGACGAACATTACCAGGCGAGCGAAGAAGTAGCGGAAGTCGATCTGGTGTTCGGCGTAGGGGTTGGCCATCTGCTCGTGGGGCAGAGTGATGTTCAGGCCCACGCTCGTGCCGCCCACGTCGTGTGCCCCGCGGTTGGCCGCCTCCATGATGCCGGGCCCGCCGCCGGTGATAATCGCCAGCCCGTCTTCAGCGAGCATGGCCGCGAGCTTGCGGGCCTTGTGGTAATACGTGTCGGACCGCGGCGTGCGGGCCGAGCCGAAAATGCTCACCGCCGGGCCGATCCGGCTCATCGTCTCAAATCCGTCGACGAACTCGCTCATGATGCGGAAGACGCGCCACGTGTCTTCCTGCATGGCTTTCGCTTTGGCCATCGGTGCTCCCAATCTCAGGTCAGACCACTCCCGCTCGCCGTCGCGGACCGGACCGTCCCGGCCCCCGCGCGCGGGGTCGCTGATATGACTTATCGGCCAAGCCCCCACCAACGGTGAAGCTTTCGGACGTGGCATCACACGCGCCAGACAGCCCCTCGACGGCCGGGAGCCCGCCGGTCAGTGGTCGGTGACATTCCGACGTTCTGCAGAACATGAGAATGTTGCACGCGCAACGGTCGTCCTCTGACCCCTGCCCCCCCCGCAGGTGAACTAGCCCCGCCGACGGCGGCGGACCAGCGTGCCGAGGCCAACCAGGGCAACAAGCCCCAGCGTGCCCGGTTCGGGAACCGCCTGCATCTCGGTGGCAAAGCCCGAGCCAAGGTCCATCTGCCCGGCGGCGTTGAAGTGCAGGGCATCCTTCATGTCAAAGGTGTCCACATCCACAAACCCGGTCAGCGGATCGGCCGATGCGACGGCGGCCTGCGCGGCACGTATGGTCGTGTAGTTCCCGCCGTTGTCGGCAATCTCACCGATAACAAACGGCAGGGCCGCGCCATACGTGGCCCGCACGTCGGCGATGAAACCGGTCAGGTTCGCCTGGTAGGCCGAGGCGGTAGCAGCGCTGCCGGCGTCCGATTCGCCCTGGTGCCAGATCATACCCATGACCTGAACGGTATCGCCGGGGTTGGCCGCACTGATCGCGGCCAGGCCTGAAGCAACGGTGTTCTGGAATATGACGTACTCGCTGCCGTCGCCGGTGGTGGTGGCGTCTCCTCCGGCGGCCCACTGCGTGTGGAGATTGGTTCCGCCGTTGGCGTACTTGATAATCGCGACGGCAACGGTCGGGGCGCCGCTGTAGTAGTCCGCCATGTCGCGGCCGAAGGTGATCTCCGGGCCGAAGGCGCTGGTCTCACTCATGCCCGGGCGCAGCGTCGTCAGCGTGCTGTCCAAGGCGTGGGCGCTTCCCTGTGTGTGGAAGAAGAACGCAACGTCGGCCTGGGGTTGCTGCAGATTCGTCGGCGACGTCGGCAGGCCGCTGGTGGCGGCACGGCCGTCGGCGTTGGACTGTCCGCCCTGAAGGTAGACCTGGACGACACCCGCGTGGGTCGTGCCGGTCAGCAGGGCCGCCATCGTCATCAAGGCAATTCGGTTCTTCATTAGACGTACCTCTGTTCTGATCCCTCTCGATATCGAAGGGCCTGCCGGGCCAGCCAGGCGTGGGGAACTCCGCTTGTCGCGTGACTCCTGCCCGCCGGAAGCTCTCCGGCGGGTAGGGTCACACTGCATGGCTCAGTGAATTAGCCGTTCTTCCTGCGGCGGAGCATCGCGATTCCGCCAAAGACGAGCAGGCTCACCGTCATCGGTTCGGGGACGACGTTGCTGTTCATCAGGCTTGTGACGATTGCCTGGTCAATGGCTTCGTCGAAGATCCACACCTCGTCAATCTGGCCGTACATTTCAAAGCCATTGTTGCTGTAGGCGTCACCAATCGTGTCGTAGGTGAACGTCCCGCTCGGTGTGCTGTTGCCTTCCAATGTTAGAACACCGCCATCGGCATACAACGTAGCCACATTACCCGTGGTTACGCTGACGGCGTAGTGGTGCCATGAGGAATCCTGTCCGAACTTCCCATCCACATCTCTGCCCGAGCTACTCGGGGTGTGGCCGCGGAGACGCAGCCCACCGCCTTGGATCTGGCCATTGTTGCTCGTCATGGCGATAAAGTTCACATTGTCATTCCGGTCCCCAATGACCATGTCCCAATCCTGGCCGCTATCGGTCCGCCGAGCCCAGAACGCGACGGAGAAGGCCTCGCCCGTACTGAACGTCTTCTGCGTCGCCAGAGACACGTAATCGCCGGCACCGCCCGAAAGGGTCAGGCCGCCCGTGCCGAACTTGTACGCGCCAACCGTCGTCACGATCCCGCTGTCGGCGGCGGGGGCACCGTCAACCAATGTCCCGTGATTCACGCCTGCTGAATCAGTGTAGTCGCCATCAAACGCGTAGTGCGATATCACGCCCGCCTGTGCGGTCGAGGGCGCGCACAAGGCAGCGCACAATACGCCCAATAGCACGCCTGTTCGAAATCGCTGGATGTCCATCAATAAGCTCCTGTGTTGCTCCGCTGCTCTGCCCACGCTCACGCCTACGCTGGGGCGAAAATGGGCATCGATTCTGCTCTCATAACTGTCCAGGCGAGAGATCCGATTTCCACGTGACCTCGCCTCCTCATGGCTCTTGTCAGCGACATCCACTGACCCAATTATGAATACTACAGGATCTGGGGGGTCTGTCCAGAGAAATTCCCAAAAAATCTGGCCGGGGGACGGGCCAGGGCGTCAGGCCGCCCCGTAGACGCGTGCCGCTGGCGAAAACACCCTTTACCCCCTCGGCCGGGAGATCGTCGCTTAGGCCGCGGCCTCGTGCGTGCCAGGGGGTCTGGCTGGGCGAATACCGCTACGGATTGACAAAGCCCGGCGCGTCGGGCCTAATGGGGGCACTGTGATGATGAAACGAGAGAATCTGTCGTTGGCGCTGGTGGTGGCGTGCGCGGCGGCCCTGTGCGGGTGCGGGGGGGAGTATATCCTGACCGTCCCGGACATGGTCGCGCCGGTCGGCGAGACCGCGAACGTCGTGATACGCCTCCAGCGGTACGAGTTTGCCTCGCTCAGGATGTCCGTCGAGGACGCCCCGATGCGGTTCCAGGTGGGCGATCTGCTCGAGGTCGGCGCCTACACCGACGAGTTGGGCTTCACCGGCCTGCTGACCGACAAGGGGTATGCGGGGACGGCTGTCCCCGTGCCGGAAACCGAAGGCACGTACGTGCTGAACGTCTCGCTCCAGGACGATGAGGGCGACGAAGCCCATGCCGCCACGCCCGTGTACGTCTGGCCGCGCGATGCGGCGCTGACGGCGGTGGACGTCGACGCCCTGCCGCCGGCCGACGAGATGGGCTCCGTTGCCGCCAAGACCGCCCTGGATGCGATCGCCAAGACATCCCGTGTGGTGTACCTCACGCGGGACGACGTGGGCGACAAGGCCGCCGTGCGTGCGAAGATCGCCCGGGCGGGCTATCCCGACGGGCCGGTCTTCACGTGGCGACGCAGCACCCTCCATTTCGTCCGCACCGGGCCTCTGCGCCTGCCCCAGTTCGTGCGCGAGTCGCGACTGGTGATGCACCTGCGATACCTCAAGGCCCTGTTCCCGGGCCTGGCCCGCGGGATCTGCACCACGTCAGCGGCCGCACGCGAACTGGCCCGCGCGGGCATCACGCCCGTCGTCGTCGGCCCCGCCGACGCCGACGGGCTGACCGTCACGCGCCGCCGCGACTGGTCGGACCTGGCCGCCAGGGGCATCGAGAAGTAGACGCCCCCTTCCGGCGCGAAACAGGCAAACGCCTACGGGCACCGTCCCGTGGGGTATCGACAACGATGACTCTGTCTTTCCATCATGCACGCCACACCGCGCGCTTCATTCGCCAGAACCCCACGGGCGGAGCCCGTGGGCGTTTGACGCCATGGTGTTCTTTACGCTCCACCGTTACAATGCGCCCATGCCCGCTCCGCCGAACATCGTGGTGGTCCTGCCCAACTGGGTAGGCGACGTGGTGATGGCCACCCCCGCCCTGCGCGCCCTGCGCAGCCGTTTTGATCACAGTCCGATCACGCTGGTGGGCAAGCCGGTGGCGCTGGATACGCTGGCGGCCCTGCCGATCGCGGAGAACGGCATCGCCGACCCGTCGCGGTCCGGGCCCATGGTCAGCGGGATGATCGGCATGACGGGCCTGCTGCGGGCGGGCCGGCACGATATCGCGGTGATCCTGCCCAACAGTTTCCGTTCGGCGTTCGTGGCGAAGATGGCGGGCATCTCCCGCCTGGTCGGCTACAACCGCGACGGGCGCGGCTGGATGCTCACCGACGCCCTGGACCCGCCTCGCGATGACGACGGGCGCCTGACGCCGATCTCCGCGATCGACTACTACATCAACCTGGTAGCCCTGCTGGACGCGGCGCCGGACAGCCGCGAGATGCACCTGCGCGTGTCGCCCGAGGACGCCCGGGAGGCCGATGAACTGCTCGTCGCCGCCGGGGCTGACGCCGCTCGCCCCCTGGTCATGCTCAATCCGGGCGCATCGTTCGGCGTGTCCAAGATGTGGGACCCGGCGCAGTATGCGGGGCTGGCCGACATGCTCATCGAACGGCGCGGCGCCCAGATCATCATCAACGCCGCCCCCAGCGAGCGGGCGATCGCGCTGGCCGTCGAGGACGACATGACCCGCCCGGCCCTGCTGAACTTCGGCCACTACGATAACACGATCGGCATGCTCAAGGCCCTGCTCCGCCGCTGCGCCGTGCTGGTGACCAACGACACGGGCACGCGGCATATCGGCGCGGCGCTGGGGACCGGCGTGGTGACGCTGTTCGGCAGCACGGACCCGGCCTGGGCCGAGATCGATTACCCGCGCGAACGCATCATCCGCCTCGACGTGCCCTGCTCGCCCTGCCAGCAGAAGCTCTGCACCCAGCCGCCCGGACCGCTGTACCACCGCTGCATGTCCGGCATGACGCCGGAAATGGTCCTGCCCGCCGCGGAAGAACTCTTGGACCTGGCCATCGCCGACGCGGAGGGCAGGCGATGAGTGCGGCTCAACTGGACCCGAACCTGGCGGGCGCCCTGCGCCAGGCCGGGCTCGACAGCGTCGACGGCGCGTTCGCGTGGCAGGGCGGAACGGACCTGGACAAGCCGGGGCTGGGCTCGCGGAGGCGGACGCGGCTGGACCTGACCGGCGATGACGGGGCGACCCACGAGCTGTACCTCAAACGATACGGCCGCGAGCCGCTGAACCAGCGCATTCGCCGTCTGCTGACCTACGGGCGGCGGAGCCCGGCGCGCGTGGAGTTTGACAACGTCCGCGCCGCGGGGGCCGCCGGCGTGCCCACGATGGGCGCGGTGGCCTGCGGCGAGCAGATGGGCCTGCTGACAGCCCGGCGGAGCTTCGTGATCGTCACCGCCGTGCCGGGCGACGCCCTCGAGCGGTGCGGCGAGGCGTACCTCGCGGGCGACCCGGCCCGAGGCGGGGCGCTGGCTGAAGCACTGGGCGACCTGGTCGGCGCGTTCCACGCAGGCGGGTGGGTCCACCGCGACCTCTATGCCGCCCACATCTTCCTCCATGAGGTCCCCGACGCACCCGACCTGTACCTGATCGACCTGGCGCGGGTGTTCGCCCCGCGGTGGCGCCGCTTTCGCTGGCGCGTCAAGGATCTGGCCCAACTGAAGTACTCCATGCCGCCGGCCTGGGTGGACGCCCACTGGGGGGCGTTCCGGTCGCGATACGTCGCCCACGTTCCCGCCGCCGGGGACAGCCGCACCGCCCGCGCCGTCGACCGGAAGGTCGACGAGATGCGGCGGCGCGACGCCCGGCGGGCGGCGCGCACCACGGAGGGCCCCGCGTGAAGATCGCCCTGGTCATCGAGCGGATGGACACTGCCCGCGGCGGGCGCGAGACGTCGACGGCCCAGATCGCGACCGCGCTGGCCGCCCGGGGACACGACGTGACCGTGCTGTGCCAATCCGGCCTCTGGCAGACCTCGGGCGTCAAGGTCATCGAAGTGGGCCGCCGCGGCCTGACGCGGAGCGGCCGCCTGCAGAACTTCGCCGACGACGTGCGAGCTGAGATTGACTGGGGCGAGTTCGACATCGTACACGGCATGGGGCCGTTCCCGGGCGTCAACGTATACCAGCCCCGAAGCGGCACGGTGCCTGCCCAGCGCGACGCGAACCTCCGACGACGCAAGACGACCAACCGAATCCTGCGTCGCCTGACCGGCGGGCTGAACCGGCGCCAGGCCCTCATGGCCGAAATGGAGCAGGACCTGCTGGCCGATCCGAACGTCTGGGTCCTGCCGGGCAGCCAGATGGTGGCGGCCGAACTGCACCGCCACTACAAGCGGACCGAGCGCGTTCGCATGGTCTTCAACGCCGTCGACGCCCCTCAACTGACGGGCCATCGCACGGACGACGCCCGGCGAAGCCACCGTTTCCAGGTCGGCGCCGAGGCGAACACCGTGGTGTTCCTGACCATCGCGACCAACTGGGCGCTGAAAGGCGTGGGCGAGTCGATAGAGGCCTTCGCACGATGGCGCCAGCGGCGCAGCAGGGGCACCGACGCGCGGCTGGTCTTGCTCGGCAGTGAGAAGATCGACGATTACCAGCGCCTTGCCACGCTCCACGACGTCGACCGCCACGTCGTCTTCGTCCCGCCGGCCGAGGACGTGGCCCCCTGGTACGCCGCCGCCGACGTCTGCGTCCTGCTGAGTTGGTACGACCCGTGCAGCCGCGTGGTGCTCGAGGCGACGCGGCTGGGCATTCCGTCGATAACGACCGCCTCCAACGGAGCGGCCGAGGCATTGGCCGACGGGGCCGGACTGGTCGTGCCCTCCCCCGCCGACACCTTCGCCGTCGCCGAAGCGTTCGAAACGATGTACAACCCCACGCGGCGCGCCCGGGCCGCCGACGCCTGCCGGGCCCGGGCCGACCGACTCGCGATGGACCGACACGTCGACGAGCTGCTCGCCGTCTACGCCGAGGTGACCGCATCATGATCGACTCACCGTGGATCCTGTTCGTTGCGCTGCCCGTGGCGGCCTACCTGATCGGCTCGACGCCGTTCGGCGTGATCATCGCCCGCCTGCACAACGTGGACCTGCGGTCCAAGGGGTCCGGCAACGTGGGGGCGACGAACGTCGGGCGGGTGATCGGTGCGAAATGGGGCCTGATCTGCTTTGCCCTGGACGTGGCCAAGGGTCTGGCGCCCGTGCTGATAGCGGTCTTCCTCGTCCGCGGCGGCTCGGGCGAACTGCCCACCGCCGCCCAGCAGGGATCGCTGCTGGGGGTGGCCTTCGGGGCCATCGCGGGCCACGTGTTCAGCTTCTGGCTGAAGTTCCGCGGGGGCAAGGGGGTGGCCACCAGCCTCGGCGTCGTGCTGGGCGTGTTCCCGTACTTCACGTATCCGGGCCTGTGCGCGTTTGGCGTGTGGATCGCGGTCACCGCGATCAGCCGCTACGTCTCGCTGGGCTCGATCGTCGCGGCGGCGGCGTTCGTGGGGCTGTTCGCCGCGTTCAACGCCGCTGACCTGGCGGCGCTCTGGCCGCTGGGCACGTTCGCGGCGGCGATGGCCGCCCTGATCATCATTCGCCACCGCACGAACATCACCCGCCTGCTGGCCGGCACGGAGAGCAAGATCGGCGCCAAGCGGACCGGGTAGAGAGAGACGCGAGCGACTGATCGCGCCGACGACGGCGCGGAGCAGCTTGCTTCTTGGCGTCTTTCTTAACGAACGAGGGAGACGCCAAGAAGCAAGCGGCATCGGAGCGCTTGACTGAAACAGCGCGCCCCACGCGCGCAGGTTTGCATTTGCCCGATCCGACGGGCAAGATAGGGGTTCATGGCACGGCGTAAAGGCAAATCGCAGCGGCGCATCAAGGACTGGTACAACCGGTTCGTCAGCGGTGACGAAGACGGCGGAACGGTCTCGCGCAGGCAGAAGCTCTCGTCGCAGCGCGCCGTCAAGTTGCCCCCCAGCCGCCTGGACCCGGAGGCCGACGCCTCGGGCCACATGGGCGAGTTGGAGCAGGTCCGCGGCATGGTGGTGAGTTTCTTTCCCGGCGGAGCGGCCGTCCGGGTCGACGCCAGCGACATCCTCTGCGGAATCGCCAAGACCTTCCGCGCCCCGGACGGCGCCAGCGCGCTGGCCGTCGGCGACGACGTGACGGTGGCCCTGACGGGCGGCCAGCACGCCGACGCCACCGACGAGGATCGCGACCGCGCCGACGGGATGATCCTCTCGCGCGAGCTGCGCCGCACCGTGCTCGCCCGCCCCCGCCCGCGGTCGGGCAAGTTCCGCGACGCCTACGACGACGAGGCCTTCGAGAAGGTCATCGCCGCCAACATGGACGTCCTGCTGATCGTCGCCGCCACGCGCCGACCCGCATTGCGACACGGGCTGATCGACCGCTTCCTCATCATCGCCGAACGCGGCGAGCTGACGCCCGTGCTCGTGATCAACAAGATCGACCTCGGCCGGCCCGACCCGCACGTCCTGCGCGACTTCAAGGCCCTCGATATCGACATCCTGTTCTGCTCGGCCGCCAGCGGCGAGGGGCTTGACGACCTGACCGCCGCGCTGGCCGGCAAACGCAGCGTGCTGGCCGGGGCCTCCGGCGTGGGCAAGACCACGCTGGTCAACGCCCTGCTCCCCGACGTCAATGCCGTCACGCGGACCGTTCGCGACAAGGACGAGCGGGGGCGCCACACCACCAGCGCGGCGGTCGTCTACGACCTGTCGTGCGGCGGGCTGATCATCGACACGCCGGGGATTCGCGAACTGGGCATGAAGCTCGACGCCGACGAACTGCCCTGGTACTTCCCCGAGATCGAGGCCGTCGCCCCCGACTGTCGCTTCAACGACTGCACCCACACCCACGAGCCCGGCTGCGCCGTGCAGGCCGCCGTCGAGTCCGCCACCATCACCCCCCGCCGCTACAACTCCTACCTCCGCATCCTGGAAGACCTCGACGAGAGGTAGGGGCGCGTACCGAGTACGCCGGCGCCGAGCGCCTTTGACTGGTGATCGGGGAATTGACGCTCTTGTCGCGCCAAGGGGCGAAGTATGGTCTGTCGCGCCGCGTCCCGCCGCGTCAACGCGGATCTGACGATCCGCCGCTAAACAATCATGTCGAACGCACATATCGCTCCGAGAGTATTTCCGCGCAGAGACGGTGTTCCCTTCCGACCCCGGCGCAAACGCGTGGCGCACCCGCCAGACGCCGTCGGCGCCGAGCGTTTAGCGGTCGATCGTCAGATCGACGTTCCGGCTGCAGCGCGGCGGGAACCCGTGGAATCGACGTCAGGCGTCCGGTATCGTGTGAGGGAACGAATCGAACATCGCAAGGAGCGTGGTATGACCGCAATGAGAGTTGGACTGTGGACGGTGGTCTGGTTGGTGGTTTGCGCGCCGTTGGCGACCGCCGCCGACCTGCCCGGCGAGGCGGTGTTTGCGGCGGGCAAGGGCGGGTACAACACGTATCGCATCCCGGCGCTGATCGTGACGAAAAAGGGCACGGTCCTGGCGTTCTGCGAGGCGCGGGCCAGCCGGTCGGATCGCGGCAGGATCGACACCGTGCTTCGTCGCTCGACCGACGGGGGCAAGACGTGGGGGCCGCTGCAGGTGGTTTGGACGGACGGCGAGAATACGTGCGGCAATCCGTGTCCGGTGATCGACCGGGCGTCGGGTACGATTCTCCTGCTGAGTACGTGGAACCTCGCGACCGACAGCGAGGGGGCAATCATCGCGGGAAAGAGCAAGGACACGCGCCGCCCGTTCGTCTGCAGGTCCACCGACGAGGGCAAGACCTGGAGCACGCCGGTCGACATCAGCGCCGCCTGCAGGCTCAAGCGGTGGGGCTGGTACGCCACCGGGCCCGGGGTGGGGATCCAGTTGACGCGCGGCAAGCACAAGGGGCGCCTGGTCATCCCCGCCAACCACTCCGACCGCGGCTACAAGGACCACAGCTATGGCTCGCACGTGCTGCTCAGCGACGACGCGGGCAAGACGTGGCGGCGCAGCGGGGTGATTCGCCCCGGCTGCAACGAGTCGCAGGTTGCCGAGCTTTCCGACGGGTCGCTGATGATGAACATGCGCAGCTACGCCCCGCACGGGCTGCGGTCAATCTCGGTAAGCACAGACGGCGGCGCCACCTGGCCGCGGGCGACGCAGGACAAGGCGCTGATCGAATCGACCTGCCAGGCCTCGTTCCTGCGGTACAGCTTCGCCTCGCCCGGACGCAAGAGCGTGCTGCTGTTTTCCAATCCGGCGACGAAGCGAGGCCGACACCACATGACCGTGCGCGCCAGCTTCGACGAGGGCCGCACCTGGCCGGCCGCCAAACTCATCACCCCCGCCCCGTCCGCCTACTCGTGCCTGACCGTCTTGCCTGACGGCAAGATAGGCCTGCTCTACGAAGCCGGGCAGCGCAACGCGTACGAGGGGGTCTACTTCACACGGTTCGCCCTCGATTCGCTGAAAGCCGTCCCGAAATAGCCCACGGCACCCAACCTTACACGCAACAACCTGTGGAGCACCACATGACCACCATCGCAAGACACACCCGGCACCTGGCCCGCTGGGCCGTCTGGATCTGCCTCCTGCTGACGTGCATGCTGCCCTGCGGCGGACAGACCGCTGCGCCCACCCCCGCCGCGTCCGCACCGGAAGCGAAGAGGCCCTTCTATTTCGTCCAGATCACCGACACGCACTTCGGCCGCCGAAGCAACACTGCCCGCAACGCCAAGGCCGTCGAAATGATCAACGCCCTGCCGATGAAGATCGCCTGCGTCATTCACACCGGCGACATCACGTCGAACCGGCTCATGCACAAACCCACGGTCGACGAGAGCCTTGCCGCCCTCAAGAAGCTCAAGGCCCCACTCCATTTCATCCCGGGCAACCACGACGTGATCACCCGCAACCGCATCGCGACGCTGGAGGTCTACCGGAAGCGGTACGGCAAGCTCCTGATCGAAGCGACGTACAACGGGGTGGCCTTCGTAGGCGTCTACACCGAACCGCTGGCCGACGATTTCCCGCTGGAGGGCTTCGACCCGCTCAAGCAACTGGACGCCGCCCTGAAGCGGGCCAGGGGCAAGCCCGCGATCGTCTTCCACCACACCCCCTGCGTGAAGGACTTCTACTCCAACCGCATGCACCACGGCTGGCCCGCCGACCTGCGGGCAAAGTGGACCAGAGTCCTCAATTCGCACAACGTCGCCGCCGTGCTGGCCGGCCATTTCCACCGGGACGAGCACCACTGGCTCGGCAAGGTGCCCCTCTACGTCTCGGCCTCCATAGACGGCGCCTGGGGCCGCCAGGCCTCGTTCCGCATCTACGAATACGCCGACGGCAGGCTCAGCTACCGAACGCAGTACATCGAGTAGAGGCCGGGCGGGACACGGGCCTCTACCGCTTTCGGGTCATGCCCTTGCCCAGGGCCGGCAGGACGTCGCGGGCTTCGGCGGTGGAGTAGTTGAAGACGGTAAAGCCGCCGGTCTTGAGGCGGCGGGTCACGTCGATCTGGTCGATCAGCGTGCAGACGTCGGCCGCGTCGGCCCACGTGCTCAAACCGATGCCGGGATAGCAGGGCACCTTGCCGGCCCACTCGAGTTGGCTCGTGACCATCCGCTCGAACTGGGCGGTGTCGGGCGTGTAGTCCATGGGACAGACGAAGTCCAGGTAGCCCTTCTCGCACCAGAGCTTCCAGTCCTGGCCCACGCCGTCGCGGTCGACGGGCCAGTTGCGGAAGACCGCCGCGGAGATCTTGAGCCCCGGGCGGACCTTTCGCGCCTGGGTCGCCACGGCAGCCACCACGGCGGTGATCTGCGCCCGGCGGAAGTCCAGCCACTTTGCCTCGAGCGCCGCGTCGGTCCGCACGTCGGCGGGCCAGCAGGCCACCGTCACGCCGGCGGACGTCTGGAACCGCGTGCGACAGCCCGCACAGAAGCAGTGGCTGCGTCCCGGATAGCGGATGTAGTCGAAGTGCAGTCCGTCGACGGCGTAGGTGCGGGCGACCTCGACCATCGAGGCGATCTCGAGAGCCTGGTTGTCCGGGTGCGACGGGCAAAGCCATCGCGGATAGCTCTTGCCGTCGAACCCCACCTGCGTCCGCCCCCGGGCGGTCATGTCCGCAGCCGTCTTCTTGCTCGCGTGCCACCCCATGTTGAAGTTGACCTTCCACACGTGGCAGGCCACGCCGTAGGTCTTGCAGGCGGCCAGGCAGAGGGCTATCTGGTCGCCCTTGTCGGCTACCTGCGGCGAGACCGGCAGGACGGTGCTCGGATAGAACGCCGTCTGGCCCCACAACATGTTCGGCAGGATCGCGGTGAAGCCGTTATCGGCCAGCGTCTTGATCGCCTGGTCCCACGTCATGCCGCGCACGCCGAACGCACGGTGACACCAGAACGCCCGATGCTCGCCCGCGACGGGCTTGCGAGCGCGAAGATACGCGTCGAGCATGGCCCGGCGCGCCCGGCCCGCCGTTGCGGCCGCCGCGATGTGTTCGCCCGCCGAGGCCTCCTTTTTGGCCCGTGCGGCAAGGTCCGATCCGCGCTGCAGCGCCTCGACGGCAGGACGATACGCCCCGGCCAGTTTCGAGATGCCCGCCCGCGCCGCGGCGACGTCCGTATACGGCCCGAACGTGCCGATCCGCGTTATTCGCCCGGCCGCGATCTGACGCCAGAGCCCCGGCGAGGCCTGGCCGACCATCGCGAGTACGAACTGCTGCTTGTTCGTCCTGTCGTCGGGAAGCAGCACGTGCGTCAGGTGCACGCAATTGTCACTGGCCACCACGGCGGCGTGACCCGTGGTACGCCCGTCCGCCCCGTACCACCATGCCGCCACGCGGCTCTTGCCCGCCACCGGCGACGCGGCGCCGATGTTCCACGAGGCCTGCCCCGTCGCCTGCGGCGCGCCGGGCAGGAGTCCGGTGACCGGACGGATCGACGCGAAGTGTCCGGGCCGCTTCTGGCGGATATGCCTGCCCCGCGCGATCCCCACCACCGGCGCCAGGCGCCGCGGCAGGTGGTAGCACGACAGCAGCTTTCCCCCCTTATTGAGATACCCCGCCAGCACGCCCGCCGTCCTGTCGTCCATCACCGGGTTGTACGGCAGGACGACCAGCTTGACGCCGGCCAGCCGCGACGCGGTCAGGTCGCTGTCGCTCATCACGACGTTGGCCAGACCCGCGTCGTCCAGCATGCCCGCGATGACGGCCGGGTACCGCCGGACCGACTCGGCCTCACCCGCGCCGCGCGTCAGCGCCTGGTCGCCTCGGACGATCACCACCCCGCCGGTCACCAGTCCGTACAGGCGCAGGTCCGCGATGTGGAACACCGTGTCGACGTTCTTGCCGCGCCACGCGGAGAGGCGTATCGCGTCGATCCGTCCCCAGCCGGTCGGGGCGCCCTCGGTGCTCATGGTGCTCTTGGCGATCGTGACCTGGCCCCACCCCTGCCCGGGCGGAGCGCTGAAACCGCCCTTGTACCATCCCTTGCCGCTGCGGAGATACACCGTGAAGTGGCCCACCGGCGAGGCGTCGGCGCACTGCATCGCAAACCGCAGCCCCTTGGCCCGCGTCAGGTCCAGCGCGACGGTGCGGTCCCACGAGGCCCGGTCGATCCGCGTGCCGCGAAAAGTGCACGGCATCCTCAGCGCCCGTCGCCCGCCCTGCTGAACCGCCGATACTTCCGCCGATCCCGCCATCGGCCGCCACAGTTCCCGCGCCCGGGCCGTCGCGTAGGACACGTCGTCCACGATCGCGGCCTTCGGGCCATCGTCAGCCGCGTCCACCGCACCCGCCGCCAACGCCACCGACATCATCATCACGACCGTTCTCAGACGCATAGCTGCCTCGCTGTTCTGCACGCACACCGATCCCAACGACAGGCAATCGTAACCCCAAGCACTATGCGCTCCAAGCGCCATGTCCGACCAGGGCGAGGCGGCCGGCAAGGCGGCTAAGGGGTCTGGCATTGCGTCTAGCCGCCTCTGGGCTCGACAAGGGGGGGGGGGGGGGCCCACGCGGGC
>CAZVEV010000001.1:72024-78822 GCA_964625865.1 uncultured Planctomycetaceae bacterium | reverse complement strand
GGCCGCATCCCCCCATCTGTTACCCTCATTTGAACCACGCCTTACAGTGTAAAGGGCGTAAAGGCGTCCTCGGGGGGGACAGGTCGACATAATAGCTTTCTCAGAAGAATCTTACAAGACACATCCCATGCGCATGGACAGGGCTTTACGCCGTAAAGTGTAAACCTGTGGCGCCTCCGAGAGGTCGGGGGAGGGGAGGGCTACTTCTTGTCCAGCATCAGGTCGAAGCCGGGGGTCTTGTGGATGGTGTGCTTGTCCTTCGTGCCGACGACGATCATCGCCTCGATCCCGGTGTCCTTGAGCATGTTCAGGGCGGCCGGTCCGTCGGGCCCGCCGGCCAGGACCGACAGGGCGGTCGCCCAGGCGTCGGCGGCGGCGGCGGTGGGGGCGACGACGGTCACCGACGGGGCCGAGTCGACGGGCCAGCCGGTGCGGGGGTCGATAATGTGGCTGTACCGTTTGCCGTCGATGATGACGTATCGCTCGTAGTTCCCGCTGGTACAGACGGCGCCCTTGTCGATCTGGAGGATGCCCAGGGGCTTTCCGCCCTTGCCGAACGGGTTCTGGATGCTGATACGCCACTTGCGTCCCTTGGTGTTCTTGCCGAAGCAGCGGATGTCGCCGCCGACGTTGACCAACCCCCCCGAGACGCCCGTGCCCTTCATGGCCTCGACGGCGACGTCTATCCCGTAGCCCTTGGCGACCCCGCCGAGGTCGAGCCTGGCGCCCTCGGCGAGCTTCATCGTCGCGTCGGGATGGGCGACGAACTGGTCCCAGCCGGAGGCCTGGCGGGCCTTGTCCAGGGCTTCGTTCAGGGCCTCGGGGTCGGGGATGCGCCTCTCGCGACGCATACGCCGCCACAGGTTGAACACCGGCGCGTGCGTCACGTCGAAGGCCCCGCCGGTCTGCTTGGCCAGTTCCCTCGACAGGGCGAGAATCTCGACCGTGCGGGGGCTCAGCGGAATCAGTTGGGACGCGCCGGCCTCGTTGATGCGGCTGATCTCCGAGTCGGGCTTCCAGGCGCTGAGAAGTCTCTCGACCTGCTCCAGGGACGCCTGGGCGTCCTTGAGGGCGGCGTCGGCGGTGTCCGGGGCGTTGGCGGGGACCACCGCGTGCAGTTCGCACGTGGTGTCCATAACGGTGATGACCTGGCCGGGCCGGGCCGGTCGCTGGAAGCTCAGCAGCATCGGGTCGCTTCCATGGACCTGCCACAGGCCGACCGATACCAGCGCGACGATCATCGCCAGCACGGCCAACTGCAATACCATTGTGGTGCGCTTGCCCAGCTTGTCCATCGGTCACTCCTTGCCGGCCATCCGTGCGCCAGCACGCCACTAGAAGTTTAGCATATGTCCAGAACGATCTCAAGGACCGTCAGCGGCGTCAATTGTCCCGGCGAGTCGAGTTCTTATCGTATGTAACCGTTCTCGTCAAGCCGAGTAACGGTCAGACCTGACCTCTCCCCTGCCCGTGGTGTGGCCCGCGAGGATGGGCCCATCTCGGCCGTACGGGACACTTGCACCGTCTCACCACGCGCCGGTCCGCCGGCCCGGCGATCCTCAGGCGTCGGAGGCCGTGTACGAGGCGGTGACGACCGAGTGCATGCCCCCCCGCGGCGTGAACCGCCCGGTGACGGTCATGCGTCGCGGGGCCAGGGCGGCGACCAGGTCGTCCAGGATGCGGTTGATCACGTCCTCGTAGAACGCCCCGACGTTTCGGTAGGCCTGGAGATAGAACTTGAGGCTCTTGAGTTCGACGCACAGGGCGTCGGCGACGTATTCGATCTCGATGGTTGCGAAGTCGGGCTGGCCGGTCTTGGGGCACAGCGAGGTGAACTCCGGCGCCACGTGCGTGATGACGTAGTCGCGATTCGGGTGCGGGTTGTCGAACGTTTCCATCTCAGCCATTGCAGCGTCTCCTCGATCCGCAAAGCCTACACGCCCGGTGCGTTGACTTCAACCGGCCGATGGACACTCCGCGCCCGCGGTCGTCACGCGTTGCATCGCGAGGCGAAGGTCGGTAGGCTGTCGGCGATGACGGACGGACAGAGACAACCCGGCGTGGTCCTGCTCTCGGGCGGACTGGATTCGGCGACGGTGTTGGCGGTGGCGCGTGATCGCGGCTTCGCATGCCACGCAATAAGCTTCGATTACGGGCAGCGCCATCGGTTCGAATTGGCCGCCGCAGCGCGGGTCGCGGCGGCCGGCGGGGCGGTGGACCACCGCGTGGTGAGCATCGACCTGTCGGCGGCGGGCGGCTTCGGCGCCAGTGCGCTGACCGACGCCATCGACGTGCCCAAGGACCGTCCGGACGCCGGCGCCATCCCCGTGACGTACGTGCCGGCGCGGAACACGATCTTCCTGAGCATCGCGCTGGGCTACGCGGAGGTCGTCGGCGCGTTCGACATCTTCCTGGGCGTCAACGCGGTGGACTACAGCGGCTATCCGGACTGCAGGCCGGCCTTCGTCGAGGCGTTCGAGCGGGTGGCAAACCTCGGAACCGCCGCCGGAGCCGAGGGACGCGGCACGTACGCGATCCACGCCCCGCTGATCGAAATGACCAAGGGCCAGATCATCCGCACGGGCCTGGCCCTGGGGGTCGACTACGCCCTGACGCACAGTTGCTACGACCCCGACGACGCCGGCCGCGCCTGCGGGCACTGCGACGCCTGCCGCCTCCGCCTGCGCGGCTTCGCCGAAGCCGACGCGACCGACCCCGTTGACTACCAGGCCCGATGACGGGCCCCAAGAGAACCGCACAGACCATGGAACGCCAGACGCTGGAAAGGCATCTCGAGAGCCTCATCCCGACGGCCCGGCAGGCGGGCCGGGACATCCAGGCCGTCGCCGCCGGCGAGATCGGCACCGTCGAGAAGGACGACGGCTCGCCGCTGACGCGGGCGGACCTGGCCAGTCACGAGGCGATCATGGCGGGCCTGGCGCCGCTGGAGCCGGCCTGGCCGATCCTGTCGGAAGAAGGCGACCTGGATACGACCGGCGGGGCGTGGGGCACCTACTGGTGCGTCGATCCCCTGGACGGAACCAAGGAGTTCGTCAAGGGGCTCGACGAATACACCGTCAACATCGCCCTCGTGGAGGCCGGCAGGCCCGTCCTGGGCGTGGTCCACCTGCCGGTAACCGACGTGACATACTGGGGCGGGCAGGGCCTCGGGGCGTTCAAGCGCATCGGCGATGCGGCGCCGCAGGCGATCGCGCCCGGTTCAGCCCAGGTGCCCGCCTCGGCCGTCATCAGCCGGTCGCATCCGTCCCCCGAGACCGAAGCGTTCCTGAAAGCCAACGCCATCACCGACGTCATCCCTCACGGCAGTTCGCTGAAGATCTGCGCCATCGCCGAGGGCGCCGCCGACGTGTACCCGCGCCTGGGCCCGACGTGCCTCTGGGACACCGCCGCCGGGGCCGCGGTGGCCCTGGCCGCCGGGTGCGACGTGATCGACCTGGCCGGAGCGCCCCTGTCGTACGACGTCGCCAACGGGCTGAAGCGGGAAGGGTTTATCGTCTGCCCAAAGGGCATGGACATCCGACTGGACGGGGGGGACAATTGCCCTTCGTAAGTAACGTGCAGGGCGAAGCCCCGCGACGGCGTCGGGGGGCTTGGGGTAGACCGCGCGGCGCCGCGCGACTGCTGCCGGGACTGGGACCGTGCCTCAAATTCCATACCCGACCCCGCAGAAGGTGGGTTATAATGGTGTGGTTGTTGCGCGAGTGCAGTGGCTTCGCTCGGCCGCTGCGGAGGCAATCCAAGGGCTGGACACCATGGCAGAGACAATGAAGATCGATCCCGTGACTCGCATCGAGGGCCACATGGCCGTCGACGTGGAGGTCGCTGCGGGAAAGGTCGTTTCGGCTCATAGCTCGGGCGAGATGTTCCGCGGCTTCGAGGCGATCCTGACCGGGCGCGACCCCCTGGACGCCCAGCAGATCACCCAGAGGATATGCGGCGTGTGTCCGGTCTCGCACGCGATGGCGTCGGTGCTGGCCCAGGACCAGGCGTTCGGCATTGTCCCGCCGGACAACGGGCGGCTGCTGAGGAACCTCATCGCCGCCGCGAACTTCATCCAATCGCACCTGACGCACTTCTATCACCTTTCGGCGTTGGACTTCGTGGACATCGCAGCGGTGGCCGACTACAGCGGTTCGGACCCCGTGCTGCGCGGCGTCAAGTCGTGGGTGGACGATCAGGTCAAGTCCAAGGCGATTCATCCGGCCGCCCCGCTGCTGCCGCGGTACGAGGGCCAGTACCTCAGCAACGCCGACGGGAACATGCTGGTGGTGCGCCACTACGTGGAGGCGCTGGCGATGCGGCGCCTGGCGCACAAGATGGGCGCACTGTTCGCGGGCAAGCTGCCTCATGCGGCGTCCATCGTGCCCGGCGGCGTGACCCAGCCGGTCACCGCCAAGAACATCGAGGCCTTCCGCTCCATGCTCAAGGAACTGCGCCGGTTCATCAACCGGTCGTATCTCCCGGACGTGATGGCGGTGGCCGGGGCGTTTGGAGACTACTTCAAGCTTGGCGCCGGACCGGGGAACTTCATGAGCTTCGGCGTGTTCCCCCAGTCGGCCGACGGGACCAAACGACTGCTCGGCGGCGGCGTGATGCAGGGGGGCAAGGTCCGGAAGGTCGACCCGGCCAGGATCACCGAGGACGTGCGTTACTCGCGGTTCTCGTCGCCTTCGGGCCTGCACCCGAGCAAGGGCCGGACCACGCCTGACCCGGACAAGGCCGGCGCGTATTCGTGGATCAAGGCCCCGCGATACGACGGGCAGGTCATGGAGGTCGGGCCGCTGGCACGGATGATGGTGGCGTATCACTCGGGCCACAAGGCCGTGGCGCGACTGATCGACGGGGCGGCAGCGAAGATGGGCGTCAAGACCGGCGACCTGGTCAGCGTGATGGGCCGGCACGCGGTAAGGGCCCTCGAGTGCAAGCTCATCGCCGACGCCTGCGCCCGCTGGGTCGACGAGTTAAGGCCGAGCACGCCGGACGAGACGGAGAAGTTGGGCAAGGTGCCCGAGCCGAAAGCACTGAAAGACCCGGCCCGGAAGAACAGGCCCACCTGCACGCCGTTCGAGATTCCGGACAAAGGCGTTGTCAGCGGCGTGGGACTGACCGAGGCCCCGCGCGGCGCGCTGGGCCACTGGTTGACCCTTAAGGACCGGCTGATCTCCGCCTACCAGGTCCTCGTGCCGACCACGTGGAACTGCTCGCCGCGCGACGATGCGGGCAAGCCCGGCGCAGTCGAACAGGCGCTGGTCGGCACGCCGATCGCCGACCCCGCCAACCCCCTGGAGGCCGCCCGCGTGGTCCGGTCGTTCGACCCGTGCACGGCCTGTGCGGTGCATTAGAAGTTGAAGGTTGACGTGATATGCCGAATCTGACACGACGAACATTCCTGAAGGCCGGCGGGTCGCTGGCGGCCTTGATGGGGCTGGGCGGCTGTGCGGCCACCGCCGTCGCCCAGGCGCTGAAAGACCTCGCCACCGGCAAGGCGCCGGTGCTCTGGCTCCAGGGACAGAGTTGTTCCGGCTGCTCGGTTTCCCTGCTGAACACTGAAGACCCCGGCCCGCTGGAACTGATTACCGAGCATATCTCGCTGAAGTTCCACCAGACGCTGTCGACCGTCACGGGCAGCGGGGCCGGCGATATCGTCGAGACGTGGACCAAGCAGAAGGGCCAGTACATCCTGGTCGTCGAGGGCAGCATTCCCGCGGGGCTTCCGAGCGCGTGCCTGTTCGGGGGCAAGCCGCTGGCCGACCGGGTCGCGGCGGCGGCCCGCAACGCCAAACTCGTGCTGACGGTAGGCACGTGCGCATCGTACGGGGGTATTCCGGCGGCCGAGAACAACCCCACCGGCGCCCTATCCGTGCCGGACTACCTGACCAAGCAGAAGATCGAGACGCCGGTCATCCGCATACCGGGGTGTCCGGCCCATCCGGACTGGGTGGTCGGCACACTGGTTCACGTGCTGAAGTTCGGCACGCCGAAGCTCCGTGGCGACGGGCGGCCGGACATGTTCTTCAGCAAGATGATGCACGACAACTGCGTGCGACGCGGCGAGTACGAGCGCGATCGCTTCGCCATGCGTTTCGGCGCCGACGGATGCCTCTTCCGCCTGGGCTGTGCGGGCCCGAGCACGCGGGCCGACTGCACCAAGCGCCTGTGGAACGGCGGGGCCAACAGTTGCATCCACTCGGGCGCGCCCTGCACCGGGTGCGCGGGCGACAGTTTCGCCAGCGATCCGGAGATGCCCCTGTACGGTGTGTCCGATCTGCAGGACGAGCGCAACGCCCCGCCTCCGCCCCCGCTTCCGCTGCGTCGGATCATGTAGCGTCACCCTCGCGGGGCTCCGAAAAAAAGTAAACATCGTCATCGTTTTCCGGTTGACACAGTGGCCACATCGTATACAATGAACTTTGCTCCGGATCCGCTGGGGAGCGGCGGAGCTATCACCGAAAGGGCAGGACGAACGCCGGTGCCGAGGGCGCCGCAATCGCTTGTTCGGGCCAGTCTGCCCCAGGCCGCACCGGCCAAGTTCCCGTCACCAAGGCCTGTGTATGTCTGCGCCGACGTGGAGTTTTGTGGGTAGGTCGTCTGACGGCCTAGTGAGACCACGAAGGCGCGGAGATGAGGGAGGCCGTGACTGCCCGCGCAGGGAATGTCGCACCGCGGGCGACGGCCCACCAGGCCGGTGGCCAGATCGCCCTTCGCCGTATCTGGGCGGCTCGGGCGGGCCCAAAAGGGGCCCCCCCGGGGTTTTTTTTTGGGCCGTGAATAAGCCCC
>CAZVEV010000001.1:62063-72014 GCA_964625865.1 uncultured Planctomycetaceae bacterium | reverse complement strand
GCGGCTCGGGCGGGCCAATCAGGGCCCGCCCGTGTCTTTTTTTTGGCACGATCAGTCAGCCGAGGTTCGCTTTGTACCAGTCGATCGCCAACGCCAGCCCTTCCTCGAAGAAGACGCTCGGCTCGTAGCCGATGGTCTCCTTCGCCAGCGAGACGTCCGCCAGCGAGTGCTTCACGTCCCCGGCACGCGGCGGGCCGTACTCGGCCTGCACGTCGCTGCCGAGCAACTCGCGCAGTTGATCGAGAATCTCATTCAGCGTCGTCCGCGCGTGACAGGCGATGTTGAGGGCCTGGCCCTTGCAGACCTCAGCCGGCGCCTGGGACGCCAGCCAGTTCGCCTCGCAAACGTTCTGGATGTAGCAGAAGTCGCGGCTCTGCTCGCCGTCGCCGAACACTGTGGGGCTCTGGCCGCGCAGCAGCGCCGCGACGAACGCGGGGATCACCGCCGCGTACGCCCCGGCCGGGTCCTGGTGCGGACCGAAGACGTTGAAGTACCGCAGGCAAAGCGTCTCCATACCGTAGACCGCCGCGTACCCCCGCATGTAGGCCTCGCAGGAGACCTTGTTGGCCGCGTAGGGGCTGATCGGCATGGGGACCATGCCTTCGTGCTTGGGTGACTCCTTCTGATCGCCGTACGCGCTGGACGAGGCGGCGAAGACCACGCGGTTGACGCCCGCGGCGCGGGCGGCCTCCAGAACCGTCACCGTTCCGTTGACGTTCACGTCGTGGCTGGTCATGGGGTCCTCAACGCTTCGGGGGACCGAGCCCAGGGCCGCCTGATGGAAGATCGCCGCACACCCGTCAATCGCGCGGTCCATCGTCTCGCGGTCGCGGATGTCGCCTTCGATCAACTCGATCCGGTCGGCGATCGCCGTCAGGTTCTCTCGCTTGCCGGTGGCGAAGTTGTCCAGGACGACTACGTCATGCCCCTTGTCGAGGATGAATCGCGTGAGGTTGCAGCCGATGAATCCCGCTCCGCCGGTTACCAGGTACTTTGCCATGTCGTGCTAAATCCTTGTTCTCTCGTAATCGATGACCTGTTGAAGGGTCTGTTTCAATGTATAGGTCGGCACAAAGCCGATCAGGCTCTTGAGTTTTGTCAGGTCCGGGACGCGGACGAGCATGTCGTCGATGTCTCGCCCGTAGGCTTGCTCGTAGCTGACCAGCCGTTTGGGTGAGGACGACTGCGTCATCGCGATGACGCGATCGGCGAGGTCGGCGATGGTAATCGACTCGGTTGTGCCCACGTTGACGACCTGCCCGATGGCGTCGTCGCAGTCAGCCAGTCGGACCATCGCGTCGACTACGTCGGCGACGTTGCAGAAGCACCGGCTCTGCGTGCCCGTGCCGTAGACCTCGATCTCCCGGCCGGTCAGGGCGCGGCGGACGAATCGCGGCACGACCATGCCGTACTGCCCCGTCTGCCTCGGGCCGATCGTGTTGAAGATCCGGCAGATGATCGTCTCGAGCCCGTACTGCCGGTGGTACGCCAACGCCAGGAACTCATCCACCATCTTGCTGCACGCGTAGGACCACCGCGACAGCCGCGTCGAGCCCAGCGTGGTGTCGTCGTCCTCGCCAAAGGGAACCTTCGTGTTCTTGCCGTAGACCTCCGACGTCGAGGCGATCAGGACCTTGCGGGAGAACTTGCCTGCTAGCGAGAGCACCACTTCCGTGCCGTGGATGTTGGTCTCGATGGTGTGGACGGGCTGATCGACGATGAGCTGGACCCCCACCGCCGCGGCAAGGTGAAACACTACGTCACAGGCCTCGATCAGGGGGCTCATCGCCGACTCGTCGCGCACCGACTCGCGGACGAAACGAAACTCCGGATTCTCCGCCACGGCGGCGAGATTGTCCCGCGAGCCCGTCGACAGATCGTCGACGGCGACCACACGATGCCCCGCCGCGAGCATCGCCTCGCCCAGGTGCGACCCGATAAACCCGGCCCCGCCGGTAATCAGTACGTTCATGGGTATCAGTAAAACGGCAAACATCCGCCACCGCAAGTCTCAGCGCGTCGGGAGTACTGTGCGTTGGGTGGCACCTTCAAGCGTAGCGCAGCGAAGCTTGTGGGTGTGGAAGCAGAGATAACCCTCGACGAAACTGACCCTTCTGTCACAATGCCCACCCACAAGCTCCGCTTCGCTACGCTTGAAGGTGCCACCCAACTCGGGGAATCTACTTGGCGCGCGGCGGGCGGTGCCACATGGACCGCCAGTACGCCTCGTCGGTCTTGTACGGGTCGACGGGTGTGTCGGGGCGGAGGGTTTGCGGCAGGACGCCGTAACGCTGCATCTCGCGGATGTACTCGTCGCGGGGACGGAAGCCGGGCATGTCGAAGCGCTTGATCTCGTCGAGTTTCGCACCGGCGGCGCGGATATGCGTGAGGATCTTCCGGTAGTCCGGGTCGTCGGTGTCGGCGAAGATCACGGGATGGACCACCGGCTTGGGCGGGGCGGAGCGATCCTCCCGAACCTTCGTACCCTTCTTGGGCTCGCCCTTGGCGTATCCGCCGGCGGCGCGGGCCAGCGGGACCATCAGCATCAGCGACTTGTCCGGGCGCGTCAGATTGTACACGCGATGCCGCGAGAACCGACTCAGCGGACGCGTCCACGACAGCATGTCGCCCCAGGAGTCCAGCGGCACCCTGTCGGTGACGTGTTTCGGAAGCATCTTGCCGTGGCACGGCGTACAGCGCTTGGCCACCGCGGCCGCCGCCGGGGGCGTGCCTGGCCAATTGTCCGCCATCACGCGCACCGGACGATTGGAGTCCCAGCATCCGCCGATCTGCCCCGTCCCGTATGCGGCGTACGTGCCCGGATACTGCGCCGAGACGTCAATCCACAGACGAACCTGCCGTCGCTGGCGCTCGGTCAGCTTCACCTTGTTATGCGAGCCGTCTATCTTCTTCATCAGCGGCGAGGCCGAGCTGTACGTCGTGTACGGTGCGTCGTTGCCCTTCTGTCGGCCGGTGCGGTGGCCCGGGTTGCCCGCCGTGTCCTTGATCTGCCAGTGCAGCAAGAGTGTGTAGTAGCTGTGCGAGAAGACCGGCCCGCGGTCGCCGGACAGCACGACGTTGCCCTTGCGATCCTTGGGGTTGTGGCACTTGACGCAGTGGGTGTCGAGGATCGGCTGAACGTCGCGCGGGAAGTCGGGAATCGCGGGAACTCCCGCAATGGGCGCGATCCGGCTGGCCGGGCGGCCGAGGGCCTTGAGCTTGGGCCTGCCGGCGCCGATGGACGTCATCGTGCGGTCTTCGTGACAACCGAGGCACGAGGCCTTCTCGCCGGGCTGGAGCGTCAGGAAACTCCGCATCTGCTTGATCGAGAGATCGTTTTCGTCCAGCAGCGCCAGGTAGATGCTCCGCATGGCGGGCACCTCGAAGTGGGCCGACCCGTCGGCCTCGACCGGCACGGTACCGAGAATCCGCTTCAGCGTCGAGGTCACGCCGTGTCCGATCGGCTGGGAGCCGCCCCCGTGGTAGTTCGCCGGCTTGGGCAGGTCCTCCAGGACGAGCAGCTTCTTGATCGCCCCGCGCTTGATGCCCTTCATGTTGCGCCCGAGGTACGCGTCGGACAGCACGAGCGTGCCGGTGGTCTTGCTCAGGTCCACGCGCGGAGGAATAACCTTCTCGCGCGGGCGCTTGCGGAGGGGCCAGGGCTCGTGAACCATCATCCGCGACGTGTGGAGGACCCGGGTCCTCCCGCCCGAGTCCATCACGAGGATCTGGCTGCCCTTGGCGACCAGGAACGTGTTTTCCGAGAGAGCAACCGGGTCGCGATAGCCTCCGCCTCGCGAGATGTTCCGCAGCGCCGACTTGGCGTCCGGCCCATTCCGGTCGGTGACGATCGCCACGTGCCCCTCGTGCTCGTTTCGCCCATGCCCGGGCGAGTTGATCATCACCGCCTGGTCGGTGCCCGCGATCGCCTTGGCGTCGATGAACACGCCACCCGGATGCATGTTGCCGAAATACGCCATCGACGCCGTGCCGTCGGGGTTCATCGTCCAGAGATGATGAAAGACCACCGGGTCGCGATTGACGTATTCCCACCGCGTGTAGAGCACGCGTCCGTCTGGCAGGACCGCTGGTGTATTCTCGGTAAACGCGCCTGACGAGAGCATGCGGATGTTCTTGCCGCCTGCCCTGAGCTCCTCCGCCGAAGGGTCCGCATCGCAGCGGTGGAGAATCGCCGACTGGGCCAGCCAGCAGCCGATGTAACGCTTGCATCGCGTCGAACAGAACATGATCCCGCCGTCGGGCAGGTAGGTCGCCTCCACGTCGTCCCAGGGGCCCGCGGTGATCTGGCGCAGGCCGGTGCCGTCGACGTTGATCTCGTACAGGTTGTAATTGTGCGTCCCGCCCTTGCGGTACGAGAAGAGGATCTTCTTCGCGTCGTAGTGGGCCTGCGGATCGCGGACCGCCCCGCCGGGATCGTCGACCAGGGCCTTCAACTCGCCGGTCTTGACGTTCAGCGTGCACAGGCGCCCGCCGTCGGCGCCGTGGATCCAGTAGTTCGAGTCGATGCACGAGTAGCCGAAGTTCGCGTAGTAGTGCCCCGACGGGTCCCGCCCGCGGTGGCGCTCGGCGAAGACGATCTCGTCGACGGGAAGGGTTTTGAAGGCGGCAAGGGCCTTGGCGCGCTCGGCGGCTTCGGCCTTGTCCCGGGCGGCGCGGGCCTTGCGCTCGGCAGCTTCGATCTTGGCCAGAAGCTCGGCCCGTGTCGCGGCATGTTTGGCGATATCGTCCGCCGACAGTGCGCGATTCCAGACGGTCAGTTCGTCAATGTAGCCGCGGTACTGACTGCTGCCTCCCCTCAGCGACCCGCCGGCATCGCCGATGCCCAGCGGCTCGTCAGCGGCCGGACATATCGTGCCGTCGTACCTCCCCGTACCCACGAGCTTCCCGTTGAGGTAGACCTCGAGCGTGCTCTTGGCGGGGGTGGCGGCGTTCGGCCGGGCGATACCCGCGATGTGATACCATCGGCGAGGCGTCATCTTCCCGCCCTCGGCGAACAGATACTTGCCGTCCGCCTGCCCGTGATACAGGCTCACGCGCCCGTCGCGCAGGGCGAAGTGGTACGCGTACCTGCCCGCCCCGCCCCACCGGAGCACCAGACGGCCCCAACCGGTCACGCTGATCGGGTGGACCCACGCTTCGATCGTGTAGGCCGGCCCGAGGCGAACGTCCTTCGAGACGCCCGCCGTCAGATGCGTCGCATCGCCCCCCTTGACGCCCAGGGCCCCCGCCTTGCCCGACGTGCCGGGCACCTCCGCGGCAGTGACATACCGCACACGCGAAGCCCCGCGCGGAGTCAAGTGGTCCGCTGTCGCGCCGGCAGTGTCCTTCGCCGTCCCGTCGAAGCTCCACCGCGAAACCGCCCCCTCGCCGCCGGGCGTTGCCGCCCGGAGCGTCGCGGCCGCCAGCGCAACCGCGATGCACACCACTGTCAACGTCGTTCGACCTGCCATGGATGGGTCTCCTGATCTGTCTTACTATCATAACCCCCGAATCCCCAAACGCCAACTGCACCGCACGTCCGCCCCGCGCCCCATTCCGCATAGCATACCTTGCCATGAAGTCCATGCGCAGCCCCAAGCGGCGCAGCGCTGCCTCGCTAGAGCGTCCACGGCTCGCGGGGCGAGCGGGAGCACATGCCGGCGGCGGCCTGGTCGCCGATGATCCGTTCGGCGTCGGGGTCCCAGCGGACCGGCCGCCCCAGCAGCATCGAGATGTTCGCCAAGTGCGCCACGGTGATCGAGCGATGGCCGATCTCGATCGGCGTGATGGTCGCGGCGCGGCTCTTGACGCAGTCGAGGAAGTCGCGTCGATGGCCCTGCCGGTGGTCGCCTTGCGGGCGGGCCAGGCGGATCTCGTTGGGGCCTATCTTCTCGCGCAGCAGCGAGGCCGGCGAGGCCTGCAGCGCACTACGCGAGACGAACACCCACCCGTCGGAGCCGATGAACCGTATCCCGCTGCGGAACTTGCGCCCGCTGTCGGCGTACAGGGTCAGCCCGTTGGCGTACGTAGCGGTGAAGTTGTAGTGCACGGCGGCGTTCCACAGGCCTTCGGGCGGGAACTCGCCCGTCCCCTCGACCCGAACCGGGCCCGTGCCGTCTAATCCCATGCCCCAGTGGGCGATGTCGATCTCGTGGGCGCCCATATCCGTCAGTTGCCCGCCCGAGTAGTCGAGGATCCAGCGGAAGTTCCAGTGGCACCGCTTTTCGGTGTACGGCGCCCACGGGGCCGGGCCGAGCCAGCGCTCGTAGTCGAAGCCGGGCGGCACGGGCTGGGGCGGCTGGGCCTCGCACGAGGGTTTCGAGCCCAGCCCCACCTCCACGCGCTTCAACTCGCCGATCCGCCCGTTGCGCACCAGTTCGCAGGCGAAGCGGAAGTTCCGCGTCGACCGCTGCCAACTGCCCGTCTGCCACACGATGCCGTACCGGTTGACCGCGCGGACCATGCGCTGGCCGTCGGCTATCGTCAGGGCCAGCGGCTTCTCGCCGTAGATGTCCTTACCCGCCCTGGCCGCCAGGAGCACGGGAATCGCGTGCCAGTGGTCCGGAATCGCGATGCACAGCGCATCGACGTCCGGACGGGCGATGAGGTCCTCGAAGTCGTTGTAGCCCGCGCAGTCGGCGCTGCCGTAGTGGGCGTTGATCAGGTCGATGGACGTCTTGCGCCGGGCCGCATCAACGTCGCACACGCCGATGATGCGACAGTCGTCTTCGGGCAGGAAGCCCTTGACGTGGCGCAGGCCCATCGAACCCAGCCCGATCATGCCGAGGGCAATCCGCTCGCTCGGCGCGGGGGCCCCGCCGGCCCCGCGGGCCGAGGCAGGCACGATGTATGGTGCAGCGACAGTGACGGCGGCTGTCTTGAGCAGGCCCCGCCGCGTGATCGTTCGGCCTGTTCGCTCGGTCATGATTCGCCGCCTCGTCCGCCGGCGGCGTTGCGCGCGGCGATCAGTTTCTCCATCCACGGCCCCGTCCAGTACCCGTGGTCGTGATACGTCCGCCCGCTGACGAGATTGCCGTCCACCACGCACGGCTCGTCCACGAAGGTCCCGCCGCAGACCTCCAGGTCGAAGCGGCACTTGGCGACGGTGGCCATCCGGCGGCCCTTGAGGCAGCCGGCGTAGGCGGGGATCTCCACCCCGTGGCAGACGCAGCCGACGGGCTTGTCGGCCTCGAAGAAGTGACGCGTGATCCGCACCAGGTCCTCGTCGTAGCGAATATACTCCGGCGCCCGCCCGCCGGAGAAGAAGATGCCCACGTACTCGGCCGGGTCCACGTCCGCGAAGGCAACGTCGGCAGCGAGAGTGTAGCCCTCCCACTCGCGCGTGATGGTCCAGCCGGGCTTGACCTCGTGCATGACCATGTTGTACAGCCGCTTCTCCGGGGCGGCGACGACCGCCTCGAAGCCGTCCTCCCTCAAACGATAGTACGGATAGAGCGTGTCGAGGGTCTCGCTCGCGTCGCCGATGATCACCAGAACCTTGTTCACGTATCGTTCCCTTCTCCAGGCCGCCGGGGCGACCGGGTATTGCACGTCAGATCCTGGCCAGGCACCTGGTCAGGTAGTCTCGGGCGCGATTGATCTCCGCCGTCGTCCGGTCCAGCGTCGGCAGGATCGGAATGCCGCGAGGCACGGGGTGCATGAAGATCTCGGTCCAGCCGGCGTAGCGGATTCTCTTCAGGGCGGCCAGGATGGGCACGAAGTCGAGCGGTCCGCGCCCGGGCATCTGGAGCAGTTCCTGGGCTTTGGGCAGCTTCTTCATGCATCCCATGCCGTGCTGCCACGCGTAGAAGTGCACCAGTTTGTCGCCCAGGTCGGTGATGAGCTTGCTGATGGCTTCGGGGGTCTCGGGCTTGAGATGGTACGGCGCCAAGGCCACGCCGATGCGCTTCGACCGGGCGCCGTCGGCGAACCGGCGGATCGCATCGTACGACTCGCCGTGGTTCTCGATGCCGATGACCACGCCCGCCTTTTCCGCCGCGGCGAGCTGCGGCTTGATCTTCTCGAAGAACGGCTTGACGGCGGCCTTCGTCTTCGGCATGCCGGCCGAGATCAGCATCTTCGCGCCGAACTTGGCCGCCGTGGGCATGTCCTGGTGTAGCCTGTACGGCCCCAGGTCGTAATGCGTCAGGATGCCCAGCTTGACCTTGTGCTTCTTGAGCAGAGCCGCGACGGCCTCGTGACCCATCGTCTCCATCTGCTCGCGCTGCGTGCCGTGCTTCTTCGGCCAGATGTCGATGTACTCGGCCCCCGTCTTGCGGACCTCGCCCGCGATATCGGCGAGTTTGAGCCCGCCGTACATCGACGAGCCGAGAATGTAGTTCAGCGCGAATGCATTGGCCTCGGGCGTCGGCGTCCTGGCCAGCGCGTTGGCCCCCACGACTACCGCCCCCCCGGCTGCACAGAACTCCCTTCGGGAATACCTTCGATCTGCCATAGGCGTCTTCCTTATATGGGCGCAGGCCCAGTATACGCCCGCATCGCTCGGACCCGCAACACCGCCTTGCGATGAAGGCGCCACTGGATGATAATGCGCCGAGCCTGTTGGCAACCCCTACAAAGGACGTGTCCGATATGCAGATCACATTTGGCCATACGATGTTCGTTCTCCTGGCGATGGGCGTCCTGGCGGCCGCAACCCAGACCGCCGTCGCACAGACCAACTACGACGAGCGAAAGGTCCCCAAGTACACCCTGCCCGATCCGCTGACGCTGGCCGACGGGACGAAGGTGACCGACGCCAAGACGTGGCGCACGCGACGCCGCGGGGAGATCTACGACATCTTCGCCGAGCAGATGTACGGTAAGATGCCGCCGGCGCCCAAGGCACTGGCCTTCAAGGTCACCTCGACCGACGCCAAGGCCCTCGGCGGCAAGGCAGTGCGGAAGGAAGTGGCCGTCACGTTCGCCCCTGGCGGCACCGGGCCGCGGATGGAGGTCCTGATCTATCTGCCGGCCGGCGTCAAGCGCCCCGTGCCGCTGTTCGTGGCGATGAACTTCCAGGGCAACCACACGATCCACACGGATCCTGGCATCACGATCACGAAGAGCTGGGTTCGCAGCCGCGGCAGGGGCGTGGTGAAGAACCGCGCCACCGCCAAGTCGCGAGGCGCTGCCGCGTCGCGCTGGCCGGTCGAGAAGATCCTCGCCCGCGGATACGGGCTTGCGACGATCTACTACGGCGATATCGACCCGGACTTCCACGACGGGTTTGCCAACGGCATCCACCCGCTGTTCTACCGCAAGGGCCAGACCAAACCCGCGCCGGACGAATGGGCCTCGATCAGCGCCTGGGCGTGGGGGCTCGGCCGGGCGATGGACTACTTCGAGAGCGACCACGACATTGATGCCAAGCGCATCGCCGTGATGGGCCATTCGCGCCTGGGCAAGACCTCGCTGTGGGCGGGCGCCTCCGACGAGCGGTTCGCGCTGGTGATCTCGAACAACTCCGGCTGCGGCGGAGCGGCGCTGTCGAAACGCTGTTTCGGCGAGACCGTGGGGCGGATTAACAGGAGCTTCCCGCACTGGTTCTGCGGGAACTTCAAGCAGTACAGCAATAACGAAGCGAAGCTGCCGTTCGACCAGCACATGCTGATCGCCCTGATCGCCCCGCGCCCCGTGCTGGTCTGCAGCGCCAAGGAGGACCGCTGGGCCGACCCGCGAGGCGAGTTCCTCGCCGCCAGGGGCGCCCACGAGGTCTACCGCCTGCTCGGCACGGACGGGCTGGCCGCGACGAAGATGCCCCCACTGAGCAAACCCATCCTCAGCCGCATCGGCTACAATATCCGCCCCGGAAAGCACGGAGTGATGACCAGCGACTGGATGGTCTACATGGACTTCGCCGACAAGCACATGGTTGGTAGCCGGTAGGGCGTGCAAAAACATTAACCCGGGAAGGGGGGGGCCAAAAATACCCCGGGAACCAGGTGAACC
>CAZVEV010000001.1:0-62053 GCA_964625865.1 uncultured Planctomycetaceae bacterium | reverse complement strand
CGTGCAACTCGTTGCACGCGGAAGGGAGGCGGCAATCATTCCGCGTGCAACGAGTTGCACGCCCTACGGCTTTGACTTTCGACCTTTGACCCACACGGAAGACGACATGAACAGCAACAGTGAAAGCCCCGCCGCGCCGACCGAACGCTTCGAGGCCATCGTCCGCGAGCGCCGAACGGACGAGACGATGGTGGCGCTGATCATCGACTCGCCCTGGCTGCCCGGCTACGCGGGGGCCAACACGCTGGACTTCTACTTCGACCCGCGCGTCTGGGCCGACGCCTATACGCGGATCCGTCAGGACCTGCCCGGCGTGGCCTTCGTGCCTGACGGGTGGGTGGAGTTCGGCATGGCGACCGAGCCGAGCGGCTGGGGCACGCCGGTCCAGTGGAGCGGCACGTCCCCGCCGGGCGTCCATCACGTGCCCGGCGGCATCGACGCGGTGCTGGCCGCCGACGCGCCGGACCCCGAGACTGACGGGCTCATGCCCGCCGTCCTGCGCCGCTACGAGCGGTTGGCCGACGACGAGGCATGCAGCGAATTCGCGCCGCGCATGGCTGCGGTACGCGGGCCGCTGGCGGTGGCATCGCACCTGGTCGGCGTGACCGATCTGCTCATGTCCATGCCCCTGGACCCCGACAAGTGCATGCGCCTGCTTGACCAGACCATGGACCTGTGCATCCGATTCCTGAAGTCGCAGCTCGAGCGGATCGCCGATCCACTGGGCGTCCTCGTTCTCGATGACGTAGTGGGCATGATCTCGCCCGCCGACGCCGAACGGTTTGCCGCCCCTCGCTTGAAGCGCATCTTCGACGAGTTCGACGGGCTGATCCACGTCTTCCACAACGACACGCCGAACGAGAACGTCTACCCCGTGCTGGCCGGCGTGGGCATCGACGTGTTCAACTTCAGTCACGTCGTCGATCCGGTTCGCGCCCGGGAGCTGATCGGCCCGGACATCGTGCTGATGGGCAACGTCCCGCCGCTGGACGTGCTGGTGCGAGGCACGACCCGCGAGGTGCACCGCGCGACGGAAGATCTGCTTGCGAAACTGAGCGATTGTGCCCCCCTGCTGGTCAGCCCCGGCGGCGGCGTCTCGCCCGGAACGCCCATCGAGAACCTCCAGGCCATGCTCGACGTGGTCAACGGATAACCCACACAGGGAGAAAGCCATGATCAGCCGCACCGCATGGAGTTGCCTCGCTCTGTTGGCCACAGCGACAGCCGCCTGCGCCGCCAAGCCCGCCGACGCGCCCCGCATAGCGTTCAAGCAAGACGTTCGGACCGGGCGCATCGCGACGGTCATCGACGGGGCCGAGGCGTTTGCGTACCGCTACGGCAAGAACGTCGACCTGCCCTACATCGTACTGAACAGCCCGTCGGGCAAGCCCATGACGCTGCCCCAGCCGACGGCCAAGCAGAAATACCCGCACCACCGCTGTTTCTGGTTCGCCGACACCGTCCAACTGGACGGCAAGCGCAAGGTCTCGTTCTACAATGCGTTCTACTCGCGAATCCGCAAGAACGATCCCACCTCGCCGTTTCGCGACCATATACGCCACGTCAGTTTCACGCCCGCCAAGGCCGCGGGCGATAGCGCGAGGACGACCTCGAAACTCGTCTGGGAGATGGACACCAGGACGCCCGTTCTCAACGAGACGCGGCTGATGACCGTCCAGGCCCTGGGCCAAGGCGAGTATCTGCTGGATATTACGTTCACAGTCACCGCGTCGTATGGCGACGTGCATTTCGTCAGCGATTCGGTCCACTACGCGTGGCCTTACCTGCGGATGGATCCGGCGTTCGCGGTGGCAGGAGGCGGGGGGCGAATCACCAACTCCGCCGGCGGGATCAACCAGAAGGGCACGCACGGCAAGGTGGCCGACTGGGTGGACTACTCGGCCACGGTCGGCGGGGTGACTGAAGGGCTGACGGTGTTCAGTCATCCAACTAACCCCCGCCCGCACAAGTGGTTGACGCGGGACTACGGCACGTTCGGCCCGCGGCGCACCGCGGCCAGGAGCGGCAAGAAGTTCACGCTGGGCAAGGGCAAGAGCATGGCGCGTCGCGTGGGCGTGCTCGTCCACCGCGGGGACGTGAAGGGAGGCAAGGTGGCCGAGCGATACGCCCGGTATGCGGCCGGGGCGACGGTCAAGGGCGAACGGCGCGGGACGGAGCAGCGGTGAAATACCCGTTCCCGGCCAGACGGCTGTGATGTATAATGAAGTGGGCGCAGGTCAACTGATTGACCGCCCCCGGGCAGGAGGTGATCTTGCCATGACACGTAACAGCGACAGACCAACTTTGGGGCACCACTGGCAGATCCGACGTACGGGAGCTTTGCTCGCGCTGCTGGCGCCGGCGGTGCTGCTTTCGGCCTGCACGAAGGAGTTCTACCTGGAGTACTGGCTGGATCCCCTCCGTGGTGACGTGGTCTACGAACGCCCGGGTCGCGACGGCGAGGCTGTGGAAGTGGCCGGTCCCCGGGGTGAGCCGGTCGAGACCTACACCGCTGACCACGAGGCGGTCGCCGCGGCGCCGCAGCCCTACGATCCCCACGAGTTGCTCCAGACGTACTCCTGGCCGACGTCCGGAACGGTGGTGGGCTACTACCCGTGGGGCGGCTACGGGCGCGGCGGCTACGGATCGAGATACGGCCACGGGGGAGGATACCATTACGGGACGTACGGGTCGGGGGACCTGTACGGCTCGCCCTGGATCGGCCGGCGCGTGGGGCCCTACTTCCATGCCTACAGCGGGTCCATGGGCTTCGTCATCGGAGGCTACGGCAGCACGTGCGGGCCGCGAACGCGGTCGCACGGAAACCGCCGCCGCTGATAGTCGCCCACTCGAGGGGCACGGGAAGGGGAATCTCCGGCGCCTGGTGTCAGGCACCGCGCGCCATCTTGAGACGACGTATCATGCAGTGCAACGCGACGTCCCGATGTACATCGGGACGTCGCGGGGATCCCCCCGACGCCGTCGGGGGGCCTTTCGGACAGAACGCTCCTAGTCCCACGACCAGACGAGGTTGGCGAAGTAGAACGTATCGAGACGCCTGTCGGCGGCGGCACCGGGCTGGGCGTTGTAGTCGTTCTTGACGCCGATCTTGATCTGCCAGTCCACCTTCTTCGACAGCGGCATGGCCAGGGCGTTCTCCATCGTGATCCTGAAGTCGCCGGTGTCCTGCAGCGAGGGCTTGTAGACCAGGTCATGCTCGAACTTCATCCAGTAGGTCAGCTTCCTGGTGTAGCTCTCGCCGAGTTCGAGGATCGGCTTGTCGTCCGTCCCGCCGCTGTCGTAGCTCTCGTGGACATAACCCACGCCGCCGCGGGCCTTGAACTCGTGGTCCTTCTCACGAATGATGAAATATCCAAAGCCGCCCGTCGTGGTCCACCGCAGCTTGATGTCCTCGCGCACGTCGTTCTCGAGTTCGGTCCCTCCGAAGACGAACAGGCGATCGGTCCAGTCGACTTCCAGGGCCGTCCCGCCGATAAACTCCTGCTCGGTGTTCCGCCCGTTCTCTTTCGCGTAGCGGGCGTCGAAGTAGTTCTTCCAGCGGTTGGTCGGCGTCTTGCGGTTGATCTCGATGCCCAGGTTCGCCGCGGTGCGCTCGGTCGTACCGCTTCGCCCCACGATGCCGGCCTCCAGCTCCGCCGTCCACTTGGGACGCTCGGCTTCGGCCTTGGCCTTGGCGGCCACCACCTCGGGGGGATCGGCACCGTCGGCCCACATCGCGTCGAGCCACCCGATCTGAACCGGGCGGTCGCCGGCAGGCCTCTTGACCACCGTCTGTCCGGTCGCCGCATCGTACCCCAGCGTCGTCAGGCCCGCGTCGGTGGTTCCGTTTTCCTTGATCCGGATGTTCATCGGCTTGTCCGTCGACAGGCCGGCAACAGTGGCCATGTCCAGTTCAGTGTCCCCGCCGTAGGACGTCTCGACCAGCAGCTTGCCATCGGCCAGACCCTTGACGTTGACCACCAGCGTACTGCCGTCGGTCAGGTGGACCTTGCCGTTCGGCGCGAACGCCGGCGGCGGAGCTGGTGCGGTCGGTTCGGGCGGCAGGGGGAAAAGACAACCCGACAGAAGGCCGGTCATCACGATCATGGCGACACACGCACAACTCCCGCGAAGTGTTCTCATCGTTCTCTCACCTATGCTGGCACTACCCACTGTCTTGCGCCCGCACCGTTCACGGGCACTTCGGCACATCATATCCCCCACCTGAGGCAATTACCACGTCCTGTCTTCGTCTTCCGCCCGGCCCGAACGCTGGTTGAGCCCCCTGCGCTATTCGACTATGCTCATGCAACCAAGCCCCGGACTGCCTGAAGAGATATTGGAAGACAACAGATGACAGCAACTGCCGGAACACGGAACGCCCCGCCCGATATGACACGACGCGGATTCCTCAAGACATTCGGCGTCGGCGCCGCGGCGCTGGCGGCGCCGGCGGCCCTGGGCAAGGCGCCCGACGCGAGAAAGCCGAACTTCATCATCGTGCTCGCCGACGACATGGGGTACGGCGACTCCAGCGCGTACGGCGGGTGGATCAAGACGCCGCACATGGAGGCGATGGCGGCGCGGGGGATCCGCTTGACGGACTTCCACGCCAGCGGCAACGTGTGCAGCCCGACCCGCGCGGGGCTGATGACCGGGCGATACCAGCAGCGGGCGGGTCTGGCCCACGTCGTGACAGCCGACCCGAGGCGGCGCGACTACCACACGGGCCTGCAGACCACCGAGGTGACGTTTCCCAAGCTGCTGAAGAAAGTCGGCTATACGTCGGCGATTATCGGCAAGTGGCACCTGGGATATGCGAAGAAGTACAACCCGCTGCACCACGGGTTCGACACGTTCCGCGGGTACGTCAGCGGCAACGTGGACTTCATCTCGCACTATGATCGAATGGGCACGCACGACTGGTGGGAGGGCCTCGAGCGGATCAAGGAGGACGGCTACGTCACGCACCTGATCACGAAGCACTCGGTCAAGTTCATTGCCGACAACGCCGACCGCCCGTTTTGCCTCTATGTCGCCCACGAAGCCGTCCACAGCCCCTTCCAGGCCCCCGACGACCCGCCCCAACGCGGCAACGTGCCGAACAAGGGCAAACCCAAACGCAGCCCCAAAGAGACCTACCCCCTGATGATGAAGGCGATGGACGACTCGCTGGGCGCGATCATGGCGGCCGTGAAGAAACACGGCCTCGCCGAGCGAACGCTGATCGTCTTCTTCTCCGACAACGGGGGCGTGACGAAGGTCGGGTCCAACAAGCCGCTGAGGGAAGGCAAGGGCACGAACTGGGAGGGAGGCCATCGCGAGCCGGCCATCGCGGCATGGCAGGGCAAGATCAAGCCAGGGCAGGTCAGCGACCAACTGGCCATCAGCCTCGACATCATGCCCACCCTGCTCGACCTGGCCGGCGCGAAGGTCCCCGCCGGCCACAAGCTCGACGGCATCAGCCTCGCCCCGCTCCTGCTGGAAGGCAAGTCGCTCGGACAGCGAAAGCTCTTCTGGAACGGCAAGGCCATGCGCGACGGGCCGTGGAAGCTCATCATCGACGGGCGCGGCACCACGGGCGTAAACCTCTACAACCTCGCCGACGACATCGGCGAGACGACGAACCTGGCCGCCAAACACCCCGCCCGCGTCAAACAGATGCTCGCCGCCATCGACGCCTGGAAGAAAGACGTGGCCACCGGCGCCACCGCCCAGCCTCCCCCACCGCCCGGCGTGACCGACAGTCCCCGCCCGTCCGGCGGCGGGAAGCGACGAAGGAAGAAGAAGCCCCCGAAGTAGCGCTGCGCGATGCACGGGGCACACACGCCCACAGGTTCCACCTGTGGGGTGTTCGCGAACACGGATCACTCCCGATACGCGATGGGGTCTGGCCTTGCGCCTAGCCGCTTTTGAGGCGTCGGAGGGGGCAGGTCCCGTTGCGACGTCGGCAGGCGGCTGGAGGGCGTTTATGGACGTCAGACCGCCTGCCACGCCCCACCGCCACAGTTTTTCCTTGCCGCCGGGCCGCAATGTGCTATCATTTGTGTGTGAACCAACGAACCAAAGGACGCGTTTGACGCGTCCTTTGTTGGCATAGAACCTCGATATCAGATTCCGCGTCGACAGGCTCCGGCGGCTGGGAACCGGGCAGCGACGCAAAGGCTAGACCGCACATTATGGCCAAGAATACATCCAACGGCGTCGAGAACGGATACCAACTGCCCTTCGAGAAGCCGATCGTCCAACTGCAGCGCCGCATCGACGAACTCCAGAGCCACCAGGAAGAGGTCGGGCGCGACTACTCCAACCAGATCCGCAATCTGCGGGGCGAGTACATCTCGCTGCTCCGCCAGACGTACAAGGACCTGTCGGCCTGGGAGACGGTCCAGGTGGCGCGTCATCCGTTGCGGCCCCTGGCGGGCGACTACATCAACATGGTGGTCAAGGATTTCGTCGCGATCCATGGCGATCGGACGTTTGCCGACGACAAGGCCATCCGATGCGGACTCGGACGCATCGGCACGGAGAAGGTTGTCCTGATCGCCCACCACAAGGGACGCGACACGAAGGAGAAGGTCGCGTGCAACTTCGGGATGGCCCACCCCGAAGGCTATCGCAAGAGCCTTCGGGCGATGAAGTTGGCTGAGAAGTTCTCCCTGCCGGTCGTCACCTTGATCGACACCAGCGGCGCCTATCCGGGCGTGGGCTCGGAGGAGCGCGGGGTGGCCGAGGCCATCGCGGTCAACATGATGGAGATGAGCCGCCTCAAGACGCCGATCGTCTGCGTGGTTATCGGCGAGGGCGGTTCGGGCGGGGCGATCGGCCTGGGCGTGGGCGACCGGATAGCCATGATGGAATACGCCTACTACTCGGTGATCTCGCCCGAGGGCTGCGCGAGCATCCTGTGGCGCACGGGCGAGCAAGCCCCCGCCGCCGCTGAGGCGCTGAGACTGACGGCGAGGCAACTGAAGGCCCTGGACGTGATCGACGAGATCATCCCCGAGCCTCTGGGCGGGGCCCACCGCAACGGGGCCGAGGCGGCGAACAATCTCGAACGCCATATCGTCCGGTCGCTCCGCGAGTTGAAGCGTGTCGACACCGACGCCCTGTTGACCCACCGGTACGACCGCTGGCGCCGCATGGGCAAGGTCCTGGGCGTCCCCAAAATGGCCCCCGCCAACACGCGCGCCGGGTAAAGCGGGTAGGGCGTGCAACTCGTTGCACGCGGGACGAACACCCAATCCGTTCCGCGTGCAACAAGTTGCACGCCCTACCCCTGAGGCGCTGCGATCACAGTCCAACGCCCACAGGTTCCACCTGTGGGGTATCCGCGAACACGGATCACTTCCGGTATAAGACGGGGTCTCACGAACTGGTCTGCGAAGGAGACGGATTCTTACTCGCAGAGACCCCCCAGGCGGAGCCTGGGGGCGTTGGGATCGCACTAGTCCAGCGGTTCCAACAACTCACCCACGAACTGTCCCACGTGAGAGACCAGTTGCTCACGCGGTGAGTCCTTGGCATCGGTGATTCGATGCACGATTGCTGACCCCACGATCGCCCCGTCGGCGGCCTCGCAGACGGTTTGGACCATCTCCGGCGAGGAGATGCCGAACCCCACGCAGACGGGGGTCTCGGTGTGCTCGCGCAGTTCGGCCACCGCGGAGATCGTCTCAGCCGGAAGGGCCGACCGCTCGCCGGTGATCCCCGCGACCGACATGAAGTAGATAAACCCGCTGCAGTGCCTCGCAATCTCGATCCGCCGCGCCGGCGGGGTCGTCGGCGAGATCAGCAGGATGTTGCACAGGCCCCGCGCGGCGGTCAGGTCTTCCATGGCGCCGGCTTCGTCCAGCGGCAGGTCGGGCACGATCACGCCGTCGAACCCCGCCTCGCGGGCCGAGTCGAGGTACTGCTCGGGCCCGTGGCGGAAGACGATCGAGAAACTGACCATCGCCACCAGCGCCATCCGCCCGCCGCCGGCGCGGTAGGCCCGGACCATGTCGAAGATCTTCTCGCTGGTGACCCCGCCGGCCAGCGCGTCGGTATAGGAGGCCTGGATGGTCGGGCCGTCCGCGATCGGATCGGAAAACGGGACGCCCAGTTCGCAGATTCGCGCGCCGCGCGACTCGATGTCGGTCAGCATCGCCGCGGTGGCCTCGAGGTCCGGATAGCCCGCCGTCAGGAACGGCAGGACGGTTTTCTTACCGGCCGCCCGCAGTTCGGCGAACGTCTTGACCAGGCGGTTTCTTTCGTTCAAGGCGCTGGAGTCGCTCATCGGTCGCCCCCTTCCCGTCGGGCCAGGATGTCGGCTATCTCGTTGCAGTCCTTGTCGCCCCGCCCCGAGAGGTTCACCAGGACGATCTTGTCGGCCGGCAGCGTGGCGGCGATCCGGACCGCCTCGGCCACCGCGTGCGACGATTCCAGCGCGGGGATGATGCCTTCGGTCTCCGACAGTTCCACCAGTGCGTCCATGGCCTCGTCGTCGGTGCAGGAGGTGTACGTCACGCGCCCGGTCTCTTTCCAGAAGCTGTGCTCGGGTCCCACACCGGGGTAGTCCAGTCCGGCAGAGACGCTGTGGACGTCGGCGGTCTGCCCGTCGTCATCCTGGAGCACGTAACTCAGGGACCCGTGCAGCACGCCGGGACTGCCTACGCAGAGCGTCGCGGCGTGGTCGCCCGCGCCCATGCCGCGCCCGCCGGCCTCCACGCCCACCATGGCCACCTCCGCGTCGTCGATCATCGGGGCGAAGATGCCCGCCGCGTTGGACCCGCCGCCCACGCAGGCGACGATCACGTCGGGCAGGCGGCCGGCGGCGTCGAGCATCTGCTGACGGGCCTCGCGACCGATGCAACTCTGGAACGTGCGGACGATCGTCGGGAACGGGTGAGGCCCGGTGACCGAGCCGAGGATGTAGTGCGTGTGCTCGACCGTGCCCATCCAGTCGCGCATCGCCTCGTTGCAGGCGTCTTTCAGCGTCCGCTGGCCCGAACTGACGGGCACGACGGTCGCCCCGAGCAGCTTCATGCGGAAGACGTTCAGCGCCTGGCGCCGGATGTCCTCGGTGCCCATGAAGACCTCGCAGTCGAGGCCGAACACCGCGGCGGCCGTCGCGGTGGCCACACCATGCTGGCCGGCGCCGGTTTCGGCGATCACGCGCGGCTTGCCCATCCGCTTGGCCAGCAGGGCCTGGCCCAGCGTGTTGTTGATCTTGTGCGCCCCGGTGTGGTTCATGTCCTCGCGCTTGAGGTAGATCTGCGCCCCGCCGGTCTTGGCGGTAAGGCGGCGGCAGAAGTACAGTTCGCTGGGGCGACCGGCGATTTCGCGGAGGCACCGGTCGAACTCGGCGCCGAAGGCGTCATCGGCCATGGCCGCGGCGAACTCGCTCGTCAGTTGCGTCAGCGCCTTGACCAGCGTCTCGGGCACGAACCGCCCGCCGAAGGACCCGAAGTACCCTTCGCGCGGGGAGGCGTTGTCTACGTTGTCTGTCATAGTCGATTGCTCCGGGCCGCATGGTAACGCAGGGGTGTTCCACAGACAAGCGGGTAGCGTGCTGCGTGCGAAGCCGCAAGCGGCGCCGCTTCGCGGCGGTCAGTTCGGGGTCTGCGAGTTCCGTTTCCGTCTTCGGGCTTTCTCATCCCCAGAATCCCTAAATCCGTGTAATCCCCGTCCTCTTTCCGTTGTTATTCGTTCTTGTCTCCGTCCTCGTGGACGTTTTTCTGGCATGTTGCGGGCGGGGGCATATAATCGTGCGTCGTCGCCCGGCGACCGGGCGAGCCTGCCGGCCGGCAGGCAGGTTCGAGGTTCATTCCGAGGTGTATGATGGCTTCTCTTGAAGCGTTACAGGACAGATTTCAGCGAACAGTGGTATTCCTGATGCGGGTGCGGTTGAACGACCGGGCCGACGCGTTGGGCAAGGTGTTGACGGCACTGAGCGGCGCGGGGGCCCGCGCGGGCGAGGTCAACAAGGTCGAACACCAGGCCAGGCACATCGTCTATGACATCCAGGTCTTTGCCGCCAGCGACGACCAGATGGCCGAGGTCCGCACCGCGGCAGAGGGCATCGACGGCGTGGAAGTGGCCGGCGTGATTGATCTGGCCATGCACACCCACCGCGGCGGGACGTGCGAGATGCGCACCCGCGCGCCGATCCGATCCAACACCGACCTGCGGATCGTCTACACCCCGGGCGTCGCGCGGGTCTGCCGCGCCATCGAGGCCGACCCCGCCAAGGCGCGCGAGTACACGAACATCGCCAACAAGGTCGCCATCGCCACCAACGGAACAGCCATCCTGGGCCTGGGCGACATCGGTCCGCTGGCGGGCCTGCCCGTGATGGAAGGCAAGGCGTCGATTTTCTGGGAGTTCGCCGGCGTCAGTGCCGAACCGCTCCTGATCGACACCCACGACGTCGACGAGTTCATCAACGTCTGCGAGAAGACCGCCTGTGGATTCGGGGCCATTCAGATCGAGGACGTCAAGGCACCCGAGTGTTTCCGCATCACGCGCGAACTGGACGAGAAGTTGCCGATCCCGGTCTTCCACGACGACCAGCACGGGACGGCGACGATCGTGCTGGCCGGCCTGTACAGCGCCCTGGACAAGACCGGCAAGGACATCACGACCCTCCAGGTCGCCATCAGCGGCGCGGGGGCGGCCGGCACGGCCATCGCCGACCTGCTCCAGCACGCCGGCGTACCGGACACCGTCCTGTGCGACAGTGCGGGCATCATCCACCGCGGGCGCGAGCAGCGGATGAACGACGAGAAGATCGCCCTGGCCGAGCGCACCAACAAGCGGAACATCCGCGGCACGCTGGCCGACGCGATGGTCGGCGCCGACTTGTTCATCGGCGTCAGCCAGCCCGATATCGTCACCCAGGACATGGTCCGCGCGATGGCGCCGGGGCCGATCGTACTGGCCCTGGCGAACCCCGTCAGCGAGATCAGTCGCGACGACGCCCTGGACGCCGGCGCCGCGATCTACGCCGACGGGCGCATGATGAACAACGCCCTGGCGTACCCGGGCATCTTCCGCGGCGCGCTGGACGCGCAGGCCGAGTCGATCACCCTCGAGATGCTGATGGCCGCCGCCCACGCACTGGCGAAGATCGTCCCCGAAGGCGAACTGATGCCCGAAATGATGGACCCCGCCACCCACCGCGCCGTCGCCGACGCCGTTATGGCGTCAGCGAAATGAACGTCGCGTTGATTCCACGCTGACCGGAAGCACGAAGGGACCGCTATGAAGGCGTTGATCGTGTATGGCGGATGGAAGGGTCACGAGCCGGAGGAAGTCTCCGGGTTGTTCGCCGAGCAGCTCACAGCCAGGGGGCATGACGTCGAACGGTCCGACACGCTGGCGTCGCTCGAAGACGTCGAGGCCCTCAAGGCCCTGGACCTGATCGTGCCTCACTGGACGATGGGCGATATCTCCGACGATCAGTGGAAGGCGCTGGACGATGCGGTCCGCAGCGGCGTGGGCGTTGCGGGGGTCCACGGCGGGATGGGCGATTCGATGCGCGGCTGCCTGGAATTCCAGTGGATGGTGGGCGGGCAGTTCGTCGGTCACCCCACTGTCGGCGACTACGAGGTCCACCTGACCGAGACGACCCACGCGATCACCGCGGGGCTCCCTGCGACGTTCACCTACAGTTCCGAGCAGTACTACCAACTCGTGGACCCCGGCGTGAACGTGCTGGCCGAGACGCCCTACGACTACGACGGACACCGCGTCAACATGCCCTGCATCTGGACCAAGACCTGGGGCGCCGGGCGTGTCTTCTACTCCGCGCTGGGCCACTGCGCGAACGAGTTCATCGACTTCCCGCGCGTGCTGGAGATGACCATGCGCGGCATGGAATGGGCGGCGCGCACATAACGTCTTCGGGTGGACAGCGTGCGGGGAGCAGCTTGCTTCTTGGCGTCTGATCGGATGAGGAAGACGCGAAGAAGCAAGCTGCAACGGGACGTTCAGCGCGAATCCGAACGGTTCGCACGCCCTACCACACTGGACGACTCACCGTCCGGTCTGCTTGAGCGGGTCCAGGAGCGTGGTCAATTCGCCCTCGCCCAGGACACCTTGCTCCAAGCAGACTTCGCGGACGGTCTTGCCCTGGGCGTAGGCGGTCTTGGCGATCTCGGCCGCTGCGTCGTAGCCGATCTCCGGCGCGAGGGCCGTCACCATCGCGAGCGACTGCTCGATAAGCTCGCGGCAGCGGGCCTCGTTCGGCTCGAGCCCGTCGACGCACTTTTCGCGGAAGACGTCGGCGACGGCGGCGAGCAGTTCGACGGCCGTCAGGAGATTGTGGGCGATCAGGGGCATCGCGACGTTCAGGTCGAGAATGCTGCCCACCCCGCCGGTGGCGCCGGCGGCGATGGCGGCGTCGCAGCCGACGACCTGGCAGGCGACCTGGATGACCGACTCGCAGATTACCGGATTGACCTTGCCCGGCATGATCGAGCTGCCCGGCTGAACGGCAGGCAGGAGCAGTTCGCCGATCCCGCAGCGCGGGCCCGAGCCCATCAGGCGAATGTCGGAGGCGATCTTGCCCATCGCCAGACCCGTCATCCGCAGCACGCCCGAGACGTAGACCGCTACGTCGCGCGCGCCCTGGGCGGCGAAGTGATTGGTCGACTCGGTGACCGGCACGCGAGCGGTGTCCTTGAGAATCGCACAGACGGCGGAGCCGAACCCGTCCGGAGCGTTGAGCCCGGTCCCGACGGCCGTGCCGCCGATGGCGGCGTCGGCCAGGGACGCCACCGCCGTCAGCAGGCCCGCCTGGGCGGCGCCGATCTGGTCGGCATAGCCGGAGAACTCCTGTCCGAGGCGGATCGGCACGGCGTCCATGAGATGCGTCCTGCCGATCTTGACGACGTGATCGAACGCGTCGGCCTTCGCCTGGAGCGAGGCCTGCAGCGCTCGCAGGGCAGGGACGAGCCGCTCGTGGATGGCCATCGACGCCGACAGATGCACCGCCGTCGGTATCACGTCGTTGGACGACTGGCCCATATTGACGTGGTCGTTGGGATGGACCAGCGTCTTGTCGCCGGCGGCCCCGCCGAGCAGTTGGGCGGCCCGGTTGGCGATGACCTCGTTGACGTTCATGTTGCTGCTGGTCCCGCTGCCGGTCTGGAACACGTCAACGGGGAACTGGTCGTCCAGCGTTCCGTCGATGACCTCCTGTGCGGCGGCGATTATCGCGTCGGCCTGCTTCGCCTCCAGTCGTCCGGCGGCCTTGTGGACGGTGGCGGCGGCCTGCTTGATCAGCCCGAGCGCGGCGATGAACCGCCGGCCCATGGTCCAGCCGGAAACGGGGAAGTTCTGGACGGCCCGCGCGGTCTGCGCACCGTACAGTGCGGCCGCCGGCACGGTCATCTGCCCCATCGAGTCGCTTTCTACGCGCGTATCAGCCATTACGGGTCTCCTTGCGACGGGTGATTATAAACTCCCGCCGGCGTGGTGCGACCTTTCTTTCCGGCGGATATGCAGGACGACGGAAAGCGAAAGGGGATTGCACGGGTTTCAGGGATCAGGGGGATCAAGATGTTGTCGTTTCTCTATGTCTAGCGGCGGGTCAAACTTGCCTTTGACTCCACGTTTAGCGGCGGGGCTTGCCCCGCGTGCGGCGTCGCTTGCGACGCCGAAGAGCAATGGACGCACTGTATGCATCGAACGGAAACACGGTGAGCAAGCTCACCCGCTACACGTGGCGTCCCGCCATCTCGGAAGATCGCCTCTTGGCGCGGGCGCCGGCGGAGCGGTACACTCGGGTCCTAATGGGTGCACTCCTGCGTTATTTTCGCGACCATCCCTCGCAGCGCCGGGCCCTTACGGCTTCTCTGGCAGTGGCTATCGGCGGGCTCGTGGCACTGCTGATGTTCCCGTACGTGCGCGACCGGTTGCTCATCCGCGACCTGTCCAGCGACGACGCAGCCGTGCGCGACCAGGCGATGATGCAGTTGACCAATCTCGCCCGCGAGTACGACGACACGCGGGCGCGGCTTGTCGATGCACTCGACACGGACGACGATCTGCAGTTCCGCGCCGTAGCGTCGATTCTCAGGGCCATGGACATCTGGGACGTGCCCGGGCGCCAGGGCCTGCAGATCGACCGCCTCGGCGCGTTGGACATGGCGGCCGGGCAGAAGGGCGCCGAGGAAACCGAGGCGGTCCGGGCGATGATGCGGCGGATGATCGTGGTGGACACGCTCGCAAGCGAGCGCGACAACCGCCACGTCCGGTCCATCGTATCGCTGGCCTGCGCCGACTCGGCCGTCGGTGTGCGGGAACTGGGAACGATGCTCGCGGCACGCTTCGGGGACGACGAGAAGCTCGGCAAGCTGTTGGCCGACGACGACCCGGCGGTGGTCTCTGCTGCGGCGCTGTCCGCGGCGACAGGCAGGCGAAAGGGACTGGTCAGCACGATCAGGCCCCTGCTGAAGAGCCCCGCCGGGCTCGAGGTGGTTTCCGCGGCTGCGTACGCGCTGGCCGTCGTGGACGCCGACGGCTCGGGGCAGCAGACCTGCTCGCTCCTGGCCGCCTCCCCGCCGGCGCCGCTGCGCGATCGCCTGCTGCACGTGATGACCGTGCTGGACACCGACGCCGCCCGCAAGACCATCTTGGACATGCTCATCGCAGCCAGGACGGCGAAGAAGTATCCGCCCGCGATGGCCCTGCTGGCGGCCGGTAGGCTCAAGATCGCCGGGGCCGAGCAGGACATCCGCGACGTCCTGACCGGCAAGCGAAACGAAGGCGAACTCGACCACGGCCATATCCAGGCTGCCATCGACGCGGCGGCGCTGCTCGACCTGCCCGTCCGCAACGAGATCTTCCGGCTGTGCCGCACGCTCTGGGGCCCCGACGAGCCCCTGACGCTGATCGCCGCCGTCCGCCTGCTGGGGCGGCAGGCGGCAAAGGACCAGCCGCACGAGAGCTTCGCCAGCCGGGGGCAGTGCGTCAGCCTGCTCCGCCTGGCCGCCGCGACGGCCCACGCGGGCCAGCACTGGCCCGGGCGAGGCGCCGAGAAGGTCACCGCCGATCCGTTCCCCGCTGCCGCGGCCGCCGTGGAACTGTGGATGCTCGACAGGAAAGAGTGCGGCAAGTGGATCCGCCTGGCGACGCGGTTTGAGAAGCTGTCCCTTCCGGGCGACTACGTGGCGTGGCACGTGGGGCTCGACGGGCCCGGCGACGAGGCGGTGAAACTGGGCTTCGAGATGCTGCCTCCCCTCCGCGCGGGGTTGAGGGCCGTCTACAACAAAGGCGAGCGGACCGCCGGGGCGATGCTGCTGGCCCTGTCGGCGCGAACCGACGCCCAGCGGGCCGCCGCGATCGAACGTATCGCCCTGCGACTGAAGTACGAGGATGACTTCATGACCCTTGGGGCCTACCGGTGCGCCCTGCTTGTCCTCGGGCAAAACGAGCAGTTCAAGCACGTCCGCACGTTGCGGAAGATGTCCAGCTTTCCTCGCCGACGTGCGATAACGGCCCTGCTGGCTTCGGGGGACGCCGACACGATCGACTGGCTCCTGCTGAACCCGCGCAGGCCCATCGAGGACGCCGCCGACATGCTCGTGACGCTCAGGCTGGGCGAGGTGCTCGACCGGACCGTCGCCACGCTGGGCGGAGTGGACCTGGCCGGCGACGGGCAGATGCAGCAGTGGCAGGCGAGACTCATGCGCCACAGATGGGCCGTCGGCCGCGGCGGGCTCGTGGTGGGACTGCGACGATGACCGGCGCGGGGACCGCAGCGTTGGGGGCCCTTCGCTCGGGCCTGGGTGCCCTGCTGGACCTGGTCCTGCCGACAACCTGCTCGGCCTGCCGGGCCGACGACATCTCGGTCGGCGGGCTCTGCGATGCGTGCAGCGTCAAACTGCTTGCCCTCGCTTCCCTGCACTACTGCCCGCGCTGCGGGACGACGATCGGCCCCAACATCCCCGTGCGTGACGACGGCTGCTCGGCCTGCCCGAGTCCCCTGCCGCGGTTCGCCTCGGTCACGCGCCTGGGGCCCTACGCCCCCCCGCTTCGCCGCATCGTCCAGGGCCTGAAGTACCGTCGCGTCGAAACGATGTACCGCCACCTCGGCCGCATGCTCGCCCTCGCACTGACGGCGCGCCACGGGGCGGACGTATTCGACCTGATCCTGCCCGTGCCCATGCACTGGCGGCGCCGCCTGGGGCGCGGATGCGATCACGCCCGCGGCCTGGCCCGTGCCGTCAGCAGCCATCTCAACGTGCCGGTAGGCGACCAACTGATCCGCATCCGCCACACGCCCGCCCAGGTTCACCTGCCGCGCACGCGACGCATCGCCAACGTCCGCGGAGCGTTCAGCGTGGCCCGCCCCGCCGATATCGAGGGCGCCCGGATTCTGCTGGTCGACGACGTGACCACCACCGGCGCCACCGCGGGCGAAGCGGCGCGGACGATCATCCGTGGGGGCGGATCGAGCGTGCATCTGGCTGTGGTCGCCAAAGCCGAACCGCCCCGCGCGTACACGGAACACCTGCCAACCGGCGCATGAGATGCCGGCCCCGGGTGGCACCCTCAAGCGGAGCTTGTGGGTGTTTCTTGTGACGAAATGGACGCTCGTGTGGACGACGGATTCTGCCTCCTCACCCACAACCTCCGCTTCGCTCCGGTTGAGGGTGCCACCCGGCGCTCATCGTAGGGATCTGAAAGCGTTGAGCAGTTCCGTCTCGCGGACGTGCATCCACTCGGCCTCGGCCGTGCGGGCGGGGTCGTCGTAGCCCATCAGGTGGAGCAGGCCGTGAACGATGTAGAGCAGCAGTTCGTTCTGGGGTCGCCCGCCGCGTTTGGCGGCCTCGGCAACCGCTACGTCGGCGCAGACGATGATCTCGGCACTGATGCCCGCGTCCCGGGGACCTGACAGGTCGAAACTGAGCACGTCGGTGGGCCCGACGTATCCGTGATACCGCTCGTTGAGTTGGGCCATCTCCTCGGCGCCGACGACGGCGATATCCACGTCGAGCAGCGGCGCTCCTTCGCTTTGTGCCACGAACGCCACCAGACGGACGATCTTCCGGCGCGGCACGCGGAGGGTCTTCTGCGACGAACAGATCTTCACGGTGGGGTCGGCGGTCATGAGGCAGCGGGCCCCGTCTGGTCGGCCGCGACGGGGGCAGTCTCTTCAACAACATCAGTCGCGTCAGCTTCGGTCTGATCGTCCGCCGCGGACGGCTCGACCTCGTGGGCCTTGATGCCGTTGGCCTTGTCATCCCCGTTCCGGCCGTTGCCGCGGTCAGGAGGAGGGGTCTCGGCGGCGGACGGCTTCTCGCCGGCCGGCGTGGGGTAGGCGATCCGCGAGTGATACACGCCGCAGAGGCTCTTGATGAGCGAGGTCTCGATCTGGTGGACCTCGCGAAGGGTCAACTCGCAGTCGTCGAGCTGCCCGTCCATGAGGCGACGGGAGACCATGGCGTGGACCTGGTTTTCGATACGTCCGGGCGTGGGCTCGGTCATGGCGCGGACGGAGGATTCGGCGGCATCGGCGAGCATGAGGATGCCGGCCTCCTTGGACTTCGGCTTCGGACCGGGATACCGGAACTCGACCTCGTCCGGAGCGCGGTCCGAATCGCTCTTGCGCTGCTCGGCGGCGACGTGGTAGAAGTACTGCACCAGCGTCGTGCCGTGGTGGGTGGCGATAAACTCGTGGAGCACGGGCGGCAGGGCGTACTCGCGGGCAAGTTCCACGCCGTCCTTGACGTGCCCGATGATGATCAGCAGGCTCATCGCGGGCGAGAGCTTGGCGTGCTTGGAGGCCGACCCGGACTCGTTTTCGGAGAAGTACTCCGGCTTGTTGATCTTGCCGATGTCGTGGTAGTACGCCCCCACGCGGGCAAGCAGGCCGCGGGCGCCGATGGCCTCGGCGGCAGCCTCGCACATCGAACCGAGCTGAAGCGAGTGGTTGTGCGTGCCCGGGCTTTCCATGGCCAATCGTCGCATCAGGGGCCTGCTCGCATCGCACCATTCCAGCAGGGTCATGGAGGTGGCGATCCTGAAGACGCGTTCGATGACCGGCAGGATGGCCTGGGCGACCAGGCCGGCCAGTATCGTCGAGACCGCCGCCCACAGGCTGTCGGAGAGGATGAACTCCTCGCCCGCGGCGGCAAACAGGCCCAGGCCCCACGTGGCCAGGAACACCAGGACAGCCGAGACCGACAGGGCACCGATGAGCTTGTTCCGCGTGCGGATCTCGTTGAGCTGGAGCACGGTGGCGGTTACGGGCACCATCACCACCACGAACATGCCGATGCCCTGTCGCAGTTGCAGGACCACCATGACGGCCATGATCGCGCCGAGCCCCAACGCGAAGCGCTGGTTGTAGGCGATGGTCATGATGACGGTGGCAATGAGCAGGGGCAGGACGCAGACGTACGGATTGGCCCAGTCGATGGTGACCAGGAGCTTGTTGGCGGCGAGCATGAGCAGGAGGGTGGCGGCGATGGCCACGCTGCGCCACGGGTTCCGCGCGATGCGTCTCTCGTAGAAGCAGACGTAGAAACACAGCAGGAGTACGACAAAGCCCAGCGTGCAGGCGCGTCCGGCGAGGCGTTGGGCGAGGAACCACAGTCGCTCGGACCCGGCGTACTGGCGATCGTCGCGCCCGACCCCGCCGGCGAAGGCCTCGTGCTCCTTCTGGAGCAGGGCCAGTTCCTCGTCGGTCAGCCCCGGGCGGTGCCCGGCCGGTCGGCGCCAACTGGCCTGGACCAGCAGGTCGCCGGCGGCGTAGGTATCGTAAGGCCTTTCCGCTCGGACCTCCTCGTCCTTGGCGCGGCGTGCGTCTTCGGTGGCCCTGTCGTCGTAGACGTACATCGCCTCCCGCGTAAGCAGGCCCTTGAGGCAGGTGGCCACTCCGGGCTTGATCTCAGCGGGGAACGCCCCGGCCAGGACGTCGACACGCTCAACGACCTGCCTGGCGTCCTCGGAAAGGCTCACCATCCAGCGTGCGTCGACGGCGCGGGTGTCCTTGGCGTTCGATGAAACGAGCACGACCTTCCTGCCGACAACGGGCTGGACGTCAGTGGCGCTGTCCGCTTGCCCGTAGGTGAACGTATCGGCCAGGTCGCGCCCGAGCGTGTCGATCAGGCCGTCCAGTTGCGTGCGTTTGTCGCCCTCGGCGTAGGCCCGCCAGGCCGCCAACACGTCCGCGGCGTTGGCGTCGGTCAGGCCCAGTTGGGCCTTGAGGATCTTGTCCGCATCGCCGGGGGCGGCCAGGGCCTTGCAGCGAGACGGCAAGGTCGCCAGCGCGTCGGCAACGCGCTTGGCCAGGTCCTCGTTCAGGCGATAGTGCCTCGGCACCTCGGCCAGCGCCTTTCGCCGCTGTTCCTGGTGTCTCTGTCGAGCATAGACGCCGAACGTGACGCGCGATCGGATGTCCTGCGGGACGAACTGCCCCGCGCGGTACGGCAGGGGATCGATCGGCCAGGCGTCCATCGCCACCGCCCCGGCCCACAGTGCAAGGGCCAGCACGACCCCCCAGCCGCCTCCGGCGTGGCAGATCCGCTGCCACAGCCCCGGCCCGCTGGGGGGCATGTTCCGCCGCACTTCACGGCGACGACGACCGACTTTTTTCTTGAACGGCCACATCAGGTTAAATCCGAAATCCTAGTCTCGAAATACTAAACACATCCGAATACGGAAACAGACAATACCACACGCCCCGTGACTGTGTCGCGGGGATCCCCCCGACGCAGTCGGGGGGCTTTCCCTGTATCGGTGTGGCTCATCTGACTGTCCGTTGCACCGGAATGAAATCCGAACGTCCTATCCTCCAGATCGTAGACTCTGCGCGAAGCCCCACCGTCCACAGGTGAGGCATGCGACGCATCTATCCTTGTTTCGGACATTTTCTGTTTCCGTATTCGGATTTGTTTAGTATTTCGAACTTAGGATTTCGTATTTCCCGTCGGCCCAGCCGACGGGGCCGACGGATCGTACGCGGCAACGATGTTCTGCACCAGGCGGTGGCGCACGATGTCGCCGGCGGCCAGTCGGACCACGCTCAGGCCCTTGATGCCGGCCAGCCGCCGCTTGGCGTCGGACAGGCCGCTGACCGTGCCGTCCGGCAGGTCGACCTGGCTGTCATCACCGGTGACGATCATTTTCGAGCCGTGCCCCATCCGCGTCAAGAACATCAGCATCTGGGCCGTCGTGGTGTTCTGGGCCTCGTCAAGGATGACCACCGACTCGTTCAGCGTTCGCCCGCGCATGAACGCCAGCGGAATCACCTCGATCAGGTCGTTGGTCATGAAGCGCCGTATCTGCTCGTACTCCATCATGTCGTGCAGCGCGTCGAACAACGGGCGGAGGTACGGGTTGACCTTCGCCTGCATGTCGCCCGGGAGAAAGCCCAACTTCTCGCCGGCCTCCACGGCCGGACGGACGAGAATTAACCGCTTGGCCTGCTTGTGCTTGAGCATGTGGACCGCAAAGGCGACCGCCAGGTACGTCTTGCCCGTGCCGGCCGGGCCCGTGCAGAACACCAGGTCGCACCGACGCATCGCCTCGATGTAGCGCTTCTGCCCGGGGGTCTTGGCCCGGACGACCTGGCCGGCAACATAGACGTCCAGCACGCCCGAGTCTCGCCCGGGGCCCCCACCGGCAGCGGTCCCGATCGCCTCGGCGACGCTGGCTACACTGACCGGCTGATCGTGACGAATCGCACGCTGGAGCCGCTCGATGACCGCCGCGGCGTGCGTGACGTTCTTGGCCGAACCGGTGACCCTGATCTCGCCGCTCCGCGCAAAGACCTGTACGCCGAGCGCTTCGCGGATCAGCTTCAAGTGCCGGTCCGCCGGGCCGTACAGCGCGGCAGCCTTGCCGGGATTCTCAACTGCTATGCTCAGTTCCACAACCGTCCCTCGTTTCAGTCCGCATCCGCTCAGCGCGGACACCTGCCCTTTCCTGCCCCGATTATACCTTCCCCCCGACCGGTTGACCACGCGGAAAACGGCCCCCCTCAGATGATGGCACGACCCGGGCAGCCCCTGCCCTCCTTCGGTCCTCGAATCCCGTGCCCCAAAAGAACAGCGGGCCCGCCCGAGGCGAGCCCGCTGAGAACGGCTGATCTGTCAAACGGAGGCGGTCCGTCAATCGACCTGCAGCAGATAACTGTCGTCACGCGGAAGCCAGTTCGGGTCGGCGGCCATGCTGTCCTCGGAAGTGTAGATGTTGTTCTTCAGGCGCCCGAACGTTGCCGGATCCGGCGTACCGGCGGTACCCCATCCCGGCGACCTGTACACTCCGCTCTTGGTCGCGTAGAACATGAACTCGCCCTCGTTGTGACTCGTGCTGACGGTCGTACCCGAGCCCTTCCTGTCGGCCAGGAACACCACGTCATTCTTGCTCTCGTCGGTGATCACTCTGTCAGTGTCGTTGGCGTCCTGGTAGGAGTAACTGCCTTCTTCACCAGCAGTTGCCGTTACCGTGCCCGTAGTCGGAGCCGGCTGCGGGTCAATCGGATTGTCACTGGTCGCCGTCGGCGTGACGGCTGGGCAGACGAACAGATCGCCGCTGACGCCCTGTTCATAGGCGAAGACCATCAGGACTTCGGCCTGTCCGGTCTGGCCCGTGAGGGCCTCACTGGGGTAGTCGCCGTTGTTCTCTGCGCCGTAGCCCATCATCGACTTGCGAAGCGAGTCGAGATTCGCCTTGCACTTGGTGTGCTTGGCGCCATCCATGATCCTGGTCAAACTCGGCGCCAGGATCGAGACCAGCAGCGCGATAATGGCAATAACCACCAGCAGTTCGATAAGTGTGAATGCCCTCTTGGATTGCATCGTGCTTCCTCCACTCAGGTTGGTTCCTTGCGCCTCCTTCAGCGCTTATCTAACTCTATTGAGATTATAGGTTGAAAGCCCGGAACTGTCAACCCCCATTCTGTGTAAGAAAAACAGCGGGCCCGCCTGAGGCGGGCCCGCCGAGAACAGTTGATCTGTCAAACGGTGGCGGTCCGTCAATCCACCGCCAGCAGGTAACTGTCATCACGCTTAAGCCAGTTCGGATCGGCGGCCATGCTGTCCTCAGACGTGTAGATATTGTTCTTGAGGCGCCCGAACGTTGCCGGATCCGCCGTACCGGGAGTAGCCCATTCCTTCGACCTGTAGACTCCGCTCTTGGTCGCGTAGAACATGAACTCGCCGTCGTTGTGACTCGTGCTGACGGTCGTACCCGCGCCCTTCCTGTCGGCCAGGAACACCACGTCATTCTTGGTCTCGTCGGTGACCACTCTCTCAGTGTCGCTGGCGTCCTGGTAGGAGTAACTGCCTTCTTCGCCAGCAGTTGCCGTCACCGTGCCCGTAGTCGGAGCCGGCTGCGGCTCAATCGGATTGTCACTGGTCGCCGTCGGCGTGACGGCCGGGCAGACAAACAGATCGCCGCTGACGCCCTGTTCATAGGCGAAAACCATCAGGACTTCGGCCTGTCCTGTCTGGCCCGTGAGGACCTGGCTGGGGTAGTCGCCGTTGTTCTCTGCGCCGTAGCCCATCATCGACTTGCGAAGCGAGTCGAGATTCGCCTTGCACTTGGTGTGCTTGGCGCCTTCCATGATCCTGGTCAAACTCGGCGCCAAGATCGAGACCAGCAGTGCGATGATCGCGATGACCACCAGCAGTTCAATCAGAGTAAAACCTTGTCGTCGCATGATGCGAACTCCTTACGTTGCCGCCTGGCCCGTAGTACACCGACGCGAAGGGATTACTTACGTATCAGTTCGTTCAATGCCCGTCGTCGCTGCAGGTCCGGCACCAGACTCGGCCGACACTTCTTTAGCCGACCTTACCATGGGGAAAATATCTGCGTCCGGGCAACTCCGCCCGGAAACCGTCAGAATATCACACAGCACACGCTTGCCCCGTCATCATCGACACGACAAGGCCGCACATCCTACCGACACACAGCGGCCAAGGCAAACAAAACACGTGATCGTCTTCGCCGGGTTCCGTCCGGGCAAACTCAAACGGGCGGAGCCGACGATACGGACCATGCCCTGTCCACGATGCATGTCGGCACTCATCCGCGGCGGGGGGTTCCGAGAGTAGGCTGATTGCCTGAAGAACCCATGAATGCGGTGTAAATCACTCTCTTGCCCACCGCCACTATACGAATACTACCGCCCTTGCGCACGCGATGTCAACAGCGTTGGCAAAAAAAAATGCGACGTGTCACTCCGAGCCGGACTGAGTCGTCTTCGCAGCCGGACGGTCCGGGCGGGTCCCGCTCTGAAACGCCCCCACGACAGGTAACGTCTGCGGAATTGACTGCGGTGGCCTAACCAGGTAATCTACGCGGCGGATCGCATGCTTGACTCTCGGCCCGGGCGGGCCGACGGGCCGGCGGACACTGTGGAGACATCCATGCCAGACGTTGAATTGATTCGCCAGGCGTTGGCTGAACACGACCAGGCGCATGTGTTGCGGTTCGTTGACGATCTTCCCGAGGCCGGGCGGGCGGCACTGTGTGAGCAGGTTGCGGCGCTGGATCTGGCCGAGCTTGACCGGTTGGTCGAGCAGTACGTGCGGAGCCCGCAGCCGGCTTCCGTGACCGACAGCGAGATCACTCCCCCGCGCATCTTCCCGCACAAGCCTGCCGATGAGGATCAAGCCCGTCAATACGCTGAGGCCCTGCAGCGCGGGGCGGAGTTGCTGGCCCAGGGCAAGGTTGCGGCGTTCGTCGTCGCCGGGGGCCAGGGCACGCGGCTGGGCTACGAGGGCCCCAAGGGCTGCTTCGAGGCCACTCCGATCGCGCGCAAGCCCCTGTTCCAGGTCTTCGCAGAGCAGATTCTCGCCGCCTCGAAACGGGCGGGGGCGAGCATCCCGTGGTATATCATGACCTCGCCGGCCAACGACGTGGCCACCCGCGCGTTCTTCCGCCAGCATGACAACTTTGGCATGGACGCCGGCGACGTGGTGTTCTTCGCCCAGGGCACGATGCCGGCGATCGGGTTGGACGGCAAGCTGCTGCTGGCCAAGCCGTCGGCCCTGGCCACCAGCCCGGACGGGCACGGCGGGTCGCTGCTGGCCCTGCAGCGCAGCGGGGCGTTGTCGGATATGGCCGATCGCGGCGTGGAATTGATCAGCTACTTCCAGGTCGACAATCCGCTGGTGCGGTGCGTCGACCCGCTGTTCCTGGGCCTGCACGACCTGCACGGGGCCGAGATGAGCGCCAAGGCCCTGCCCAAGCGCGACCCGATGGAGAAGTTGGGCAACTTCTGCGTGGTCGACGGCAAGACGACGGTCATCGAATACTCCGACATGCCGGAGGACCTGGCCCGGCAGACGACCGACGACGGGCACCTCCGCTTCGCCGACGGCTCCATTGCAATCCACATCCTCAGCCGAGCGTTCGTCGAGCGCTTGACCGCCGACGGACGGTGCCAACTGCCCTTCCACCGCGCCGAGAAGACCGTGCCCTTCGTCGACTCCACCGGGCGGACCGTCCGGCCCGACGAACCCAACGCGGTCAAGCTCGAGATGTTCATCTTCGACGCGATGCCGCTGGCCGCCGAGACGGTGATCCTCGAGACCGACCGCAGCGAGGAGTTCAGCCCCGTCAAGAACGCCGAGGGCGACGACTCACCCGCCACCAGCCTGCACGACCAGGTCAGGCGGGCGGCGGGATGGCTCGAGGATGCGGGCATCGCCGTGCCGCGAGACGCCGACGGACAGGTCGCCGCCGCCATCGAGATCTCCCCCCTGTTCGCCGACAGCGCCGACGAGTTGGCCGCCCGGATCGACCCGGACCTGACGGTCACCCCGGGCAAGAACCTCTACCTCGGCAGCAGCAAGACCGCCGACAGCGAATAGACCGCGTCGGAGGCCTTTGCGGCATCTCCCGACGAGCGGGCATTGCAATCGCCGCCGTCTGCGGTAGGATACAGGTCATGTCTGACAAGAAGTTCATCATCGTGGCGAACATGACCAAGCCGGGCGTAGCCGAGCAGATCGAGGCGTTGGGACCCTGGTTTGCGGCGCGCGGGCGGATTGTAGCGATAGTGGAAGTAGGCCAACCCGCCCCCGCGGGGGCTGACGCGGCCGACCTGTGCGTGGTGTTTGGCGGCGACGGGACGCTGTTGTGTGCAGCGCGGATGCTGGCCCGGGCGGGCGTGCCCCTGCTGGGCGTGAACATGGGCAAGCTGGGTTTCCTCGCCGAGTTCGATGTCGAGCACATGAAGCGTCACGTTGACGAGTTCTTCGCGGGCGAGATCACGCCGGCCGAGCGGATGATGCTCGAGGTCCGCGTCGACAGTTGCCAGGTGCACAACTTCCACTCCCCGGCGGCCAACGACGTGGCGATCGTGTCCGGTCCGCCGTTCCGGATGGTCGACCTCCTGGTCAGCCAGGGGGACCACAGCGTGGCGAGGTACGGAGGCGACGGGCTTGTCGTCTCGACCCCCGCGGGCTCCACGGGGTACAACCTGTCAGCCGGCGGACCCATCCTCGAGCCCACGCTCGACGCCATTGCCATCACGCCCGTGGCGCCCCACTCGCTGTCGATGCGCCCGATTGTCGTCCGCAGCGATCTGCCCATCTTCGTGACGGCCACCCGCGTGAATCCCGGCACGGCGGTCAGCGTGGACGGGCAGGTCACCAGCGGCCTGTGCGACGGCGACGTCGTGGAGATCCGCAAGGCCCCGTGGGGTCTGAAGTTCATCCCCCACCCGGGGCGAGCGTTCTTCGAGACGCTGACGCGGAAGCTCAAGTGGGCCCACAGTCCGCATCACGCGCCGTAGCCCGGGCGCCATCCCGCGATACCTAAGTTCGCCTCGCCGCCCCCGACGCGTCGGCGGTGCCCTGCACTACCGTCCATCAACGTCTTCGCGCGCCGCGCGAGAGCTCGGCAACGGTTCGGATAATTCGTGCCTCTGTATTGAAAACGATCCGGAGTCTGGTGCTTGGTTGCGGCCGAAGGCTGCGTTGCGAGGTCAAGGACCTAAACGACCTCAAAAAAAAAGTTGACGAAATCGCCATTGGGGGGCTTGCGTGGCCCGGCCATTTGTGTACGCTGTGCGAAGTAGAGTGCTTCGGCGCTCGCATATTCAGCGACGAATCGACACGCCACTACCTACTGGTTCACGAAGGAGAACTCGATGGCAAAAGGACAGACGATTGCGGAACTGCAGCAGGCATTGAAGGCCAAGCGAGGCCAGATGGCTTCACTGAAGGCCAGGCAGGCCAAGGCTGCTGCCAAACTTCGTAAGGCAACCAAGGCCCTCAAGAACGCCACGGCCGTACAGGTCCAGGCGACGGCCTCCGAGGCCAAGGCCCGCGCGGCCCTCAAGGCCCTTGACGACGCGATTGCGGCGCTGGCCGGCGCCCCCGCGGCCGCCACGCCCGCGAAGAAGGCCCCCAAGGCCAAGGCCGCACCGAAAAAGGCGGCGCCGAAGAAGGTCGCACCTAAGAAGGCCCCGGCAGCCAAAAAAGCCCCCAAGGCCAAGAAGGCCGCTCCCGCAGGCGGACTGGCAGGCATTCTTGTGAAGGTCCTGTCCGGCAAGGCCGGCGTCAGCGTGCCCGAGGCGACCAAGCTGGTCCTGGCCACCGGGTACACGTCCAAGTCAAAGCAGTTCCAGACGATCGTCAACCAGACGCTCCTCCGCGACCCGCGTTTCGTGAAGGTCGCACGCGGCGTCTACGCCCTGACCGGCCAGGCCAAGGCTGCACCCAAGAAGGCCGCTCCCAAGCCGAAGAAGGCCGCCGCGCCCAAGAAGGCCGCACGCAAGGCGCCCAAGAAGGCTGCGAAGAAGAAGGCCCCCAAGAAGGCCGCACCGAAGGCCAAGGCCAAGAAGGCCGCCGCGACGGGCTCTCTCAAGTCGGTCCTGATCGACATTCTCAAGGGCAAGAAGGCCGTCGGCATCGCCGAAGCGACCGCCGCCGTCCTGGCCAAGGGATACAAGTCCAAGGCCAAGAACTTCAAACTCAATGTCAACCAGATGCTCGCCAAGAACCCCGCGTTCAAGCAGGTCGGGCGAGGCAAGTACGCGGTGAAGTAGCCGGCCCCATCCGCAGACTCGACATAAGACAGGGCGACGGACTCCACTATCCGTCGCCCTGCCTTCATGTCTGCGGCGCGTGATGCCGCGGGCCTCTATCCTCGAAGCGTCGACGGCAGGACCCACTTGTGCTTTTCGTAGCAGGCGCGGGCCTCGTCGGTGACCAGGAAGTCCATGAACTGCCTCGCCAACTCCGGCTGCCTGCAGAACTCCAGCATCCCCACGCCCGTGCCGCGATAGATGCGATGCTCGGGCGGAAGTTGGATGACCTCCAGGCGGTCGTCGCCCAGATGCCCGAAGGCCGTCCAGCCGAAGGCGGCGTCGACGATCTTCTCAGCCACCGCTTCCACAATGGCCACGCACCCGCTGGCGTAGAATGCGACGTTCTTCCGGATCTCATCGGTCAGGCCCGCGCGCCCGGAGACGTCTTCCCACAGGCCCTTGAGGCAGTCGATGACCGACAAGCCCACGCGGACACCCGGTCGGGCCAGGTCCTCGAGCGTTCGCACATTGGCGGGATTGTCCTTCGGTACGACGATGGCCGACTCGCGATATGCAATCAGGCGCCGCTCGCCCTTGAGGACAATCCCCTTGACCTCGCCGTCATCGAGCAGGTACTCGGCCCCGCCGATGGCCAGATCGTGAATGCCGTACTCGGCGATCTCCACCAGGAAGTCATGCCCCCCGGACTCCGGATCGGCTTCCTCGGCGTCTGCGCGAGACACTGATGTTGACGTCGATACCGGTCTGGGTCGTGAAGATTTCGGCGGCTTCTTCCAGCGGCGCGGCACACGCACGCGCGGAGAAAATGTTGATTGCCTTGGGGGCATCACCCATCGTCTTGTCCTTTCGTTTCGACTGCCCCTGCCGGGGCGTTTTCGGGGCCGGCGGCAGATGTCGGTTTCCGCCGCGAAGGCACCATAAACATCTTGACGGTCACGATGACCGTTAGACCATCATAGGCGGTCGCGGGCGAATGTCACCAAGTGGCGTCTATTCGCTGTAGGTGCGTCCCGGAGTCGTCCCGACGTGCCAGTGCTCGCTGCTGTCCTTGTCGATCCACACGACCAGCGCGAAGTGCTTGATGCCGCCGTCGGCAACGGAAGACAGCGAGATGCTCAGCACGTCATGCTGCTTGTCGGCGGTAATCTCATTCAGGGTCTCGCCCTGTGCGGGGAGTTCGAGAATCACGTGCTTTGTCTGCATATCTGCTCCTGTGGCATACGACCAGAACGCTCCGCGATCGGGGCATCCCGTACACACGTTGCCCGGCTACACTGCCGGACATCGCGTGACACAGTGTACCGCCCCGTTTGGCCTGCGCCTACTGCGATGCGATGGTTCTCGGTATGCGCACCGGGCCGGCGCCTCCTCTGTTCCGGCGGAAAGCGATTTGACTTCGACATCGGCCGTGCGGACAATGCCTGATCGACGGGAATGATCCCTCGATGGACGGAAGGACTGTCATGACGACGCTACGGACGATGGGAGTGGTAACGGGTCTGGTGCTGTGTTTTGTCGGCGAGCCGCTGGTTGGCGCCGAGGGCACGGTCAAGGTGTTCATTCTGGCCGGCCAGTCCAATATGGAAGGCAAGGCCAAGAACTCCCTGCTGGACCACCAGGCCACCGACGCCAAGACCAAGGACCTGTTCGCCCACCTGCGGAAGGACGGCAAGTGGATTGTGCGGGATGACGTGTTTATCAAGTTCCTCAAGCGCAGCGGCGGGCTGACGGTCGGCTACGGCTCGCCGGGACGCACCGGCGCGGAGTTGGAGTTCGGCACGGTGATGGGAGACCACTTCGACGAGCCGGTGATCCTGATCAAGGCCGCCTGGGGCGGTCACTCCCTGTACAAGCTGTTCCGCTCGCCGTCGGCGGGCATGCCGAGCGACGAGTACTTCCAGGCGGAGTTGGTCAAGGCACAGGAGCGCACGAAGAAGAACAACGAGAAGCGCAAACGCAACGATCCCCTGCCGACGATGGCTGACATCAAGAAGCCGTTCGGCAGTTCCTATCGCAACATGCTCGCTGAGGTCAAAGAGGTCTTCGACAGTTACGAGACCATGTTTCCGGCGCTGAAGGGCAAGAAGCTCGAGATCGCCGGATTCGTCTGGTTCCAGGGCTGGAACGACATGTACGGCATCGGGCCGGACCAGTACGAATCGAACATGAAGCACTTCATCAAGGACGTGCGCAAGGACCTGAAGGCGCCGAAGATGCCGTTTGTGATCGCCGCGATGGGCCAGAACGGTTCCAAGCCGGCCTCGGGCAACATGGCCGTCGTGAAGAAAGCCCAGTTCGCAATGAACGACGTGCCGGAATTCAAGGGTAACGTCAAGACGATCGCCACCGACGTGCTGATCGACAAGGCCGCCGAGGCACTGTATCCGCACTGGCGCAAGCGTTTCGAGGAGTGGGAGAAGACCGGATCGGACTTCGGCTACCACTACATGGGCAGCGCGATCTGGTTCAACCGCATCGGCAAGGCGATGGGCAAAGCCATGCTGGAATTGCTGCCCAAGAAGTAGCCTCCCCGGCCGGCCGAGTGAAGAAGCATGTGATGGCCCCGTGCGGCACCACGGCAGGTGATTTCTCTAGCGATAAGGATGCGAGACTCCTGAAGGCATGAAGACATGCGTCGTTCACTGACACCATACCGGGCCGGCCTCGTCGCCGCAGCCGTACTGGTGCTGGGATCGAGCTGTGCGGCCCAGCCCGTTAACGGCAAGGAGTTCCTCCTCGGCGGAGACATCTCCATGCTGACGCGGATCGAGGCCCTTGGCGGGGTATTCCGCGAGAAGGGCAAGCCGCGGGACTGCCTCGCGATCCTCGGCGACCACGGATGCAACTGCTATCGCCTGAGGCTCTTTGTGAATCCCAGCGGCAAGGGTGCGGTAATCAACAACCTGCCCTACACCCTCGCGCTAGCCAAGCGCATCAAACGGACGGGGGCCAAACTGCTGCTGAACTTCCACTACTCGGATACGTGGGCAGACCCCGGCAAGCAGATCAAACCCGCTGCGTGGAAGGACCTGGACTTCGACGCGCTGGTCAAGCGAGTCGAGACCTACACCACATCGGTCATCGGCGAGTTCAAGAAGCAACGGGCCCTGCCGGACATCGTCCAGGTCGGCAACGAGATCACCCCGGGGATGCTCTGGCCGGACGGACAACTCCGCCGCGGAGAGGACCAGGACAAACGGTGGGATCGCTTGGCCCAACTGATCAAGGCGGGCATTCGCGGAGTGCGCAAACCGCTGGGGCCGACCGACAAGGTGCGGATCATGGTCCACATCCACTGCGGGGGCAGCCGCGCCGGGACGAAGTGGTTCTTCGATAACCTCACGCAGCGGGACGTGCAGTTCGACATCATCGGCCTGAGCTACTATCCGTGGTGGCACGGGACGATCGGCGACCTGAAGGAGAACCTCCACGCGACGGCCAAGGCGTACGGGAAGGACATCGTCGTGGTCGAGACGGCCTACCCCTACCGCGACGCCAAGCGGTACACCACCCGCAAGAACATGGCCTGGCCCATATCGCCTGCAGGCCAGCGTGCGTTCCTGACCGACGTGATCAAAACCGTTCGCCAAACGCCCGGCGGGCGCGGTGCGGGGGTGCTCTGGTGGTATCCCGAGTCGATCCCCGTCAAGGGCCTGGGCGTCTGGAACAGGGGAGCGATGGCCCTGTTCGACTCCGAGGGCAACGTCCTGCCGGCCCTGGGGGGTTCTTGACCGCCGGCGGAGTTGTGGAGTAAGGTTGGGACCGATGCAGCGGCGGTGAGGATCGTGGGAGGCCGGCTGGATGTGTGACGTGTCCCCTATGAGAAAGACGTGGACTATGCGAAAGATGGTGTGGCTGGCGGCGGCAGTGGTGATGGCGACGGGGCTGGCGCGAGCGGGCGAGAACTGGCCTCAGTTTCGCGGGCCTTCGGGCGACGGGCATACCGACGCGACGGGGCTGCCGGTGACCTGGAGCGAGACAAAGAACGTCGTGTGGAAGACCCCCGTCCACGACCGCGGCTGGTCCTCGCCGATCATCTGGGGCGACCAGATATGGATGACAACGGCGACGGCGGACGGCAAGAAGATGTTCGCCGTCTGCGCCGACCGCAAGACGGGCAAGGTCCTGCATGACGTGAAGATCTACGACGTGCGCCGCCCGCAGAGCATCAACAAGCTCAACTCGTACGCCTCGCCGACCGGGGCCATCGAGGCCGGGCGGGTGTACGTGCATTTCGGCACGTATGGGACAGCGTGCCTGGACACGGCGACGGGCAAGGTCCTGTGGTCCCGCCGCGACCTGAACTGCGACCACAGTATGGGCCCCGGCTCGAGCGTCCTGTTGATGGGCAAACAGTTGATCGTGACGCTGGACGGCATGGACGTGCAGTACATCGCGGCGCTGGACACGGCGACGGGCAAGACGGTCTGGAAGACGACACGCTCGATCGATTTCGGGAAGACCGACGGGGACTATCGCAAGGCGTACTCCACGCCGAGCCTGTTGAACGTGGGCCGAACCGTGCAGTTGGTCTGCAACGGAGCGGGGGCGGCGTACGGGTACGAACCGACCACCGGGAAGGAGATATGGACCTGCCGGTACGGCAGGGGCTTCTCGAACGTCTGTCGCCCCGCGCTGGCCGGCGGGCTGGTGCTGATTAACAGCGGCTTCACCAAGGCCCGCCTGCTGGCCGTCCGGCCGGGCGGGCGCGGGGACGTGACGAAATCGCACGTGGCGTGGGAGTACACCAAGTCCGTGCCGATCAAGCCCTCGCTGGCGGTGGTCGACGGGCTGATCTTCATGACCTCCGACAACGGCGGCGTGCTGACATGCCTCGACGCCAAGACCGGCAAAGCCGTGTGGACCGAGCGCCTCGGCGGGCGGTATTCGGCCTCCCCGCTGATCGCGGGCAAACGGGTCTACTTCTTCGACGACCGCGGCAAGTCGACCGTCATCGAAGCCGCCCGCACCTACAAGAAGCTCGCGACCAACACGCTGGAGTCCGGATGCATGGCCTCGCCGGCGGTGGTGGGCAAGGCGATGTTCCTTCGCACCAAGACGCACCTGTACCGCATCGAGACGAAATAGAACGCGAGCGGCCGTGGGACGACAAAACGGAAGGAGGACGAGGATTACACGGATTAAGAGATTACAGGGATTGGGGGGGGGGCTCCACGTCTAGCGGCGGGGCTTGCCCCGCGTGCGGCGTCGGTTCCGACGCCGAAGAGCATCGGACGCGCTGCGCCCATCGACCAGGAACACGGCGAGCAAGCTCGCCCGCTAAACAATGGAACAGACGCTCACACCTTCATCCTCTCAATCCTCCGATAATCCGTGAAATCCCCGTCCTCTTTCCGTTTTTCCTGGAACGTCCGCTTAACCCTCCGACAGCGAGCGCCGCACGGTATACTGGCGCAGCGTCGCCGCTCTTGCCGATACGACCTGCAACAAACGACTGACCCCCAGGAGACCGTCGAGAATGAGCAATCGTCTTGTCGTACTGATCGGTGTGTGCATCGTGATCGCCGCGGCCGGCTGTCATCGCGCGGACACGCCCGAGATCAAGCCCGAGTACAGCCGCCCGCTGGGCCCCGGACAGTGGGCCCTGCGCAAGATCACCGATCCGGCTGATATCCCCGACTTCACGCCGGCGCTGGCGGACACCACGGGCCTGCGCCCGGCGATCGGCAGGAGCCTGAACTACCTGGCCAAGCCCACGAGCAAGAAGTGGTACCTCCAGGGCTTCGGCGGGGTGACGCACGAGCAGGTGGTCCGCAGCCTTGAGACGTTCGACGCCCTGCTGGCCTCGGGGGCCAGCCCCTCGGAGTTGAATCGGACCATCCGGCGCGACTTCGACGTGTACACGTCGGTCGGCTGGGACGGAAACGGGGGCGTGCTCTACACCGGTTACTACACGCCGATCTTCACCGCCTCGCTCGTCCGAACGCCCAAGTTCGCCTACCCGCTGTATCGACTGCCCGACGACCTGGTCAAAGGCGAAGACGGGACCATTCTCGGGCGAAAGGGCGTCGACGGGACCATCACGAAATACCCCTCCCGAGGCGAGATCGAGGTCACCGGCATGCTGGCGGGACTTGAGTTGATCTACCTGTCCGATCCGTTCGAGGTCTACATCTGTCACGTGCAGGGCTCGGCCCAGTTGCGCCTGCCTGACGGCAAGATGGTGTCGGTGGGGTACACGGGCAATAACGGGCACGAGTATCGCAGCGTGGCGAAGAAGCTGGTGGCTGACGGCAAGATCCTGCCCGACGCACTGAGCCTCCAGACGATGATCGCGTACTTCAAGGCCAACCCTCACGAGGTCGAGCCGTACGTGCGGGGCAATCCGCGGTACGTGTTCTTCGCGAAGGAATCCGGCTCGGCGCGGGGCAGCCTGAACGAGCCGGTAACGCCCATGCGGTCGATCGCGACCGACAAGGCGGTGTATCCGCCGGCAGCAATGGCATTCCTGTCCGTGCCCCTGCCCCGCCGCCTGGGCGGCAGGATCAAGAGCGTCCCCTATCACCTGTTCGCCCTGGACCAGGACACCGGCGGCGCCATCCGCGCCCCGGGACGGTGCGACCTGTACATGGGTGTCGGCAACGAAGCGGGCCAACTCGCCGGACGAACGCACGCCGAAGGGCGACTGTACTACCTGTTCCTGAAGCCCACCGAGTAGCCGTCCAGCGCAATGCCCCCAAGCCCAGCCAGACCCCCTCAGACCCGCAGAGAGGCGGCCTGAGCGACGATCTCCCGGCCGAGGCGCCAGAGTCGATTTCGGGCGGCAAAGGCGTCTGAGGGGCGTATATGGAGCCTGGCCGGGGCACGGCGGCGACACGTTCTTCGGCCACGACCCAGCCGGGCAAATCTCAAGTTCAACTTGAAATCCGCACAGGCTGAACTATAATACAGTTACCATGATTACACGAAGAATAAAGGCGGAACTGCTGGCATGTGCGGCGGAGTATCCGGCCGTTACGATACTCGGGCCTCGCCAGTCAGGCAAGACGACACTGGCACAGATGACGTTCGGCAAGCTGCCGTACTGCTCCCTGGAAGACCCGGATACCCGTCGCCAGAGTCACAATGACCCCCGAGGCCTCCTCGACGAGTTTCCCGACGGGGCGATTCTCGACGAGATCCAGCGAGCGCCGGAACTCCTGAGCTACCTCCAGGGCATCATCGACGCCGATCCTCGCCCGGGGCGGTTTGTCCTGACCGGTAGCCATCAGCCTCAACTCCACCAGGCGATCAGTCAGTCCCTGGCGGGAAGGACCGCCGTGCTGGAACTGCTGCCGTTTTCGCTTGACGAGGTCCGGCGGTACAAGCGTCCCGACCAGTCGCCTTTCGCGTGGATCGTTCAGGGCTTCTACCCGCGACTGCACGAGAACCAACTGCGACCTCGGCGGTTCTTCAGTTCCTACCTGGCAACCTACGTCGAGCGCGACGTGCGGGCGATGATCCATATCAAGGACCTGACACGATTCGAGGAGTTCCTGCACCTGCTAGCCGGCAGGGTCGGTCAACTGGTCAACTACTCATCACTAGCCAACGACGTGGGGGTTTCGTCCACGACCATCAAGAACTGGGTCTCGGTGCTGAAAGCCTCTTATCTCCTGTTCGAACTGCCTCCCTATTTCGCCAATATCCGCAAACGACTCGTCAAGTCCGCCAAGCTGTACTTCACCGACGTCGGCCTGGCCACATGGCTGCTGGGTTTGGAGACCCCTGAGCAGGTGCAGCGCGATCCGCTGAGAGGCGCCCTGTACGAGAATCTCGTCATCATGGAGGTCGTCAAAGCGATCCTGTATCAGGGCCGCACGCCAAACCTGCACTTCTATCGCGACCGCAACGGAAACGAGGTGGACCTCCTGATCCCCAAAGACCGTTCATTCGTCGCCGTCGAGATCAAGTCGGCCACAACGTTCCAACCGGAGTTCGCCAAAGGGATCCTCAGCTTTCAGCAGAACGCCGATCTCGCCGCCCCGCCGGAAGGGATCGTCTGGTACAACGGCGAGAGAAAGACGACCTACAGGGGTCTCACAGTGTGCAATCCCCTGACCCGCGGAATCCGGTGGTAGCAGCGCCACGACCGTCTGGAACCGGACCTTATCCGCCCTACTTCCTGCTCTCGCGGGCGCGGGCGTTGACGACCTGGAGAAGTTCCCAGGCTTCCTTGCGATCGCCACTGAGTTTGAGCATGGCCTTGATCTCGCGGCCGAACGCGTTGTAGTGCGGAATCCACGACGTGCTCCTCGGGCGGATCATCGACAGGGCCCGCTTGCCGTGGATCTTGGCCCGAAGCCAGTGAATCTCGCCGTTGAACTCGTTGGGCAGGTCGCCCTTGCCCTCTTTTCTCGACAGCGCCATCACCAGGTCGCGGAGGGCCTGCGACTCGGCCGAGAAGCCCCATCCCTTGATGAACGTCTTGGCCTTCAGCGGGAACGGTTCGAGCAGGGCCGGCACGTAGGCCATTGCGCGCAGTCGGTAGAGTCTCGCATCATTGGGATTCTTGCGTATCAGTGCGGACAGTTCGGCGCGAACGGCGACTTTCTGGCCCTTCCTGATCCGGGCGATGAGGGCCTCTTCGTTCAGGGCGGCGCCGGCGGGGACTTTCGGGTCGACGACAGCCTTTGGGCCGGGCAGCTTGCGGGTCAGCACGCACTTGCCCCGCTCGGCCTGCCAGACCAGGAACATCCACACCGTCGCCCACGCATCACCGTACATCGGGTCCGGCCAGGTCTTGCCGTCACCCAACTTCGCCGCTTTGGGGTTCTTGCCCCCGCGAAAGCCCGTCTCGGTCCACTTCTGCACGCGGAAATACGCGCCGGGCGCACGGGTCTTGAAGATCGTGGGGCGATGGACTGTCCAGAACGCATCCCGTGTGGCCTTGTCCGCCGATGAGGCGCCCAGGGCAGCCCAGCCCATGTTCATCATCCACGACGCATGGCCGGCTGGAGCGGCGGCGGCGTTGCGAGCGAGAAAGCTCCTTGCCGGCGCGATCTTCGGGTCTTTGGGGTCTCCGTATCGCGAGAGCACCCACAGCACGCCGCCGGTCCGCCCGGGCGTCATGTGCGCGTTCTTCTTGTGGGTGAAGTAGTATCCCCCGCCGGTGGTGCTCAGCGAATTGCTCAGGCCCTTCAATGACGCAGCCAGGCCCGCCTTGTCGACCGGCACGCCCTGTTCGGCGGCCGCGGCGAGCGCCGCGGTGCACCAGATCGTCACACCCACAAACGGCCCGTAGTTCGCGCTCTTGAGACTGTGATACCAGCCCTTCTCGCCATTGCGGCCGGTTTCGAGCAGCTTGACCAAGCCGGCGATTCGGTTCTTCAGACTCGTCGACGGCTCGACGCGATGGACCTCCGACAGGAACAGGATCGCAAAGGCCAGCGTCCACGATTCATGTGACTGGAGGGCCTCTTTCTTGCTGCTGGCCAGGGCGACGTACGTGTAGAGCTTGTCGAGACACTTGGCGTGCGGGCCCTTCGTTCGTGTGTTGCCCTCTCCCAAAAGCACAAGCCCCATAACGCTGCTGGAAGGCACCTGCAGGGCGGCCCACCCGCCAAGTTTGACGGGAATGGGCGCGGTGTCGCGGGACTTGGCAATCACCCCGCAGTAACCTGCCAGGAGCTTCCGATACAGCACCTCACTCTGCGCCGCCGAGAGGTTCGCCTCGCCGCCGGCCCCCAAGGGCGCTGCTGCGATCGCGCGCGAACTGGCGTACAGAACCACCGCCAGAACCAGTGCCGCTCTCATGGCAGTAGTGCACCTCATGTACGCAATGATACCCCGTTCCACCGCCACACGCTATGGTTACTTCGGGCCTCGTGATTTGCCTGCATCCGGCGGGCGGGTGGCCGAGTCGGCTTGGGCGCAGGTGGTCAGGAGTTTGCGGAGTTCGGCTGTGCGAGCGGGGGCTTGGGCGGACAGGTCTCGCGTATCATTGAGGTCGGTTTGGGGTGCAGCGCCTGCCAGTGGCGTCAACGCGGGCCTGCCATGTCTGTGGACGAACCGCGGGGCGAGTCAACTGAAGGCTGTGGACCGGAGGATGTTCGACCGCGACCGGCCGCGCGTCAAGGGGGGATCTCTTCGGTCGGCATGACGACCCGCTCGGAAACCGTCTTGCCGCTGTCCCCCGGGCGTTCGGTGTAGTAATAGTCCGGGCCGACGAGATACCACAGACCGACCAGCGGGAGCATGTTCTCGCGGAACCCGGCGCCCTTCCAGGCTGTGCGGCAAACGATCCTGCCGTTCCTGACCACAGCCTGCGGGAAGAACCGCGTGGTCGTCGCGGCGCTCAACTGGATCAGGTATGCCCAAAACAGCACGGCCGCCAGCAGGAAGACCGAGCGACTGCCCGACGTCTGAGGGGCGCGCCGGTGAAGGGGGCGATGGGGGACCAGGAGCGCCCCCAGCCCGACGGCGACGACCACGACGGCCCCAATAATCGCCGCGGCCGGCCCGTGCATCCGCAGGAGGAGAATGCCCGGAACGGCCAGGAGCCCAAGGACCAGAATCTGCCCCCCTGCCGCCGCACACTTGAGCCCCTTCGAGGCCCGGGGGCTGCCCAGGTCGAGGTCACGACTGATCTTCCACGTTCGCATGACGAACAGGAGAATCAGGTAGAATGTGCCGCTCAAGACCATCATCGGTCCAACTCGCTTTCAACGCCCCATGCTACCGGGCGCCAGGATACTCTCGGCAAACGTCCGGACGAACGGGCAGCGCCCCCCGTCCACACCGTTCCGTTCTCTTGCTTTTCTTCGGACAGTATCATCGCCGACTGTACCTATTTATCTGCTTTATCTGCGCCGTCCAGCCCGACCGTCTAAGATGACGGGTTCTCGTTCGCCGAAACCCCACAGGAGGGAACCTGTGGGCGTTTGCGGGGCGCGGCATCACGGATGATCGCGAGAGGAACAAACGCCCGCCGGTGCCATCCCGTGGGGTCTGGGCGAACGAGGACCGCCTCCGATTGCGCGGTATTGCCGGTCCACCAGTCACCCGGCGCCGGCGAGGCGTTTCTTACTTGCCTCGAGGACCTTGACGCACGCGCGGAGGTCCACGCGCCCCAGGCCCTTGACGACCGGACCGGCGCCGGCCTCGGTGAGCATGGCCTGCAGGTCGGCGCTGGTGGTGGACGCCCTGCCGGCCGCGGCGAGAAGGATCTTCCGCAGCGCAGGGGCGCCGATGGTCGCTACGATCTGCTCGGTCACCGCCAGGGACGCTGCGTAACGGGGCAGGACGGACTTTTTCGATGCCTGGGACCAGGCCAGCAGGTCAACGGTCCTCTCGCCATCCCTGATGCCTTTCTTGAGATGCTCGATGCGATCGGCGACGTGCCTGACCGCGATGTCCCGGCAGGCCGGCGGGACGACGCGACACTCGACGAACTCGGCCACGCCGTCACGAAACCACCGCGTGCCCCTGTGCGTCAGCCCCACCCCCGCCGGATCGATCAGCGTGTTCTCGGCCAGTTCGTGAGCGAGGATCAGGTACAACTCGCGCCGCTCGTCGGGCCGCTTGTTCAACTCCTCCATCGAGGCCGCGATGATGGGCCAGGAGCGAACCCCGTGCACGAACGCGCCGCGGCGCATCGTGTGCGTGCCCTTCCGCGTGATCAGTTGACCGGCGCCGGCGACGTCGGCAGCGACGATCACGCCCATCGGCTCCGGATCAACGCCGAGCAGCCGGGCCACCTCCCGCCGCTGCTGGACCAGGGCGGCCAGCACCTTGCGGGCAAATGCGCGATGGGCCCACGCAAAGTAGACGTGTGCCCCGCCGTCGGAGATCGCCCACCTGTCGAGTTTCGCCGTCGAGACCCACGGCGTGGTGTCCTGCGTGACGCTCACCGATCCGGTCTTCAGCGCCCAGAGCAGCCGGATATGGGCCGGCTGGGAGTAGCCCTCCCTGGCCAGCCGAACGCTCACGCTCGCGGGGGCGGTGTCCTTCGGCACCAAAGGCCGCACGACGCCGTCAGCGCCGGTCGTGCCCTGCCAGAGCGTCTCGCGGCAGGCGCGGTCCCGGTAGACGATTACGCGGACATCCGCGACGCCCCTGCCCGCGCAGACAGCCCTCGCGCCGAGGCGGACCTTGCCGTCCTCGACGCTCGACCCGCCGAACGGCGCCAGTGCCACCCGCGGCAGGAGCCCGCGAGGCCGTACGGGCGTCGGCTCGTCGGCCCCCGCAACGGCCGCGGAAACGCACACGAGGATCACACAGGAAACCCGCGAACACCAATACACTGACCTGCGGTCTGGTTTCATGCCGTCAGCCTACGCTCCGGCGCCGCCCCGTGCAAGCGGTCCGAGTGCGGGGCACCCAAACTCACCACTGCATCATACGTCTCTTGGGGCAACCCGGCCTGACGCACTGGCCGGGGGGCTAGCCGCCTGCCAAGCGCATAGGGGACCGGCCCCCCCCTATCGAGCCGAAAGGCGGCTAGGCGCAAGGCCAGACCCCTTAGCCGCCCTCCTGGCCGCCTTGCCATCGTCTCTATGGAGCCCTCTGCGATGTCGCGTGGCATTCGGGGGGGGCAATACGGTATGCTCTTGTGCACACGATAGTCCGCGACAAGGAGCCGACCATGACAAAGTGGATTGAGCATACGGTATTGGCTGGATTGGTGATCGTGCTGAGCGTAGCGCCGGCCGCCCGGGCCGCGGACGCAAAGAGCATCCTCGACGCCACGGGCGTCAAGGGCGGGCTGGTGGTGCATCTCGGCTGTGGAGACGGCAAGCTGACGGCGGCCCTGCGAGCGACCGACGCATTCCTGGTCCACGGCCTGGATACCGAAGCCGCGAACGTCGCCAAGGCCCGCAAGACCATTCAGTCGCTCGGCGTGTACGGCAAGGTGTCGGTTGACCGGTTGGCGGGCAAGGCCCTGCCGTACGCCGACGACCTGGTCAATCTCCTGGTGGCCGACGACCTCGGCGCGGTGCCGATGGCCGAGGTCATGCGCGTCCTGGCGCCGGAGGGCGCAGCGTACATCGGCGGCGTCAAGACCGTCAAGCCGCACCCGGGCGACATTGACGACTGGTCGCACTTCCTCCACGACGCGTCGAACAACGCGGTGGCGTCCGACACGCGGATCGCCCCGCCGCGCGGACTGCGGTGGACCTGCGGGCCCCTGTGGTCGCGCAGCCACGAGTTCAACTCCAGCCTCGTCGCCATGATCTCCGCCGGCGGGCGCGTGTTCTACATCGCCGACCAGGGCAAGACCGGCATCACCGACGGGCCCCTGCCCGAGCGATGGGTGCTGACCGCGCGGGACGCGTTTAACGGCGTGCTCCTGTGGGAGCGCCCGCTCAAGCAGTGGGGCACCAGCCAGTGGCGAAGCAAGGCCCTGCGGAGCATCCCGCCGACGGTTCCGCGGCGCATCGTGGCCGAAGGCGACCGCCTGATGGTCACGCTGGGCTACACCGCGCCGGTGTCGATTCTCGACGCGGCGACGGGCAAGGTGCTCGCCACCTGCGAGGGCTCCGACGGGGCCCAGGAACTTCGCTGCTGCGACGGCGTGGTCCTGGTCCGCAAAGGCGCCAACGTGGTGATGGCCTTTGACGCCAAGACCGCCCGCAAACTCTGGGTCAAGACCGCCGCCCTCAACGCCCTGTCGTTGGCGGCCCAGGACGGCAGGGCCTTCTACCAGGCCGGGCAGGCCGTCACGTGCCTCGACCTCAAGACGGGCAAGGAATTGTGGAAGACCGCGGCCCCGGCTCCGGTCAAGAAGCCCGAGCCGGCGCCCAGGAAGCCCGGCGCGAAGAAGCCCAAGAGGCGGCGGGGCGCACCGGCGGGGCTCGTGCTGGCCTGCGGCGACCGCGTGCTGTTCAACGGCCCCGGAGGGATGACGGCGGTGGACGTCAAGACGGGCAAGACGCTGTGGACGGCCAAGGGCAGGCTCGGCGCCGAGCCGTTCGTCGCACAGGGCAAGATCTGGCAGCGAAGCGGCAGTGGGATGGCGAGCATCGACCTGGCCACCGGCAAGGCGGGCGAGAAGGTCAGCGCCGCCGACGTGTTCACCCCGGGCCACCACCCGCGGTGCTACCAGAGCAAGGCCACCGAGAAGTACGTCATCACGCCGTGTCGCGGCGTGGAGTTCGTGAGCCTGACCGGCCAGAAGAACTCCCAGCACGACTGGACGCGCGGGGCCTGCAAGTACGGCGTGATGCCGGGCAACGGCCTGCTCTACGTCCCGCCGGACCCGTGCTTCTGCTACCCCGGCGTGAAGCTGACCGGCTTCCAGGCGCTGACAGGGAAGGACCCGTCGAAGGTCGAAGGTCAAAGGTCGAAGGTCTCGCGCCTCGAAAAGGGACCCGCGTACGGAGCGAAGAATCCGAAATCCGAAATCCGAAATCCGAAATCGGATTGGCCCACGTACCGCCGGGACGCTCGGCGCAGCGGCGCGGCGACGTGCGAGGTGCCGGCCAAGTTGGCCGCACAGTGGACGGTGGAACTCAAGGGTCGCCTCACGCCTCCGGTAGCCGCCGGGGGGCGGGTGTACGTGGCCGCCAGGGACGCCCACACGCTGTATGCGTTGGATGTGCGAAGCGGCAAGGGGGTGTGGCAGTTCACGGCAGGCGGGCGGATCGACTCGCCCCCGACCATCGACGGCGGGCGCGTCCTGTTCGGCAGTGCGGACGGATACGTTTACTGCCTCCGTGCCGCCGACGGCGCGCTGGCGTGGCGGTTCCGCGCGGCGCCGCGGGAACGGCGAATCGTCGCGTTCGGCCAGTTGGAATCGCCCTGGCGCGTGCACGGCAGCGTTCTTGTGACTGAGGGCGTGGCCTACTGCACGGCCGGGCGATCGACGTTCCTCGACGGCGGGATCTACGTCTTTGCACTCGATCCGGCCACGGGCAAGATCGTGGCCCAGACGCGCCTGGACACGTGGGCCCACACGCGCCAGGACGCCAAGGACAAGCCGTTCATCCCGAGCTATCACATCGAGGGCGCCACGTCGGACGTGCTGGTAAGCGAAGGCGGGAAGATCTACCTGGGTCAGTATCAACTCGACCTGGCCCTGAAGCAGGAAGACGTCCCCTACCCGCTGCTCAAGGATGAAAAGAATCCCGACGCGATGGGCATGGAGGACCTGCTGGACAAGCCCTATGCGTTGAGGGTGCAGACACAGAAGAAGGACGAGGTGGTCCAGAGGAACTGGCAGGCTCGCGTGTGGCCGAAGATGACGGCGGAGCACAAGAAGAAGTATGGCGCAAGCAGTATGGGCGAGCGGACGATGGGCCGCCACATCTTCGCCACCGGCGGGTTCCTCGACGACTCGTGGTACAACAGGACGTTCTGGATGTACTCGCCAACCTGGCCCGGTTTCCACATCGCCAACTACGGCGCCAAGACGGGACAACTGCTCGTCGTCGGTCCGGACAGGACGTACGCCGTGCAGGCCTTCCCGTACAGGAACCTGCAGAGCCCCCTGTTCACGCCGGGCAAGGAAGGCTACCTCCTGTTCGCCGACGCCAATGACAACGACCCGGTGCTTCCGGACTACACGCGAGGCGTGCCCAAGGGCATCGGCTTTACGCGGAAGGCCCCGCCGGCGTGGTTCAAGTGGGTCCCGGTCCGCATTCGCGCGATGACGCTGGCGGGCAAGCACCTGGTGATCGCCGGCCCGCCGGACGTCCTGGACCCGAAAGATCCGATGGGCGCCTTCGAGGGGCGCAAGGGCGCCGTGCTGCGCGTCCACGCGGCCGGCGACGGTAAGATGGTGTCCGAGATGAAACTCACCGCCCCGCCGGTGTTCGACGGACTGATCGCCGCCGCCGGGCGGATCTACATCGTAACGACCGACGGCAAGGTCACGTGCATGGGCGGTGCGAAGTAGACCTCGTGCTTCGATGACGAACGCACTGCGCAGATGAAGAGTGAGTCCCGATGTACATCGGGATTGCCCAACCGCTAAACAGTGGCGCACCCGCGCGGCATGGCGCTGCTCTACCGCACACAACGTTTAGCGGCGGGGCAACGCCCCGCGTTCGTCGTTCGGTCCGACAACGAACTGAACTGATAAGGAGTCGACTATGACACGGACATGCGCCACCATCCTTGCGGGGATGGCGATCATCGTAACCCTCACCCCGCCCGCCCGCGCGGCGAGCGCGAACGATATCCTCAAGACTGCGGGTGTCACCGGCGGACTGATCGTGCACGTCGGGTGCGGCGACGGGAAGTTGACCGCCGCCCTGCGCGCGGCGGACAACCTGCTCGTTCATGGGCTTGATACCGACGCGCGAAACGTCGCCGCCGCACGGAAGCACGTGGCGGCGAGGGGGCTGTACGGCAAGGTCTCCGTCGATACGTTCGACGGCGCGCGCCTGCCCTACGTGGACAACCTGGTCAACCTGGTCGTCAGCGATGACCTCGGTTCGGTGCCGATGGCCGAGGTCATGCGCGTCCTGGCGCCCAACGGCGTGGCGCTTATCGGCGGAACCAAGACCGTCAAGCCGCGCCCGAAGGAGATCGACGAGTGGACGCACTTCCTGCACAGCCCGACCAACAACGCGGTCGCCCGCGACACGGTCGCCGGCCCGCCGCGCCGGATGCAGTGGGTCAGCGGGCCGAGGTACTCGCGCCACCACGACCGCATGACGAGCCTCAGCGCGGCCGTCACCGCCGGCGGACGCGTCTTTACGATCTTCGACGAAGCGACGCCCACGTCGATACTGGCCGCGCCGCGATGGACGGTGGTCGCCCGCGACGCGTTTAACGGCGTGGTGCTGTGGAAGCGGGAGATGGGCAAGTGGCACACGCACCTCTGGCCGCTCAAGAGCGGCCCGGCCCAGTTGCCGCGCCGCCTGATCGCCTCCGGCGACCGCGTATACGTCACGCTGAGCATCGACGGGCCGGTCGTGGCGCTCGATGCGGCGACGGGCAAGACCGTGCGCACGTACGAGCAGACCAAGGTCGCCGAGGAGATGCTCCTGTCTGACGGCGTCCTCTTCGCGCTGGTCAACACCGCCGAGTACACCCCGCCGCGCGGCGGATACGGTTCGAAGTTCTGGGACGAGGCCGAGAGGCAGATCGTCGCGGTCAAGGCGGACACAGGCAAGACCCTCTGGTCGGTCAAGACCAAGGTCCTCCCGATGACGCTGGCCGCCGACTCCGGGCGCGTGGTGCTCCACGACGGGCAGTGCGTTGTCAGCCTCGACCGCAAGACGGGCAAGCAGGCCTGGCGATCGGACCCGATCGCGCGGGCCAAGGAGATCAAGGCCTTCTACGGGCCCATCCTGGTCCTCTACGAGGACGTGGTCCTGTTCTCCGGCGGCGAGACGGCGGGCATGCAGACCGGCTCGTGGTACACCAAGGGCAAAGACACGATGACGGCGCTGTCGGGCAAGACGGGCAAGGTGCTCTGGTCGGCGTATCACCCGCCGTCGGGCTACCGCTCGTCGGAGGACCTGCTGGTCGTCGACGGACTGGTCTGGACGGGCGAGACCACCAGCGGGCGGGCCGTCGGCGTGTTTACCGGGCGCGACCCGCGGACAGGCAAGGTCGTGCGCCAGTTCCCACCCGACGTCGAGATCTACTGGTTCCACCACCGCTGCTATCGCGGCAAGGCCACCGACCGGTACCTCCTGATGGCCCGCACGGGCACGGAGTTCATCGACGTCCGCAACAAGACCTGGGACGTGAACCACTGGGTCCGCGGCGCGTGCGGATACGGCGTGCTCCCGGCCAACGGCCTGCTCTACGCCCCGCAGCACCCCTGCGCCTGCTACCTCGAAGCCAAGCTCTCCGGCTTTAATGCGCTCGCACCGGCGTCGAAGGTCGAAGGTCGAAGGTCGAAGGTCCCGCGCCTCGATAAGGGCCCCGCGTATGGCACGATCAATCTAAAATCTAAAATCTACAATCGTAAATCGAATGACTGGCCGACGTATCGTCACGACAACGCCCGCACGGGGAAGTCGACCACGAAGGTGCCCGCACAGCTCAAGCCAGCCTGGTCGACGGGCGTTTTGGGCAAGAAGCTGTCAGCTCCGGTGATGGCGGCGGGCATGGTCTTCGTCGCGTCGATCGACGACCACACCGTCTGTGCGGTTGACGCCGAGACCGGCAAGCTGCGGTGGCGGTTCCGGGCCGGCGGGCGGGTCGACTCGCCGCCGACCATCCACAACGGGCACGCCTTCTTCGGCTCAGCCGACGGATGGGTCTACAGCGTGCGCGTGGCCGACGGCGAGTTGGCGTGGCGGTTCCGCGCGGCGCCGATGGACCAGCGAACCGTCTCGTTCGGCCAGGTCGAAAGCGTCTGGCCCGTCCACGGCAGCGTGCTGATCCGCGACGACGTGCTCTACTGCGTCGCCGGGCGCTCGATGTTCCTCGACACGGGCCTGCGCCTGTGGCGGCTGAGGCCCGCCACGGGGGCCGTCCTGTCCTGCACCGTCCTGGACGAGAAGGACACCGAGGCGGGCAAGAGCCTGCAGGACTACGTCAGTTGGCTGAACATGCCCGTGGGCCTGCCCGACGTGCTGTCGGCCGACGAGAAGTTCGTCTACATGCGGTCCCAGCCGTTCGGATTCGACGGCAAGCGATTGCCGCTCAAGCCCTTCCCCCGCGGAAAGGACGCTGACCAGGGCGCCCCGCCGCCGACGCAGACCAAGGAGTATACCCACCTGTTCAGCCCCACAGGCTTCCTCGACGACACGTGGTGGCATCGCACGTACTGGATGTGGGGCAGCATGTTCGTCAGCGGGTGGCAGGGATATTACCGCAGCGGCACGGCCGCCCCGGCCGGGCGGATTCTCGTCGTCGACGACCAGCAGATCTACGGCTTCGGACGCAAGCCCAAGTACTACCGCTGGACCACACCGATCGAGCATCACCTGTTCGCGGCCGCAAAGTCACCGGATGCCGCCCCCTCGTCAGTGCCCCGCAAGCCGACCCGCACGCCCAAGCGGTCGCTGATCCAGATCGCCAAGAGCAAGGCCCTCAACACGGCGGGCAAGCCGGTGACGGTCGCCGCGTGGGTCAAGAGCGACAAGCCGGACGGCGTGATCCTGGCCCGAGGCGGGACGGGTATGGGTTACGTGCTGTACCTCCAGGGCGGGCGGGCGCGATTCGCGATACGGCTGAACGGCAAGATCCACGCCGCGGCGGCCAAGGCGAAGGTCGTCGGGAAATGGACGCACGTCGCAGGCGTGCTCACGGCCGAAGGCAAGGTGCTGGTCCATGTCGACGGCAAGCCGGCCGGGTCGGGCAAGGCCCCGGGCCTGATCACGGGCGACCCGCAGGAAGGCATGGAGATCGGCATGGACGACGAGTCGTCCGTCGGCGGCTACAACAGCACGCTGCCGCTGACCGGGCTGATCGACGAGGTCCGCGTGTATCGTCGGGCCCTGGGCGCCGCTGAGATCGCAGCCGCGGCGGGAGGCAAGGCGGCCGGCAAGGACGCGCACCTGGTCCTCGCCTGCTCGTTCGACGACGGCAAGGCGAGCGACGCGTCGGGGAGGGGCAATCACGGCAAGGTCGTGGGCGCTCGCGCGGTGGCGGGGAAGGTCGGCAAGGCGATGAGGTTCTTTGGCGGTACGGGCGGGAGCAGCCCGGCGGTAAAGGGCTTCAAGGTCAAGCACAACTGGACGGTCGACCTGCCGCTGATGGCCCGGGCGATGGTCGTGGCGGACAAGACGCTGTTCCTTGCCGGCCCCGCCGACCTGGTGGACGAAGAGCAGGCCTACCGGAAGATGAACGACGCTGAGACGCAAAAGGCGCTGGCCGCCCAGGTCGAGGCGATGGAAGGCAAACGCGGCGCGGTACTTTGGGCGGTGTCTACCGAAGACGGAACGAAACTCGCCGAACTCGCGCTGCCCGCCCCGCCGGTGTTCGACGGCCTGATCGCCACCGCCGGGCGACTGGTCATCGCGACGACCGACGGGAAGATCGTCTGCCTTGGCGGCGGTTGAACTTGTCGTCCCATCCATGTGAAGCGGCGGAGCTTGCTCCGCGCGTGTCGTTCGATCCGACGACGAACTGAACTGACAAGGAGTCGATTATGACACGAACACTCAGCGCCGTCCTCGCAGGATTGGCGATCGTCGTGACCCTCGCGCCACACGCACACGCGGCGAGTACGGACGATATTCTCAAGACCGCGGGCATCACCGGCGGACTGGTGGTCCACGTCGGCTGCGGCGACGGCAGGCTGACGGCGGCACTGCGGGCGAGCGACGCGTACACCGTTCACGGCGTGGACGCCGACGCGAAGAACGTTGCCGCCGCGCGGAAGCACATCCGATCGCTCGGGCTGTACGGCAAGGTCGCGGTCGACACATTCGACGGTTCGCACCTGCCGTACATCGACAACACGGTCAACCTCGTGGTGGCCGAGCGGCCGGGCAAGGTGGCGCGGGCGGAGATCATGCGCGTGCTCGCCCCGGGCGGCGTGGCGATCGTCAGCGGGACGAAGACCGTCAAGCCGCGCCCGGCCAACATCGACGAGTGGACGCACTACCTGCACGGCCCGGACAACAATGCGGTGGCCGCTGACACGGTAGTCGGCCCGCCGCGCCGGCTTCAGTGGCAGGCGGGGCCCAAGTGGACGCGCCACCACGACAAGATGTCGAGCATCAGCGCGATGGTGTCCGAGGGCGGACGGATATTCTACATCTTCGACGAGGGCTCGACCGCGTCGATCCACCTGCCCCCCCACTGGGCGTTGATCGCCCGCGACGCGTTTAACGGCAAGCGGCTTTGGACGCGGAAGATCGGGCGGTGGTACAACACCTTCAAGGGCCTCAAGGACGGCCCCGCCGACGCCCCGCGGCGCCTGGTCGCTGCCGGCGGACGCGTCTACGCCACGCTGAGCCTCCAGGGCCCGGTTACGTGCATGGACGCGGCCAGCGGCAAGACGGTGCGAACCTACGAGAGTACGAAGGGCGCCGAGGAGATCATCCTGTCCGACGGCGTGCTGTACGTGCTGATCGGCCCGGGGTCCATCGGTGACGGCAAGCGCCTGGAGCGCCCGGCCGAGAAGCGGCGAATCGTCGCGATCAACGCCGCAACGGGACGGAAGTTGTGGCAGGCGACCGACGTGGTGGCGGCGCTGACGATGGCTGTCGACGGCAGCGGCGTGTACTACTTCAACTTCGCCACCCAGCGGGTGATCTGCCTGGACCGCAAGACCGGCCAAAAGCTCTGGACGTCTGCCGACACACTGCCGACGCCCAAGGCGCAGAAGTCCTTCTTCGCATCGAAGCTGGTGGTCTCCGACGGCGTGGTCCTGCTGGCCAGCGGGGAATACTCGGGCATGATCAAGTCCACCGGCGGCGCGAACAAGCCGGACACGCTGACGGCCCTGTCAGCCCAGACGAGCAAGACGCTGTGGCAGGGCAAGCATCCGCCCTCGGGATACAGTTCGCCCGAGGACCTGTTCGTGATCGACGGGATCGTCTGGTGCCCCACGAGTTCGTACGGCGGGGCCGACGGCAGGGTGGTGGGCTTCGATCTGAAGACCGGGCGCAAGGCCCACAGCTTCCCAGCCGACAACAGGAGCTATTGGTTCCACCACCGCTGCCACTCCGGGCGGGCGACGAGCAACTACATCATCACCTCCCGCACGGGAACCGAGTTCATTGATTTCCGCAAGAAGACGTGGGACCTGAACCACTGGACGCGCGGCCCGTGCCTGTACGGCCTGATGCCCGCAAACGGCCTGCTCTACACGCCCCCGTCGCCGTGTGCCTGCTACGCGGAAACGTATCTTCACAGTTTCAATGCGCTGGCGCCGAAGTCGAAGGTCGAAGGTCGAAGGTCGAAGGTCCCGCCGCTCGAAAAGGGGCCCGCGTACGGTAAGGATATCTCAAATCTCAGATCTCAGATTTCAGATGGCGACTGGGCCACATACCGGGGCTCCAACTCGCGTAGTGGCGCGACGTCGTCGTCCGTTCCCGGCCGGCTGCGAACAACCTGGAAAGCCAGCATCGGCGGGAAACTCAGCACGGTTACGGCGGCGGCGGGCAAGGTGTTTGTGGCGGAGATCGACACGCATACGGTCCATGCGATAGACGCGCGAAACGGCAAGCCGGTGTGGCGGTTCACGGCGGGCGGGCGGGTCGACTCGCCCCCGACCTTCTTCGAGGGGCGCATGCTGTTCGGCTCGGCCGACGGGTACGTGTACTGCCTGCGGGCCGACGACGGGACGCTGATCTGGCGTTTCCGGGCCGCGCCGGCCGACCGGCGAATCCTCGTCTACGAGCAGGTCGAATCGCTCTGGCCCGTCCACGGCAGCGTGCTCGTGCGCGAGGGCGTGGCCCACTTCGTCGCGGGGCGGTCGGCGTTCGTCGACGGCGGGATGACGCTGTTCCGCCTGAACGCCCGGACCGGGGCCGTCGTCTCACGGACGGCCCTCAACGAGACCAACCCCAACACGGGCAAGAACATCCAGGACACGGTCAAGTGGCTGAACATGGCCGTCGGGCGACCCGACGTGTTGAGCTGCGACGGCAAGCGGATCTACATGCGGAGCCAGGCGTTTGACCTGAAAGGCAAGCGGCTGGCGATGGGGCCGACGGTCGGCGGCGCGCAGGAGGGGTCGCGGCAGGTCGCTGAGCGGACGCACCTGTTTTGCCCGACCGGCTTCCTCGACGACACGTGGTTCCACCGCTCGTACTGGATGTACGGCAGCACGTGGTCCAGCGGATGGTGCGGGTACTTCGTCGCGGGCAAGCACGCACCGGCGGGCAAGATCATCTGCGTCGGCGACGAGAAGGTCTACGTGTTCGGCCGCGAGCCGCAGTACTACAAGTGGACCGTGCCGCTGGAGTATCGCCTGTTCGCCGCGAACAAGCAGTGGAAGGCCGCCGCGCCGGGGCGTCTTCCGCCCAAGCCGGCGCCGAAGGCCAAGGGCGCCAAGAAGAAGAAAGGCCGCCCCCGCGGCGGGGCCGGTCCTGTGACGAACCCCAAGAACTACGCCTGGTCAACCGACGTGCCCATCCTGGTCCGCGCGATGGCGCTGGCTGACAAGACGCTCTTCGTCGCCGGCCCTCCGGACGTGCTGAACGAGGCGTCTGCCGGCAAGCAGTCCGCCGCAAACGCCCAGCAGGCCCTCAAGCAGGAAGCGGCCCTTCTGGGCAAGAGCGGCGCCGTGCTGCGGGCCGTAGCGGCAGGAGACGGCAAGACGCTGGCCAACTACACGCTGCCCGCCCCGCCGGTGTTCGACGGGCTGGCCGTCGCCGGCGGACGACTGATCATCGCCCTGACCGACGGAACGGTGATCTGCATGAGCGGCAGGAAGTAGACGCCACCCGTCGCGGACTGTCGCACCCGGTAGTTGTAGGGCGTGCAACTCGTTGCACGCGGAACGGATTGCCTGTTCGTTCCGCGTGCAAACCAGTTGCACGCCCTACGACTGGGCGGTTGGAGAGTGAATCCCGATATACATCGGGATTCGTTGTGCGATCCGCAGGTGAACCGCACGATGCCGTTTCGTGTCCGGATACGCTATCCTGTACTCATGACACACAGCGGCGAGGAGTCGAACATGATGCGGACGATGTGCACTGTTCTGGCGGGATTGGCGATCATCGCGATCTCCGCGCCAATGATCACGGCGGCCGAGGCGAACGATATTCTCAAGACTGCGAGCGTCACCGGCGGCTTGGTCGTGCACGTCGGCTGCGGTGATGGGAAGCTGACCGCCGCGCTGCGAGCGAGTGATGCGTTTCTTGTCCACGGCCTGGACACGGAGGCCCTGAACGTTGCTGCCGCCCGCAAGCATGTCCGTTCGCTGGGCCTGTACGGCCCGGTGTCGATCGACCGGTGGAGCACCGCGCCGGCCCTGCCGTATGCGGAGAACCTGGTCAACCTCGTCGTGATCGACGGCGGGGCGAAGGTCCCGCCGGGCGAGTTGCTCCGTGTGCTGGCCCCCGGCGGAATGGCATGCATCCGGCAGGCCGACGGTCTGGCGAAGATCGCCAAGCCGCGCCCCGGCGAGATCGACGACTGGACGCACACGCTGTACGACGCCACGAACAACGCCGTCGCCGCCGATACGGCGGTGGGCCCTCCGCACCACGTTCAGTGGATCGCCGCCCCCCGAAACGCCCGCCACCACGAGCGACTGGCCAGCGTTACGGCGGTGGTGTCCGCGGGCGGGCGACTGTTCACAATCATCGACGAGGCCCCGGCCGCATCGGTCGTCTTGCCGCCGAAGTGGGCGCTGGTCGCACGAGACGCGTTTAATGGCGTGGTGCTGTGGAGGCGGTCGATTCCGGTCTGGCACCCGCACCTCAAGCCGTTCCGCCAGGGCCCCCCTGCCCTGGCCCGACGACTCGTCGCAACGAAGAACCGTGTTTACGTCACGCTTGGCCTGCAGGCGCCAGTGACGGCCCTCGACACCGCGACTGGGCGGACGGTTGCGACCTACAAGGGCACGGAGGGCACGGAGGAGATCCTCCACTCCAACGGCGTGCTCTATCTCGTGGCGAGCCCGGCAGCGTCGGCGACCGAGCGGTCCGGCCGTGCAGGGCCCGGGCCCATGACTGTCCTAGCCGTCGATGCCGCCAAGGGCGACGTGCTCTGGAAGAAGCCCAACGTCCGCATCCTGCCGTCCGCCCTGACCGTCGCAGGCGGGCGCGTGTTCTACATGGACACTCGCGGGCTGGTCGGCCTGGATGCCGGGACCGGCCGCGAACTGTGGCGGGCCGGGCGCACCGTCGCGCTGAAGCGACCCGGCTGGTCCGCCCCCACGGTTGTTGCCCACGGCGACGTCGTCCTCTGCACCGACCGACAGGCTACCCCCGCATCGAACCTCGACGAGAGCACGGGCAAGCGGATAGCGACCTGGCTGGCGAGAGAGGGCTGGCCGGGCGACCTGGTGGCCCACGCAGCCGCGACCGGTAAGGAACTGTGGCGGTGTCGGGCCGCCGAGGCCTATCACGCCCCGATCGACGTGTTCGTCGTCGACGGCGTGGTGTGGTACGGGCAGAGCCGCTCGCGAACGGGCCCGGACTTCACCACGGGGCGCGACCTGCACACGGGCAAGATCGTCAAGCGCATCCGCCCGGACAGGGCCTTCAAGACCACCATGCCCCACCATCGATGCCACCGCAACCGCGCCACCTCGCGTTACATCGTAGCCGGTCGGACGGGCGTGGAGTTCATCGACCTGGCAAGCGGACAGGGGCTTCGCCATCACTGGGTCCGCGGCACGTGCCAGTTCGGCACGCTCCCGTGCAACGGCCTGCTCTACGTCCCGCCCCACTCGTGCGCCTGCTACATCGAGGCCAAGCTGACGGGCTTTCTGGCGCTGGCGCCCAGACGGCGGTTGAAGGTTGAAGGTTCAAGGTTGAAAGTTCCTCCCATCGAGAAGGGGCCTCGACTGGAGAAAGGGCCTGCATTCGGCAAGGACATTTCAAATCTCAAGTCTCAAATCTCAGACTCCAAATCTGAAATCTCAGATTCCCGATCTCAGATTTCAAATGGCGATTGGCCCACGTATCGTCATGATGCGGCCCGAAGCGGATTCACGAAGACGGCGGTTCCCGCGAACCTGACCCGGGCGTGGACCACTGGCGTAGGTGGGAGGCTGTCGGCCCCGGTGGTGGCGGACGGTAAGGTGCTGGTCGCGTCGATCAACACGCACACGGTCCACGCACTGAACGCCGCGTCGGGCAAGGAGGCCTGGTCGTTCACCACCGGCGGACGAGTGGACTCTCCGCCGTCGGTCTCGCAGGGCGTGGCGGTGTTCGGTTCGGCCGACGGGTGGGTCTACTGCGTCAGGCTGGCCGATGGGGAGTTGGCCTGGCGATTCCGGGCGGCCCCGACGAGCCGGCGGATCGTCGCGTTCGGCCAGGTCGCCTCGGCGCATCCGGTCCACGGAAGCGTGCTGATTCGCGATGGCGTGGTAACCTTCGCGGCCGGGCGGTCGTCGTATCTGGACGGCGGGATGACGCTGCATCGCCTGGACCTGAGAACCGGCCGGGAGCTTTCGAGTAAGAGCCTGTACAGCCGTGGCGACGACGCCGTCGATCAGCCGGCCGAGCCGATCCGGTTCGAGATGCCCGGCGCCCTTCCCGACGTGTTGTCCGGCGATGGTAAGCAGGTGTTCATGCGCCGCCTGGCGTTTGACGCGGCGACGCTGAAGCCCGCCAAGTCGCGCCCGCACCTGTACAGCCCGGCCGGCTTCCTCAACGGCGACTGGTGGCACCGCACGTACTGGATCTACGGCGAGCATTTCTATTCGGGCTACATCGGCTGGTACTTCGCCGGACACGAGAACCCCGCCGGACGGCTGCTGACCGTCACCGACAAGACGATCTACGGCTACGGGTACAAGCCCAGGTCCTACGCCGGCGCCACCGGGCGGAAGTACCACCTGTTTGCTGTAACCAGGGCATCGGTTCCGCCCGCGCCCCCAACGGACTACATGCGTGCCAATCGCGACTATCCCCACTCCCGCGCCGGGAAGTTCAGAATCCCGTTCGCGTGGCAGAAGGACGTGCCCCTGCGGGTCCGCGCGATGGCCGTTGCCGCCGAGACGCTCTTCATCGCCGGCCCGCCGGACCTGATCGATGAGCCGGACTCATTCAAGACGTTCGACCAGCCCGCCACGCAGGCCAGGCTTGTCCGACAGGCCGCGGCCCTCAAGGGCGCCGAGGGGGCCCTGCTGTGGGCGGTCTCGCGATCGGACGGCGCGAAGCAGGCCGAACTGAAACTCCCCGGCGTGCCGGTCCACGACGGGCTGGCCGCCGCCAACGGCCGACTGGTCATGACGACGATCGACGGCAAGGTGATCTGCCTGGGAAAGGCGCAGTAGCAGAAAGGTGCAGAGATGATATTCCGACGGTTGGCAGCAGTGTGCGTACTGGCTTCACTTCTGATGATGACCGGGACGCTGCAGGCGGCCGATGGCCAGGCCTCGAAGATCATTGAGGCCGCAGGCGTCAAAGGCGGACTGGTGGTACACGTCGGCTGCGGGGATGGCAAGTTGACGGCGGCGTTACGCGCCAACGACCGCTACCTCGTGCGGGGGCTCGAGCGCGATGCGGCCAAGGTCGCGGCGGCCCGGGAGCATATCCGTTCGCTGGGTGTGTACGGCAAGGTGTCGGTCGAGCACTGGCGAAGCAAGCACCTGCCCCTGTCAGCCGACATGGTGAACCTCCTGGTCGTCGAGGGCGACGCGGGCGTCTCCCGCGAGGAGATGATGCGGGTCCTGGCCCCGCTGGGCGTCCTTGTCAGGCGACAAGGCGACAAGTGGACGCGGACGGTCAAGCCCTGGCCGGACGAAATAGACGAGTGGAGCCATTACCTCCACGACTCGGGCAACAACGCAGTAGCCGATGATGACCGCGTGGGCCCGCCCGAGCGTCTGCAATGGCAGGCCACGCCCCTGTGGTGTCGCAGCCACGAGTTCGCATCCAGCGTCCACGCCATGGTCACCGCCAAGGGGCGCATGTTTGCCATCATCGACGAGGGCATCATCGGCCAGCCGCGCGGCGTGCCCGCGCTGTGGACGCTGATCGCGCGCGACGCATTCAACGGCGTGCTGCTCTGGAAGCGGCCCTGGAACAGGGGCCATCCCCACGCCCTGACAGCCGCCGGGGACCGGCTGTATGCCCCGCAGAACGGGCGCGGCCCCCTGTGCATCCTGGACGCGGCAACGGGCAAGACGCTCCACACCTGCAAGGACACCGGCACGGTCAGCGAGATCGCGGTCTGCGAGGGCAAGGTGATACTCAACACCACGGTCAAGCCCGCCGGCGGCCAGGCGGGCAAGCACGTGGTGGCAGCCGACGCGGCCGACGGGAAGGTCCTGTGGGCGACCAAGGCCACGTCCATCGCGAGCAACACGCTGGTAGCCGGCGGCGGGCGGGTGTGCTACTTCAACGGCAAGGAGGTGGTTTGCCTGAGGCTGTCCGACGGCAAGGAGTTGTGGCGGACGGCAGCGAAGGGAGGCTCCCGCGGATACGTGGTCATGCACGATGGCGCAGTCTACCTGACTGGCAGCGGGACGCTGGCGGTGTCAGCCGAGACGGGCAAGCAACTCTGGAAGGGCCCCAACGCCAGCGGCCACGCGCGGAACCCGCCGGGGCTGTTCGTGGCCTCGGGCCTCCTCTGGCGGGCCTGGGCCGGCGGGCACGGCAGGAGCTTCCTGTGGCAGCCGGATCCCGAGACCCGCAACGGCTACGACCCGAAGACCGGCAAGGTGACGCGGACGGTGACGGCCGAGCGGCTGGTTACGGCCGGCCACCACATTCGCTGCTATCCCCCCAAGGCGACCAAGCGTTACCTCCTGCTGAACAAGCGTGGCGTGGAGTTCTTCGACCTGGTCAGCAGGAACCACATGAGGCACAACTGGATGCGCGGGGCGTGCGGCTTCGGCGTGATCCCGGCCAACGGGCTGCTCTACGTGCCCCCCCACCAGTGCTTCTGCTACCCCGGCGTCATGCTGACCGGCCTGAACGCCCTGGGCGCAAAGATGCGTGCGAGCGACGATGTCCCCAAGGCTGACAAGACCGACCGGCTGACGCGCGGCCCGGCGTACGGCAAGATCAATCGGCAGTCGGCAATCGACAATCGACAATCCGACTGGCCCACGTACCGTCACGACGCCCGGCGGAGCGGATCGACGACCGCCGCCCTGACCGCCAAGCCGGCCAGCCTGTGGACAACCGCGCTGATCGGGACAGCCGCCACTGGTGGGAAACCCGAGCCCAAGGAACCGACTGACAAGGTCAGCCACCTCGTTCTCCGTGCAGCCGATGCGACGGTCCACGGCAGCGGAGCGAAGAAGAGCGGCGACCATATAAGCGCCTGGCGCGGCAAGGACACGTATATCACGTGGCGAGCGAAGATCCAGACGGCCGGCAGGCAGACGGTCTGGATCTGCCAGTCCAACGCGGGCCCCGGTGGATCGGTGTTCGAGTTGGCCGTCGGTGAAGCGAAACTCACCGGCCGCATCCGCCATACCAACGGCTGGACGGACTTCGTGTGGGTTCGCGTCGGGCAGGTCAACCTGGCCAAGACCGGGGCCCTCACTGTCAGCGTTCGGCCCGTCAAGCAGGTGGAGAGGCGTCTGGGGAACGTCAAGGCCGTCGCCATCGGCCCCGACAAGCCGCCCGGCGGCGGCCCAAGCGCAAGCCTGCAATACGTCCGTCCCGAGCAGCGCCACGGCGCGCTGACGCCGCCGGTGGCGGCCGGCGGGAGGGTCTTCGTCGCCGAGCCGGACGCCCACACCGTCCACTGCGTCGACGCCGGGACCGGCAAGCGGTTGTGGCATTACATCGCGGGGGCCCGCGTGGACTCGCCCCCCACCATACACGGATCGCTGGTCCTGTTCGGGTGCACCGACGGACACGTCTACTGCCTGCGGGCCTCGGACGGGGCGCTGGTGTGGCGCTTCCGGGCCGCGCCGAAGCTGCGCCAAGTCTGCATACGCGGGCAGCTCGAGTCGGCCTGGCCCGTTCACGGCAGCGTGCTGGTTCGTAGCAGGGGCGTCTCGCCCGTAAAGGGACAACACGGGCAAGATGCCCGTGCCACCGTGTACTTCACGGCCGGGCGGTCCTCGTACCTCGACGGCGGCATCACCGCCTACGCCCTGGACCCGGCGACGGGCAAGGTGATTCACGAGAGACACCTCGCCAGTCCCAGGCCCGACACCTCGAAGGACGCCGGGCGCCCGTTTGACATGACCGGCACGAAGACGGACATCCTCGTCGCCGGGGCCGAAGACATCTACATGTTCCAGATGCGGTTCAACGCCGATCTGACGGTCCAGCCGACCACACGCGTGACCAAGCTGGGCGACCGCATGGTGGGCATGCACCTGATGACCACCGACGGCTTCCTGGACAAGACGTGGTTCAACCGGACCTACTGGGTGTACGGGCAGCGCTGGCCCGGGTACTACTTCAACTACCTCGGCGCCAAGTCCGGGCAGATCCTGGCCTTCGACGAGAGCACGACGTACGGCCTGAAGGTCTACCGCCACCGCAGGGGACACAGCCCGGAGTTCACGCCCGGCGACGGATATGAACTGTTTGCCGACCGCAACACGACCATTTCGACGCTGAGGCCGATCGAGATCGGGCGCGAGAAGGGACGGGGCTTCTCGCGGACGGAGCTTCCGATATGGTCCGAGCGGGTGCCGATTCGCGCCCACGGGATGGTGCTGGCCGGGGCCTCGACGAAGGGCGGGGCAGGCCCTTCGACAGGCTCAGGACAGGGCAAGCATCTCTACATCGCCGGCCCGCCGGACCTTGCCCCCGACGCGGGGGCGTTCGAAGCGATGACCGGGCGGAGAGGGTCCGTGCTTCGCGTAATGCGAGCCGCCGACGGGAGCACGCTGTCGGAACTGAAGACCCAGCGAGTGCCGGTCTTCGACGGGCTGATCGCCGCCGGCGGACGCCTGTACATGGCCACGATGGACGGGGCGCTTGTCTGCCTGGGCGAGAAAGAGGGTCGTTAACATGGATACCGAGAACATGTCTGAACGAAGAGCAGAGCGACCAGAAAGCGGCGGGCGGATCTCCAGGCGGCGACTGCTCAGCCGGGGCGCCGCGGGAGCGGCCCTGACGATCGTCCCGAGCAGCGTGCTGGGTGCCAAGCGGAAGAAGAAGAAAGGCAAGCCCGCGCCGCCGCCCCCGGGCGAGAAGCTGAACATCGCAGGCATCGGGCTGGGCGCGTGCGGGCTGGCCAATCTCGAAAAGTGCATCGGCCACAACGTCGTCGCGCTGTGCGACGTGGACTGGACGCTCTCTGCCGTCGCGATGAAGCGGTTTCCGAAGGCCGCGAAGTACAAGGACTTCCGCAAGATGCTCGACAAGGAGAAGTCCATCGACGCGGTGGTGGTCTCCACGCCCGACCACACGCATGCGGTCATCACCGCCGAGGTGATGCGGCGAGGCAAACACGTCTACACGGAGATGCCGCTGGCCCACGACGTGTGGGAGGTCAGGCAACTGGTCAAGATCGCCGCCGAAACGGGCGTGGTCACGCAGATGGGCAACGAGCGCCATTCCGGGCCCACTATCCGCCGCGCCTGCCAGATGGTCTGGGGCGGCGGGCTCGGACCGATCCGGGACATCCACTGCTGGACGAACCGCCCCGTGTGGCCGCAGGGGAACGTCAAGGCAGGCAAGCCCGTCGCGACGCCCGAGGACCTGGCGTGGGACCTGTGGCTGGGCCCGGCACCCGAGCGGCGGTATAGCCCGGCGTACCATCCGTATCGCTGGCGGGGGTGGGTGGACTTCGGCACCGGGGCGCTGGGCGCGATGGGCTGTCACGTGATGGACGGGCCGTTCTGGGCGATGCATCTGGCCGAGGCCACGTCGTTTTCCGTGGAAGCCGAGTCGACCGGCGTCGGCGCGGGGACCTACCCGGCCGCCTCGACCGTTCGCTACCGTTTCCCCGCTCGGGGCGAGGCGCCGCCCGTGACGATCACCTGGTACGACGGCGGGCGAAAGCCTCCCCTGCCCAAGGGCTTCCCCAACGTCAGGGGGCTCGGCAGCAATGGGAGCATCTTCATCGGCGAGAAATGCGCGATGACGTTCGGAGGCATCACGGCCGGCACGCTCGCCGGGCAGGCCGGGCCGCGCACAATCCCCGAGTTTGCCGACATCACGCCCGTGAACAAGTCGTTTAAGAAGATCCCGCCCGTGGCGGACCGGTACGGCTGGCAGACCGGGTCGCGCCACATCCAGGAATGGCTCACCGCGTGTCAGGCGAAGAAGCAGCCCTGCTCCAGCTTCGACCGGGCCGGCCCGCTGACCGAAATGGTCCTGCTAGGCAACGTCGCCCTCCAGGCCGGCCGGAAGATCGAGTGGGACGTCAGCGAGATGAAGGTCACCAATGTAGCCGCGGCAAACAAGCTCATCCGCCGCGAGTACAGGCCAGGCTGGACCCTGTAGCTGCCACTTTGCCTCAGCGATGGCGAACCATGATAAGGACGCGAGCATGATACGAACGGTGGGCAGACCGCTGGCGGTGCTTCTGGTCGCCGCGTGCGCCTCGGCCGCAGTCCGTGCGGACGACGGGAAGGCGGAACAGCAGGCCGCCCCCCCCGTCGCGGGGTGGGGCACATACATGCAGAACAACGCCCGGACCGGCCTGACGCCCGAGACGCTCGCCCTGCCGCTGAAACGGCAGTGGACCTATCGCTGTCGCCACCGTCCGGAGGCGGCCTGGCCCGCACCGGCGAGGCACGACTACTGGCACCGGCGGAGCAATCTCAAGCCGCGTGTGACGTACGACCGGGCGTATCACCTGGTAGCCGCCGACTCGCGGGTCTACTTCGGCTCGTCGGCTGATGATACGGTCACCTGCCTCGACGCCGTCACCGGGCGCGAGGTGTGGCGATTCTTCACCGAGGGGCCCGTGCGCCTGGCGCCGACGGTGGCGGGCGATCGCCTGCTGTTCGGCTCCGATGACGGGCGCGTGTATTGCCTGAACAGCCGGACCGGTCGCCTGCTGTGGACGTATCGCCACGCGGCCTGGCCCGACCGGCGGATCGCGGGAAACGGGCGGATCATCAGCGACCACCCGGTGCGGACCGGCGTACTGGTCGAGGGCGACCGGGCATACTTCTGCGCGGGCATGTTCCCGACGTGGGGCGTCGAGCTGGTAACGCTGGATGTCCGCACGGGGCGGAAGATCGAGAGCAAACGCCTGGGAGCAGCGATGCAGGGGTACCTGGCGCGACGGGGCGACCGTTTGCACGGCCAGACCGGGCGCGACACGCGAGGGAGCTTCATCGCCTCGCTGGCGCGGCGGGGCAAGGGGCCTGCGGTAGCGGCGATGAAGGTACCCGCCGCCTATCCGTATGCGTTCATTGGCGCGGGCAAGATGCGGTTCGGCGGGGGCGAGGGCAAGGTCGCGGCGATCAGTGGCGCTGACGGGAAGGAAACCTGGTCGGCGGGGGTGGACGGCAAGGCGTATTCGCTGGCTGTTGCCGGCGGGCGGCTGCTGGTCAGCACGGACAAGGGGATAGTCACCTGCTTCGCACCGGGGCCGGCCGGCTCGGGTGACGAAGCCTCGCCGGCGCCGAAGCCGCTGCCCTACACCAACCGCACGGCCCCGAAGCGGTCCACCGACGCCGCGCGACGACTCATCGCGCGGGCCGGCGCGACGAAGGGCTACGCGTTGATCGGTCCCGGTGCCACGGTGGGGCTGGCCTGCGAACTTGCCCGCCTGACCACGCTGCGGGTCGTCTGCGTCGAATCCGACCCCACCAAGGCCGCCGCCGCACGGAGCGCCATCGACGCAGCAGGCCTGTACGGCCGCGTGGTGGTTCACCGTTCGGCGGCCCCCCTGCCCTACGCCGACGGCCTGTTCAATCTCGTCATCTGGGACGATCCCGCCGACGCCGCACAGGCCGAAGCCATGCGCGTCTGTCGCCCGTTTGGCGGGGCCGTCGTCCAGGGCGCCGACGCGGGGCGCGTTGCGCGTCGCGGGCCGGGCGGCGGCGGGCAGTGGTCGCACATGTACGCCACGCCGGGCAACACCGCCTGCAGCGGCGACGCCACACCCTCCGGCCCGCTCGCTCTCCAGTGGTTCGGGCGCCCCGGACCGCGGAACATGGTCGATCGCCACCACCGCGTCATGTCGCCACTCTGGCAGGCCGGACGGCTGTTCGTACCCGGCGCCGGCCGCGTGTTCGCCCTCGATGCCTGCAACGGCACGATGCTGTGGGAACGGGAGGTCCCCGGCTCGCTTCGCGTCGGTGCCCTGCGCAACAGCGGTCACATGGCGCTGGCCGGCGACCGCCTCTACGTGGCCGCCGGCGACAAGTGCTTCGCGCTGGACACGCAAACCGGCAAGCCGCGCCGGGTCTTTACGGCCCCGCCGCTGACGGCCGAGGTCAAAGGCGAGTGGGGCTACCTCGCCGCCGTTGACGGCGTGCTGGTCGGCAGTGTGACGCCGGCCGGGGCGTCGTGGCGCACCCAGAGCGCCACGACCCTTCGAGACGGCTGCTACTACGACAACGGGACGTTCGTCTGCAGCAGGCGGCTGTTCGCGCTGGACGTGCGGACCGGACGGCCCGGACGGCCCCGATGGACCTACGACGCCGGAAGCGGCATGGTGCCGAACCCCACGATCGCCATCGACGACGGGAAGGTGTTCGCCGTCGAAAGCGCCGCCGCCGAGACGCTGAAGGACGCCGACGGGCGAATCAAGCTGCCCCCCCTGTTCGCCAAGGGCGCGTTCGTGACAGCGCTGGATCTCGGGACGGGCAAGCGGCTTTGGCGGGCGCCGTGCGACCTGGCGAAGTTGGAGCACAGCGTGAACCTGGTGGCCACCGAGGGCAAGGTCGTGGTGACCGGTTCGCGGAACCTCAAGGGCAGGCTGTGGTATGACGTCCACGTTTTCGACGCCGCCACCGGCGCCGTCGCGTGGACCACGTCGTTCAACCGGAACATCCGGGCGGGAACGATCCATGGCGAGCAGGACCAGCACCCGTTGATCATCGGCAAGACGCTCTACATCGAGCCCTACGCCTACGCCCTGGACACCGGCGAGCGCACGGCGTGGCCCTGGCCGTGGGTCAAATCGCGGCGCGGCGGGTGCGGGGCGCTGAACGCATCGGCGACGACGATCTTCTTCCGGAACCGCACCCCCCACCGGTTCGACCTGGCCTCGGGCAAGCACGGACCCCTGACGCGCGCCACGCGCCCGGGCTGCTGGATCAACATCCTGCCCGTCGGAGGCATGGTGCTGATTCCCGAAGCAAGCTCCGGCTGCATCTGCAACTTCCCGATCCAGACCTCGCTGGGCCTGGCCCCCGCAAAGGCGCCCGGGAACTCGCAGAATCGATAACACCACGCTGTGAAGGAGACGTGATGTTCGAGCACCTTCTGGGATGTCGTCCGGCCGTGCTGGGTATGGCGGTCCTGCTGATCGAGCTATTCGAGGCCGAGGGCTGGGACTGGGCGTACCACGCGTACCGCGAGTGGCACGGCTGGAGCGTCGAACACGGCACGGATCGCAGTAACACGTCCCCGAGCAAGACCCCGACCGACCGAGAGAATGTGCTCAAGGCGTACTTCGGCAAGAACGGCCGGCCTAAGGCCGCCTCCGGGACGGGAGAAGATCCAGTGTCGCGCC